>DAIEHR010000011.1 GCA_027353465.1 Acetobacteraceae bacterium | reverse complement strand
GCGGCCAGCGCGGCGGCTTGCCGTTGCGCGCGTTGCAGCAGCAGGCCGAGTTGTTGCCACTCCCGGGCATGGGTTCTGTGCCGTGCCGCCGTCAGGTCCAGCATCGCGGAAAGCGATGGGTCGCCAAGTTCCAGCAGCGTGTGGCATAGCAGGAATGCGGGTTCGGCCTGATCCGGCGCCCGGGCCACGGCTTCGCGCAGCGGGGGCACCGCCTGATCCGCCATGCCGGCGGCCAGGGCCGCCCGGGCGGCCAGGATCAGCGACGGCACATGCAGTGGGCGGGTGGCGAGGCCGCGCCGGATCGCGGTCAACGCCTGCTCCGGACGGCCGGCGCGCAGATCGATGGTTGCCTCAAGCTGAGCGACGGCGGGATCGTCGGGCTTAAGCTGTCGCAAGCCGGCACAGACCGCCGCCGCCGCGTCCAGATCGCCGGCATTCAGATGGGACAGGGCGGTTGCGATGCCTTGCTCTAAATGACTCGGCGCCATTGCCAATCCTCAATGTTCGACTGCATCAATGCCCGTTAATATCTGGCTCAGGAACAATTTCAACCGCTCCGTCTTCGGGTTTTCGAACAGCGGCCCGTGGTAAAGGAGACAATCGCCCCCATGGGTTCGATCGAGAGGTTGGCCCGGCGCGCCAGCGCCGTCATCTCGACGACCGCCGCCAGATCACGGCAGGTCCCGGTCACGGAATGTATTGTTGGCTGAAGCCGCATCGAACACCAGCGCGGCGGGCGGTCTGTTCCTTTCCGCATATGGACCGACTTCGCGTGGATTGCGTCCTCGCGAGAAACCGGACTCTGTGGCACCCCAGGCAAAAAAAGGGCCCCGGGATTGCTCCCGGGGCCGCAAAGGCAGCGCATCCGGCAAAACTGGTTACCAGTTGATACGCACGCCGCCCGTTGCCGTGTAGCTTTCGTAGTTGCTGCGAACGTCCGCGCCGGCATCAGCGAAGAACACGAGTCCGTTCGGGGCGCGGACATCCATGTCGAGGCCACCGAGCGCCCCATCCCTACCAATTTTGGCGCTCTGAAAGGCCATCGCCGGATCAGCCATGCCGGAGGTGAAGGCTGCCGTCGTCACCGTCGTCGTGTCGCCGAACTCATGACCCCAGAACAAGCGCCCGGTCATCGACATCTGATAGCCGCCGCCCAAACCGAACGTCGTGCTCGCTCTGCCACCGAAATTGCTCATCACGCTGGTCGCTTGGGAAGCCCCGACCGCCAGCGACAGGGCGCCCGCGTTGGCTTCAGTCAGGCTACCGCGGTTCGTCTGATCAATCCGCATCCCGACCAACGGTGTCAATGTGAAACCGTTGACCTGGTAGGTGCGGCCCACATCCATGCTGGCATCGAAGCCCGCACCCCGTGGGTTGCCATTTGCCGCCTGATCGAAGGTCGGCTGCCCGCGGCGGACGACCGCGTCGCCATAGTTACCACCAATTTGGCCGTCCACGAAGCCGCGGCCGAATGTATAGGACCCATAAGTCATCAGGTTAGTCTGCGTCAGTTGCGACGTAGCGCCTGTCCCCGACCAAATCGACCCGAACGAGGAGCCGACCGCCATACCCAGGCGGACATTCTCGTTGAACGCCTTGTCGGCACCGATCACGAAGCCGCCGGCGGTATCCTTGTAGCCGGTCGTGTTGCTATCGGCGTTGACCGAGAGGTTCTGGCCCTGAGCGGCGGTCCAGATGGTGATTCCGGAGTCCGTCTGGGTCAGCGACACATTAGGCGAGCCCACACCTTCGCGTGCCGAATCCAACCGCTCACTGATCGAGCCACTGAACACGCGGCTGCGGTCCAGTCCGGCCATCAGCGTGTCCCCATAGATTGTCCCAGCGAGCGTATTGAAGATCACCGGCAGGGTCTCGGGTTGCGCCTGGTACAGGATTCCCAGGGCCGTGGTCGCGGCGGTGTCGTTACGCACTCCGGCGGTGCCACGCAACGCGTTGAAGCCGATGGCGATCTGGTTCTGGTTAGGGGTGAGAGTCGTTGCCCAAGGGGACAGGTTCGTATAGTCCGCCGGGGTGACATGCAGGGTAATGTCGTTAGCCGTGTAGAGCGCATCGAAGCGGGTGCCAGCCGACAGGCCCGAGGCCGGTTGGGTCAGCGAGGCGAACGACCCCGTGACGCCACCTGTCGCATTCACGACGTCGAAGGACGCGGTTACGGGCGGGGTGTAAGTGTTGGTGGCGCTTCCGGTGATCCCGCGCAGGATTGGTTGGATCGTGCCACCCGCGGTGAAGGTGTTACCGGTTCCGGTCACAAGAGTGCGGCTGTAGTTGCCTGCACCGGTCCCCGTCCCGGTGCCGTCGATATTGACGTTGTAGCTAGAGGTCCCGGTGAGAACCAGCGGCGCGGTGAATGTCAGCGTGCCAGGGCTGTTACCCGGCCACAAGATACCGTTGATAAACGTAGCGCCGCTGACGGTGCCGACGCCGCCCATAGTGGCACCGCCGCCAACGGTCAGGACCTGATTGGTGATTTGGAATGCCCCATTGGTCAGATGCGGCCCGGTGACCCCCGGCGTGGACGGCGAGAACAGCAGCGTATCCGGACCCGTCGTGGAGGCCATGGTGACCTGTCCCGGGCTCAGGTTGACCGTGTAACCGTTGCTGTCGATCGTCGCCCCCGGATACAGGGTGATCGGCCGATTGGTCGTAATGTTCGACTCAACCACCACCTGACTGCCGCTGGTCACCACCAAGGGACCGTTGGTCGCACCCAGCGAGCCGTCGGATGCGATTTTCAACGTGGTATCCTGGATGACGGTCGTGCCACCGGTGTAGGTATTGGCGTTTCCGCTCAGGAACAATGTGCCGCCACCCGACGCGATCATCGCCCCGCTGCCGCTGATGACGTTGGACAGTGTCAGGGTGGTCGCGGTGTTGTTGGTGTTGAGGTAGTTTGTACTGCCGAGCAGCGTCACCGGCTGCGACACGGTCACGGCGGTCGTTGTCGGAACCAACGTGCCATTATTCAGCGTCAGCGGCCCTGTTCCCAGGGCTCCGCCGCTGCCGATCCTGAGTGTTGCGGTGGTGGTGGACGGGGTCGTGTCCGTGTTCGGCGCCGCGCCCGTGCCGACGGTGGTTCCGCCGCTGTAAGTGTTGGTGCCGGTCAACGTCTCGGTGCCGGCGGCGAGGTTGATGCTTCCCGCACCCCCGATGACACCGCTGAAGCTGCTGGACGCGTTAGACAAGGTCAACGCCTGGCCGCCCAGCGACACGGTGCCGTTGCCCGACAGGGTCGTGATCGACGCACCGGCGGTGGTAGCGGAGATATCGAATGTCCCGTTGTTCGCGACACCCGAGGAACTGGCAATCGAACCGCTGCCCATCAGTTGCAGATTCGCCCCGGTGCTGATTGTGGTGGCACCAGTGTAGGTGTTGGAGCCGCCAAATATCTGCGTGCCGCCAGCCTGGGTAATGCCACCAGTGCCGCCGATAGTGCCTTGATAGCTGTTATTGGCGGTGTTGGTGCCAGTCAGGGTGAGAGTTTGGTTGCCAAGGTAAACCACACCGCCAGTGGCTGAGGAATACAACGCCTCGACCGCGGCGCCGGCGGTGGAGTGGGAAATGTCAAAGATTCCATCGACCCCGACATAGCTGGAGGTGGCGATGCTGCCGGTGCCCGCGAGAAACAGGCTGGCGCCGGGCGCGACATAGGTTGAACCGGTATAGGTATTCGGGCCGGTCAGCGTCTCGTTGCCTGCCATGACGTTGAAACTGCCGCCGGTGCCTCCAGCGATACCGCCATCGGTCAGCGAGCCGTTGAACGCCCCGCTCGCGGCCGTCAGTGTCAGTTGGGAGGCGCCAAGGGCGACTGTTCCGTCGCCCGACAGCGTTGTGATGTAGGATGGCAGCGCCGAAATGTCGAACACGCCGTTGGCGACAACGCCCGCCGACGTCCCGATGTAACCCCCCCCCGACAACGCAAGCGTCGCGCCGGCCGCGACCGTCGTCACGCCCGTGTAGGCATTCATCCCGGTCAAGGTTTCGGTGCCGGAGTCAATCGTCAGGGCCCCAACTGAACCGCCGCCAAGACCGCCGTCGACGATGTGGCCGGCGAAGGTCGAGTTGGCCGCCGTCAGTGTCAGTGTCTGTCCGCCGAGATCGACGAGGCCGGCGCCGGATAGCGTGGCAATCGACGCGCCATTCGCCGTCTGCGAGATATCGAACATGCCATCCGACTGCACACCGGATGATGTGGCGATGCTGCCGGTGCCAACCAAAGCGAGCATGCCCTCAGGGCTGATCGTGGTCGCCCCGGTGTATGTGTTCGAGCCGGACAGCGATTGCAGGCCGCCGGTGATCGTCAACTGGCCCCCGGCGCCCCCTGCGATGCCGCCGTCGGCGATCGTGCCGCTGAACGCAGTGTTGCCGCCGGTCACCGTCAGGTTTTGACCGCCTAGGTTGACCTGGCCGATGCCGGCCAGCGTAACGATCGATGCACCCGCGGACGTGGCCGACATGTCGAACGTGCCCATGACGACAACCGCCTGCGAGTTGGCGATACCGCCGGTGCCCGCCAGCGCCAGGGTTGCCCCTGGGGCAATCGCGGTCGCGCCCGTGTAGGTGTTGGTGCCGGTCAGGGTCTCTATGCCCGCCGCGACGGTCAGTTGGCCGTATGTACCGCCGGCCGTACCTCCGTCGGTGATCGAACCGGAGAAGACGTCGGTTGGCGTTGTCAATGTTAGCATCTGGTTGCCCAGCGCCACATTGCCGGAGCCTGACAGTGTGGCGATCGTGGCACCGGATATCGTGGCGGAGATGTCCAGTGTGCCGTTATCGATCACCCCGGAGGAGGTGCCGATACTGCCCGTTCCAGCCAGTCCCAGGCTGGCGCCAGCATTGATAGTGGTAGAACCCGTATAGGTGTTCGCGCCGCTCAGCGTCTGCCAGCCGCCAGCCACTGTGAATGAGCCCGTGCCCTGTATCACGCCGTTGAAATTGGCCAGAACCGGTCCAAGCCCCAGCGTTATCGTCAGCGGCTTGTCAGCCAGATTGACCGTGCCGGTGCCGGTCAGACTGACGAACGACGTGCCGTTGTTAGTCTGTGAGATATCAAGAACAGCCGATGGATTGGTGATGTCCACCGAGGACGAGGTGGCAATGCTACCGTAGCCGCTAAGAACCAGTTGGCCGCCGTTCAGGAGGGTCGGTCCCACGTACACGTTCGGAGCCAGCATGATCAGCGTGCCGGTGTTAACCGGGTCATTGATCGACAGCCCACCCGGGCCGCTGATCGGGCCCGTCAGAGTTGCGGAGTCGATGTTCGACGCGACGCTCAGGCTAGGCTGCAACTCGTTGGGTTGCGCCAGGTTTGGCGTGACGGTGATGTTGAAGATGGGGGCCAACCCGGTGTTGATTGGGTTGGTGAAGGTCACGGCATCGGTCGCGTCCACCGCGCCAAACACCAGCGTGCTGCCCACGGGTACGAAGCTGTTTACGCCACCGAACAGCGTTGTATTGTTCTGTAGCGTAACCGTCAGTGCACCGCCGACCGCCGCAAAACCGCCCGATCCTGTCCACTCCACCTGGCCGGCGGTGTTCCCCACGTAGCGGTTGAACGTGCCGTTCGTTTCCAGGATACCTGCATTGGTGAAATTCAGCAGGCTCTTGGCTGGAAGCCCGTCGGCGTCATTGGCCCGAAGCCGGGCGCCCAATCCGGGTGTGCTGAGTGGGTTGGCGATGCTCCCGATCGTCGTTGTACCGGCGTAGGAGTTGGTGGTTCCAGGCGCGAAAATGGTCAGACCGGCGGCGATGGTGACTGCGCCGTTGCCATACATACCGTTGAACGATGAATCGTCGGCGATGGAGTCGGCGCCAATGAAGGTGATGACATCCGTAGGCAGTGTTCCCAGGATCAACTGCGAATTGCCATTCAGGTAGATTGAGGAGCCCGCCGAAGTGCCGGTCGCTCCGCCATTCAGGCTATTACCGGCGATCGTGCCGTTGCCCATGAACGTGCTGGTTCCATTGACAAGGACGGTGCCACCGTCCTGCACGAAGATCGCGCCTCCCAGGCCGGAACCACCAGCGCCGCCCGTGGGCGCGCTGACGTTCAGGCCGGTACCACTGCTGCCGACGCCACCGCCGAAGCCGGCGATCCCACCGACACCAGCCGAACCGGTTTGGCCACCCGGGCCGCCAGCCATACCGCCATTACCGCCCTGGCTGCCGCCTGCGCCGAAGCCCGAGATACCAGCGGAACCGCCAGCGCCCCCATTGCCGGAATTTGGAACGAGGCTAACACCAAGGCCGCCCATACCGCCATTGCCGCCGGCACCGCCGGCCGCGCCAAAACCGCCTGCCCCACCTTGACCACCCTGGCCACCCGTCCCGCCGTTGCCATACGTTCCCGCGGCAAGGCCTGCATTCCAGGACGCCAGCGCATTCGATGCATCCGTCAGCTGCTGCGCGGCCAGACTCTCGGCCTGCGCGGCGGTTGCCGCCTGAGAGTTTGCTAGCGCTTCGTTCTGCGCGGTGATCGAGATATTGAAGGCATCATTCGCGAGGGCAATCGCAGTACGAGCAATATTGGCAGCCGCGACAGCCGCCGCGGGGAAATCCGCAACCGATGCGGCATCAACCGCGGCCTGCGCGGTATCGGAAGCGAGTTGCACCGAAGATTGCACAACGGACTGAGTGGCGATTGAAGCGGCGGTCGCGGATTCACCCACTGCCGCCGTTGCGATGCTGACGTTGGTGCTGGCTTCGCTGATAGCATTCAGCGCAACCGGGTTGGATGCCCATCCCTGCTGACCGGTGCCTCCGGCCCCACCACTTCCACCGGCGCTAAAGGTGGTGGCGCCGTTGACACCGGCGGTACCCCCCGTGCCGGCCAGGCCGTTACCTGACCCGTCACCAAAAATGTAAGTGTCGGTCGCGCCGTATGGAGTGCTGCCCGGTAACCCCGGTATGCCCGGAATAGTTATGCCGATGATACCGCTGGAAACCCCGCCCGCGTTGAGGCTGCCGCCCTGCAAGCTGCCCGTTCCGCCGGCGCCGCCAACCGCATAGTTATTGATGAAAGTGCTATTGATAACGTTTAGAACGGCGCCGCTGCCCACGAAGATCGCACCGCCGAGGCCGCCGCCGCCGCCGCTGCCGCTGCCGCCCACGGTTCGAAAGCCAGAAACGGTCGCATTGGCGACAGTCATCGACGGGCCTGGAACAATATCCATGTAGCCACTGCTGACGCCCTGCCCGTTCACCACACCGGTCAACAGCGGCGAATAAGCCTGCTGCGCGGACGCCATATGGGACGTCAGGGCGATGCCCGCCGAAACGGCGGACATGGCGGTTCCGAACAGCAAGTTATTGCGGAATCGCTGTTTATGCTGGGACACCGGCGGGGCGGGTGCGGGCGCCGCTCCCGTCGAGGTGTAATCAGCCGCCGTCGTTCGCATAGTTGCGACGGCTAGGGTCTGAGCGAGGCCAGAGTTTGAGCGGTTGTATTCATTTTGAGGCACGTTAGGCTCCTTGAAATCCACAGATCGCACCAGACCGCGCTGGACACCCCTAGCGGGCGCGTAACGCGGCGTTGCCCTACATTTCGACGGCTGTCCTAATGCTTCCCTCCGAACAGTAATCGGTCAATCGGCAATGATTGCCTACTCAGAAGTGTATTGGGCATTATCTGCTGGGTGCCTGAGACAGGCGGTATTTTACTGCGGAAGCCCAACCGGGGAGGGAAAGCACCAAGCCTTTGCTGCCTCCTGGACCCGGAGCACGGGTGCGGTCCTCCAGAGTTCGCCGCCACCATTTCTTTTTCAGTATTAATATATAATAATGGATTTTTCGTTTCGAAAAACAGATATGGCGCTAGATCTGGACGTGGGACCCGAACCAATTGGTCTCCCCGCCGGATTATGTTTTATTCTTTGTCTGTGTCAGCGTCGGCAGAATCGGCAGGACCAAGACCCCCGGTTGGCGGTCCGCGCAGGCCCCTGAGCATCGCTCCCGATGTTGCGATTTCGTAGCAGGTCGTCTAAAGGCCGCCTTGTGGCTAATGTAAACGAGAGTTGTGAGCGGTTTGACTACTCGGTGGCACCAGCCTGACCGTTTGAAATACTATGATGGAGACAGGGATGAAACGTAAAATCGACAGCCCGCATTGGATGATTGGCGCGGTAAGCGGTCTTCTGGGAGTAACCCTGATCAGCCTGACCGCCATGGCCGCATCCGAGCGGCCGTCCCAACCCGCGTCCCCGGCGACCGTTCCGGAACGCACGACATCGGTGTTTGGCGACTGGGCCATGTCGTGTACCCGACGCGCCGATGCGACAAGGCTGTGCGAAGCCAGTCTGACGATACAGGACCAAAAACGGCAAATCGGCATGGTGCTGGCCTTTGGGCGTCCCGCCAAAGGTAAACCGCTGTTGGTTGTCCTCCAGGTTCCCGTCAACATTCGCACGGCTGAGCCGGCGCTGCTGGAACTGGATGGGGATCCTGTGGCCATCGCCTTCAACCAGTGCAACCGCTTGGGTTGCTTCGCTCAGTTTGAACTGAAGGACGATACGCTCATCCGCCGTCTGCGGGCCCACGATGCGGAAGCACCGGGCCGCATCAAATGGCACGACAGCGGCAATACCGAAATCGTGGCGCCGCTCTCTACCCGCGGCTTCGGCGGCGCCATGGATGCGCTGACCGCTGCCGATAATGGCAAGTCCTAACCGTCTCGCGCGGGGTCCTTTACGGGACCGTGCGGGCTACTTGGGTCTGAACCACTGATTGACAGGGAGAATCGTGGTCGCGTCGCTGGGCACGCTTCTCCGCCAACGGATAAAAGCCCGCGAACACGTTGATCTGTGTCCCGACATCCGGCGGAACGGCAAGGACCGCCGGCCTTCCGCCGAACCGGTCAGTGCCCCCTTAGTATCTGGCTCAGGAACAGTTTCAACCGGTCCGTTCGGGGGTTTTCGAACAATTCGTTCGGTGGGCCACTTTCAACGATCTCGCCCCGGTCCATGAACACCACCCGATGCGCGACCTGCCGGGCAAAACCCATCTCGTGCGTAACGCACACCATGGTCATCCCGGTGTCGGCCAGGCCGATCATGGTGTCCAGCACTTCCTTGATCATCTCTGGGTCCAGGGCGCTGGTCGGTTCGTCGAACAGCATGATCTTCGGCTGCATGCACAGCGCCCGGGCGATAGCGACACGCTGCTGCTGCCCGCCCGACAACTGGCCGGGATACTTCTTCGCCTGTTCCGGTATCTTCACCCGTTCCAGATAGCTCATGGCAAGTTCTTCCGCCTCCGCCTTGGGCATCTTGCGGACCCAGACCGGCGCCAGCGTGCAGTTCTCCAGGATCGTCAGGTGCGGGAACAAATTGAACGACTGGAACACCATGCCAACGTCCCGACGGATCGTGTCCAGCGCCCGCAGATCGTCGGTCAGTTCCGTGCCATCAACGACGATCCTGCCCTCCTGGTGTGTCTCCAGCCGGTTGATGCAGCGGATCATGGTCGATTTTCCGGATCCGGACGGACCGCACACCACGACCCGCTCTTTCTCCGCCACCGTCAGCGACACGTCGCGCAACACGTGCATCGCGCCGTACCATTTGTTGACCTTGTCCAGCACGATAGCGGGCGGTCCGGCCAAGGGCTGGCTTGCGGATTGGGTGTGACTCATGACGTTCTCCGTCAGCGCCCGCGAGAGCGGTTAAGGTCACGCTCCAGGCTTCGGCTGTATGTGGACATGGCAAAACAGAAGGCGATGTAGATCGCCGCGAGCCCCAGATAGACCTCGGTGGAAAAGCTCTGCCAGGGAGGGTCACTTAGCGCGACCTTTCCCATGGTCAGCAGGTCGAACAGACCGATGATCAGCACCAGGCTGGTATCCTTGAAGAAGCCGATGAAGGTGTTGACCAAGGGCGGGATGACCAGCCGCAGCGCCTGCGGCAGAATGATGAAGGCGGTCTTCTTCCAGTATGACAGTCCAAGCGCGTCGGCTGCCTCGGCCTGGCCCTTGGGAAGCGCCTGCAGGCCACCGCGCACGACCTCCGCCAGATAGGCCGCGGCGAACAGGATGATGGCGACCTGGGCGCGCAGCAGCTTGTCGATGTTCAGTCCCGGCGGCAGGAACAACGGGAACATCACGCTGGCCATGAACAGGACAGAGATCAGCGGCACGCCGCGGATCAGTTCCACATACACTACGCACAGAATTTTCACGGCGGGCAACTGGGTTGATCGCCGCCCCAGCGCGACCAGCACCGCCAGGGGAAAGGAAAACGCCAGTCCAAACGTCGCCAGGATCAAGGTGATCGGCAGACCACCCCAGTAGTCCTCGGTGACCAGCGGCAGGCCCGCGAAGCCGCCCCACATCAACGCCCCAACGGCGGTCAGCGTGCCGATCCAGATCAGGACGAGTTCCTTGCGCCAGAAGCGCCGGATGGCGGACACGACATAAAGCCCGATGAATAACAGCACGACGATCGCTGGTCGCCATTGTTCCTCGTACGGGTAGCGCCCGAACAGGATCAGGCGGTATTTGTCGGCCAGCACCGCCCAGCAGGCGCCGACCCCCTTGGCGTTCTGGCAGATTGCGGTGTTGGCGATGCCGGTCGGGCCGTACGGCACCGACCAGATGGCGTTCACGATCCCCCATTCGAATACCGAGACCAGGACGCGCAGGATGATGTAGCCCAACGCCAGGGTCACGGCGGTGGACCACCAAGACCCGAACAGGTTGGCCCGCGCCCAGGCCCACGGGCCAGGCCCGGCGGCTTTCTGCTGCGCGCGAGCTTCGGTCGGGAGGTGTTCGGCAGTGGTCTCGCTCATGGGCTCAACGCTCCACCAGCGCGATACGCGCATTGTACCAGTTCATGAACAGACTGATCGACAGGCTGATCATCAGGTAAACAGCCATGATATAGGCGATCCCCTCGATCGCCTGGCCGGTCTGATTGAGCGTGGTGTTGGCGATCGACACCACATCCTGGAACCCGATCGCAATCGCAAGCGAGCTGTTCTTGGTCAGGTTCAGATATTGGCTGGTCATCGGCGGGATAATGACCCGCAACGCCTGCGGCAGGATGATCTGGCGCAGCACCGCGCCGGGCCGCAGTCCCAGTGCCTCGGCGGCTTCCCACTGACCCTTGGGAATGGCCTGGATGCCCGATCGGACGATCTCGGCGATATACGATGCGGTGTAGGTCACCAGCCCGACCAGCAGCGCGAAGTATTCCGGGCTAACAGTACCGCCGCCCTGGAAGTTGAAACCTTTCAGTACCGGCAGAACAAGCGTGAACGGCGCCCCCAGCACTGCCCAAACCACAACAGGCAAGCCGACCAACAAACCCATGGCGACAGGCCACGTCGCGGGGCACCGGCCGGTCGCTTCCTGCTGGCGGGTGGCATGTCTGCGCCAGAAGCCGGTCCCGATCGCACCGATGGCGAAGGCCAGCAGCGCCCAGCTATGCGCCGGTTGCCAATCCAGCAGCGGCACCCGCATCCCCCGGTTGGTCAGAAAGAACGCATTGCCGATGTGCAGTGCCTGTCGCGGGGCAGGCAGGCCCTGGAGGATAGTGTACCAGAACAGCAGTTGCAGCAGCAGCGGGATGTCCCGCAGCACTTCCACATAGAACGCGGTGAGTCTCGACAGCAGCCAGTTCTTCGACAGTCGCCCAATCCCGATCAGGGTGCCTAAAATAGTCGCCAGGACAATGCCGACCACCGCCACCTGCAACGTATTCAGCACGCCAATCAGCAGCGCCCGGCCATACGTGTTGACCGCCGGATTATACGGGATCATGGACTCGCCGATGGGGATGCCGGCAACCCGGTCCAGAAAGGCGAAGCCGGTGGCGATATGGCGGGCGGCTAGATTTTCCGTGGTGTTGCTGATCAAATACCAGGCGATCGCGGCAACAATGCCCACAATGACCATCTGCCAGACGATGGCTCGGAATACCGGGTCGGACCAGGACAGCCGCATGCGTCGCTTCGGGGCATGCCGAGCGGCGATCAGGCGAGGATCGGCGGTTGCCTGGGACATTGGACGGCAGTCTCCCTGGTTGTTACCGGATTGGTTACGCAAGATCGGGGCCATGCGCAACGCGTGACTCGCATTCCTGTGGCCGATGTTTAAGGGAGGATCTGTGATGGCTGGGATCAAGGCTTGTCTGTGGTTTGACGGCACGGCGTAGCAGGCGGCGCTGTTTTACGTGTCGTTGTTTCCCAATTCCGCGATCGGGACGGTCTCGCGTTACGGCGAGGGCATGCCGTTCCCCAAGGGAACTGTCTTGATGGTGGAGTTCACCCTGGATGGGCAGCCATTCCAGGCATTGAACGGAGGACCGCATTACGTGCTGTCCCCGGCCATTTCGTTCTCCGTGCCCTGCGCGGATCAGGCGGAGGTGGACCGCTATTGGGACGCACTGACAGCCGACGGCGGTGCGGCGGGACGGTGCGGGTGGCTGAAGGACCGGTTTGGCGTGTCCTGGCAGATCGTGCCCACGGCGCTGGGACGGATGCAGGAAGCCGGAACCTCGGTGCAGGTCGGTCGCATGATGCGGGCGCTGATGGGCATGTCCAGGCTGGACGTCGCGGCGCTGGAGTCCGCATTCGCCGGCTGATGACTTTGCGGCCGAAGGATGCGAGAAACACGGTCGGCCGACACCGCCGGGAGGACACCCAATGAACGCACCAATCATGGCAGCCTCCATGGTCGTTGCCGGTCAGGCAAGCTCGGGACCATGTGCAATGCGTGGAGTTCATTACTATGTCGGCCAACTTGCCCAGATACCGGGTAGATCGGCGCGACCGGGTGGAGGGAGTTGATCGCCGCCCCAAATCCGCTCGCGCTACAGGACAGGGATGGATGCGGTGCCGGTTAACCTCGCGCCACGTCTAAATCCTCTACCGGACCGACTTCGATCTCTGCCGCGTCGGCAAGTGCCAGCAGCAATTGTTCGGCGTCGGCGCGTGCTCGGTGTTTGGCTGGCCGAGATATCAGCCGGGTGAGAGCGCGCTCTCGTGCCACCCTGCCGAGCATCATGGCGAGTCGGTGCCAGTCGTCGAGAACAAAGGTCGCATCGACATTGGCCGCGCGAAACAGCATTCGCGCCCATTGAGCGTCGTATGGTCCGCCATCGCACCAAGCGGTTCCGCATGGCCAAACGACCGCGTTAAGTGTCCGCGCCGCGTGTTCGGCGGGCCAGCCACTCGCCATAAGGTCACGCCCATGCAGACCATGCACTTTTGCGGAGGCCAAACTCCAGTGGCCGTCTCGCAGCCACGCCTGTGTTGGACAGATCAACGCCGACCAGCCTTTGATCGGTTCGTCCGGGCGGGGCCAGGCGGCCAGGCCGACCTCAATGGGATATCCAGCGGGATCAAGTGAACTCGCCTCAAAGTCGATCGTCACAAGCGGCCACGGGAGAGAGGCGATCACGTCGGCGGCCTGTCCTTTCAGCATCAGGCGCTGGCCTTGATCGATCGTGGGCTGCTGTAGTGCTGATCGTGCCGAATGATCACCCGGTCCTTGGGAAGGCGAAAATGTTCAACGATGCGCCCAGTCAGACCCAACGACGTTATGCGCCGGTCGGCATAGACGATAAACCGATCAATGGCTCGATCGAACACGATCCGCCCTCGTGGCCATTCATCATATTCTGTTTCTTTAATGGTTCTCGCGAGCGCGCGGTCGGGTGGGCCTATTCGTTGCCAACGAGTCCAGACCTCGTAATGTCCGTCCGGAAAAGTCAAACAGTCGCCATAGGGTTCAGCGTCCGCCAGAAGGCAGATTTGCGCGAGCATGCCGAGGATGCCCGCGGCATCAACGGCAAACCAGAAAATCCCAACCGCTGGCTCGGTGTCCTCCGGCCTCCCGGCGAAGTCTTCCGGGCGCTTGTGTGGTCGAATCGGATCGTCTCCTTGGATGTCTTGCGCCATTCGACTGCTCCTTGTGGACCAAGCCTCTACTTTACCAGCGCGTCAGAAGCGGTCGTGCTGGTGCCCGCGGCGGCTTCGATATCGCCGGACAACGCCATCAGCGCACGATGCACTTCGACCATCGCCATCGTATCGCGGGCGCAGTACGCCACCAGCGCATTTCTAAGCCGTCGAACCTCATTCGGATCGGCGGTCTTACCGGAGGCAAGGCCTAGAAAAATTCCGGCGGCCGACATGC
>DAIEHR010000057.1 GCA_027353465.1 Acetobacteraceae bacterium | reverse complement strand
GCGATATCGGCTGTCATCGCGGTCTGCCCCAAACCGCCGATCGCGGTTGTCAGATCGACGATATGGTCCGGCCCCAGCGTGGCCGATGCCAGGGCCATGCGAATCGGCGTTCGGCACTCCATCTCCACCGCGTGCCGCTGGCCATAGTGAAATCCGATGGTTTCCACGTGATTATAGCGTTCCAGCGCCCAGGCCAGGCAGGTCGTCGAATCCTGTCCGCCGGAGAACAGCACCAGGGCGCCGCCTTCTGTCGCTGGATTGCTGAATTGCGTCATCGATCCCCTGTCATGCAGCGCGTCGTCATCCTATTATCAGAAGCATGGACCTAGATTTCACGGAAGACGAAATCCAGCGCTACTCGCGCCACATCCTGTTGCAGGAGGTGGGTGGGATTGGCCAGGCGAAGCTGAAAGCCGCCAAGGTGCTAATCATCGGCGCGGGCGGGCTTGGTTCGCCGCTGATGCTATATCTGGCCGCCGCTGGGATCGGCACGATCGGCATTGTGGATGACGATGTGGTGGATCTGTCGAATTTGCAACGCCAGGTCGCCCACAGCACAGACCGCGTCGGCGTTGCGAAGGTTGCCTCCGCCGCCGCCGCCGCGACCGCGATCAACCCGGATGTGCGGGTGGAGGCGCATGCCACACGGCTGAGTGCCGACAATGCGCTGGGTCTGATCGGCCGCTATGATATCGTTTGCGATGGGACCGACAATTTCGACACCCGCTTCCTGATCGCCGATGCCTGTGCCTTGGCCAAGCGGACGCTGGTTTCAGCCGCCGTGCTGCGGTTCGATGGTCAGCTTTCGACGTTCAAACCGCATGCCGGCGGGCCGTGCTACCGATGCCTGTATCCGGAACCACCGCCGCCCGGTATGGTGCCGTCATGCAGCGAGGCCGGGGTGCTGGGCGCCGTCACCGGGGTGATGGGCACGCTGCAAGCCACTGAAGTCCTGAAAGAAATTTTGGGGATCGGGGAGTCGATGTCCGGCCGCCTGTTAGTCTGGGATGCGCTGGACATGCGTTTTCGCACGATCAAGCTGCGGCCCGATCCATCCTGCGCGCTGTGCGGCCCGCACGCGACGATCAGGGATCTGAGCGCGCATGGCATTCCCGCGGGGCCGGCCTGTGCCGTCTGAGCCGCTTGGAATCCTGCTGCTGTCCGGGACGCACGACCGGGCGCACTACGCATTCGTCGTTGCGTCCGGCGCGGCGGCGCTCGGGCGCCAGGTCGTGCTGTTCGCGACCAACCTTGGGTGCCATGCGTTGTGCCGCGATTCGTCCGAGCTGACTGACAGCGGCCGCGATGCCCGGATTCAATCGCGTGGCGTAGCCGGGCTCGATACACTGCGCGACGCCTGCGTCGAGTTGAATGTGCGGATGATCGCCTGTGAGGCCGGGTTGCGAGCCGAGGCGATCGATCCGGCGCTGCTGCTTTCGGGCATCGAAATCGCTGGCATCGCGACGTTCCTGGCCGCCGTCGGTGCCGGGCGCATCATCACCATATGAACGATTTCCGACGATGTCCTTGACCCGAGTCCGTTCGGCTTGGCAGGGATAAGCCATGCGCTTTTCCAAATCCATTCCCGGGCTACCTGCCTTGCTGACAGCGGCTGTGTTGGCAGTCTCTTGGCCGGTGGCAGCCGAGGCCCAATCCGGCTCGCTTCTCGGTAGTTCCCAGGTTCCGTCCGAATCGCGCGATAAGCCGCCCAAGGCTCCCCTGGCCGCGCCGCGCACCCCGGTCCAAACGACCAAAAAGACCCCGGTGGTGCCGCCGCACGGTCCAACCCATGCGCAAAAGCCGGCCTCTCCGGCGAAACCCGCCGAACCGGCAAAAGTCGCCACTCCGGCCAAGCCGGCACAGGTAACCGCCCCGGTCCCCGCTGTACCTTCTCCCCAGGCGGTTCCCGACCCGGACGCCAAGGGGGCGGCCGCCGAAAAGCTTCCTGATCCGGAAAAGCCCGAAGGTACTGCATCAAAGCTGCCGCGCTTCGCCTCGCTTCGGTCCGATGAAGTGAATATGAGGGCGGGTCCCGGCGCGCGCTACCGGATTGACTGGGTTTACCGGCGTCGTGACCTGCCGGTTGAAATCGAGCGCGAATTCGATGTCTGGCGCTGGGTTGTTGATGCCGATGGCGTCCATGGGTGGGTGCATCAGGCTACGCTGATGGGGCGCCGCAGTTTTATCGTCCAGAAGTCTGACGCCACATTGCGTTCGGATGCCAGCGACACCGCCTCCGCCGTGGCGATCCTGAAGCCGGGTGTGGTTGGCCGCATCAGATCCTGTGAGGCCGGGTCAGACTGGTGCAATGTCTCAACGGGATCGTATCGCGGATATCTCCGGCGCTCCCAATTTTGGGGGTTGCTGCCTGGCGAGGCGATAACCCCATAAGGGACTAAGCGGCTTCATTATATAATTAACGGTTGTTCACGTTAAAATCCCGTAATCAAACGCAGAGTTACTCTTCCGCCATCTACACCCATACGTGCGTTTTCACCAAACTGTGATCGTTGCCTGGCCCTGGCCGGGTTGGTCCACAGAAAGCAAAAAACGCCATGAACATGCTCGCCAGCCGGAACGTCCCGCAAGAACAAGCCTTTCTGGGCTCCCTCGCAGCTCCGGTACAGGGGGTTGTCGCGCTAGTCTCTGACGACACATCCGTTCTGGCCAGGCTACAGCCGGTTTGCGAGTTTTTGGGACTAAGGCTCGAGGTCGTGCCCGCGGACGGAAACCTTGAGAATGCCCTTGCGGATTTGCGCCCGATGGGCGTAATCGCCGATCTGGACGGGCCCACTCAGGACGGCTTCCACACGATGAAGCAAGTGGCACGCCATAACCGCCACATGCCATTTCTGCTGCTGACCGGGGGCGATCCGATCATGATGGGCGCCGCCGATGCCGTACAAGAACTGTGCGGGCTGACCGCGGTGACCGCAACCAGTGAGTTTCCGGTTGCCGGACAACTGGTTGCCTTCCTGTTCAGCGCGGGCCGCCGGGCCGGGTGTCTGAGGTTGCTGCCAGTTTGACGACCTAGGCAAGCGCCAACCCCTCGCGGGCTCGATCCCGGCCGCTTGCAAGATTGCCATCACGCTCGGAGCGAACCGCTACGCAACCGCGTTAGCGTGTTCGCGCATACACTGATGACGTTTCTTGCGGGTATCCGCCGCATAGGCTCCGAATGGCCGGTTTGGCCGCGTGTTCGGCTCCACGATCGTAGTTCGATAGGCTTGCCAATCGGCGGCCGAGAGCGCGTCCAGGCCGCGCACGATATCCATTCTGCCCAGCGTGTCGTTCGCATAGGTGTTGCGTTGCACCGGTTGCGCCAGCACCAGCGGATAATCGGCCCGGAAACGGACCGGCATATGACTGCGGGTGAACCGCATATTAGTGAAGAGCGGCCCAAACCAACGGTCCGTTTCCACAATCCCCTCAAACAGCGATACACCGCCGATGCTGGGCAAGTTCGCGGGGGCACGTATCAGCAGATGCCAATCGGGTGCCGTCCGGGCGATTAATCCGGTCCATATCTGCACACTGCCCGGTTCCGGCAAAGCCGTCAGAAACGGCGGCGAACAGCCCCGCAGCGGTTCCGGCACCGAGGCATCGAACAGCGCCGCATAGTCCGGTAGTTGGGCGGACGGCAGCAGCGGCATCCAGTCCGGCGTCTCGTTACACCGCCAAAAAATCTCGGTTCCATCCCACAACATCTCAAGGTCGATTGGGGGAAACAACCACCAGCCGAACGCGGTCGCGCTTGTCAGCGCCTCGCAATAACGCACCGCGCGTGCCGGCAGCGTTCCACAGGCAGACCGTTCCGCCCGCATCGGGGTTCGACTGGCTGCGGTCATCTGGTGAAATCGGACAATAGGTTCGCTTGGATTGGTCATCGACTGGAAACCCTTGCGGCAGAAGCAGAAGAGGAAATCTGGGGTCAGCCTCCCCATGCGCTGCCTGCCGGAGGGGGCAGGCAGCGCACGCCGGGAACGCGATCGTATCGGACTGCTTTGGAAACCTATCCGTTAGACCCCGGTGACCGGCAGGCGGAAGCCGCCACCCAGCTTGATCTTGCCGGCGTCGCTGGTGACCGGCAGACGGAAGCCGCCGCCCAGCTTGATCTTGCCGGCGTCGGTGGTCTGGGCGTCGGCGGGCTGGGCGTTGGCGGAAATGGTATTGTGCATGGGAAATCTCCTGTTGAGTGGCAACGCCAACGAAACAAGGGCAGCCCGCGAAGGCGGACTGCCCTTTCCATATCGCTTCGGTCGTTTAAGTAATCGAATCAGGTAACGAGGTCAGTAATCGCTGACCATACCTAAGCAGAGTGCGCTCAAATTGACGGGTTGTTTAGACCGGAGGACATAGTTGTCCCGTTGACGAGGTGAGATTTACCGGGATTATAAACCCTCGTCAAGATTTATTTTCCTACTATCCAGAAAGCTGTCACGAACCATGCATCTAAACCACCACCAAGATATGCAGCGGAAGTCTCGACACTCCAGTGCGCGCCATTGCCGGCGGCGTATCGACACTTCCGATGTTGGTCCCACATCCTTGAGGCTGAGCCATTTCCAGAATCGCGCCTGGTTAAGGGCGACGCCGTGTTAAATCGTTCTATCGACGCCGACTGTTTTTGCGCCGTAGAGCGGAACCGCCCAGATATCGACTGGCTGCCCTGCGTTTTCGCACGATGTTTCGATGCGCAACATATTGCGATGTATGGTCAGACTGGATAGCATAAAATATCACATTCACCCGCCAAGGTTGCAGTAGCCATGGTCGGCTCCACCATCTGACAACGGTGCCGCTATTCTCAGGCAAGCCGCATTTACGGACGATATCCTACCTGGCCCTGAACAAGGGCGTCGGTTACGTTTGCGTTTGTTTGGCCACATGGCCGTCGATGACCAGCAAGGTCGCACATTTCTTCCAAGGACCCGAAAAACCAGGGCGCTGATGGCCTACCTGGCCATGGTCAGCCCAAAGCCGGTATTGCGGGCGACCCTCGCGTCCTTGCTATGGAGTCGGCGGGAAAACGAGCAGGCCCGTGCATCGTTGCGTCAAAGCGTGCATGAACTTCAAGATACCCTTGGTCCGGCGTGGGGTCACCTGTTCGTCGCTGATCGTCATCATCTCTCGCTGCGTGGCGACAGCCTTGATGTCGATGCCCACATGCTCGCCCAGCCGGGAGGATCGTCGATCGAGATATTGGCCAGGTTCGAAGACATCCTGCTGGAGGATCTCAACGGCCTGGATCCGGCTTTCGACCGGTGGCTTGACGAGGAACGCGGGCGTTTCCTGCGCATCGGCCGCGCTCTCGGCGAAGGCTTGATGGCTGAATGCAACGATCCCGTCGTCGCTATTGAAACGGCTGAACAGTTACTGGTCATCGATCGCCGCCATGAAGGTGCGTGGCGAACGATCATCCGCGCCCACGCGGAACGCGGCGATGCCGATGCCGCGATGGTTTCGTACGATCGGTGCCGTGGCACGCTGGCCGAGACACCCAACGGCCGGCCTTCGATTGAAACCGAGGAGTTGATAGATCGGGTTCGTGCCCGCATTGTCCCAGTCCGGCCGCTTGAAAGCCCGGTTGCCTTGCCGATCCCCCCGCCCAAGCGGGAACGCACCACACTGCGCCTGAGGGTGATGCCGCTGCGTACCATAGGCGAGGAAGCCGATGATGGTCTGGGCGTTGGCCTCGCCGAGGAAATATCTGCCTGCCTGTCGCGGTTTCGCTGGATTTCCTGTCTCCCGACCAAGCTGTGGCCAACCGAGTCCATCGGCGGGTTCGGCGAACCGGGCGTCGAGGCCGACCTGATTATTGACGGAACCATTCAGCGAGGGCTCGGCCGGGTGCGTGTGATCGCCCGCCTGTTGGATATGCGAACCGGTGGAGAGATCGTCTGGGCCGGGCGCTTCGACCGCGAAATGACCGATCCGCTGGGACTGCAGGACGAGCTTGGCGCCACGATCGTGGCACAGGTTGACCCCGAACTGATGCAGCATGAGGGGCGCCGCAGCGCCGGGGCCCGCTCCCATGAATTGACCGCACAGGACCTGCTGTTGCAGGCCCTGCCAGCCATGTATCGGCTGGAGCGCAATAGTTTTCTGACCGCGCGCCGGCTGCTGGAACGGTCGATTCAGGCCGACCCGGCGAGTTCGGTCGCCCATGGTTGGATGGCCTATTGGAACCTGCTGTATGTCGGCCAGGGTTGGGCCGACGATCCCGACGTCACCACCGCCGAAGCCGCTCGGTTCGCTGAACGGGCGGTGATGCTGGACCCCGGCGATGCACGGGCATTGACCCTGGCGGGCCATGTCCGGGGGTTTTTGGGCAGGCATCCGCATGAAGCGAATGCCTTGCACGACCGCGCCATTGCGCTGAATCCGAACCTGGCGATCGCGTGGTGTTTTTCCGGCTTGGCGCATTCCTATCTGGGCCAGCACGATGAAGCCTTACGGCGAATCACGATCGCGCTGCGGCTCTCGCCATCGGACCCCCATGGCTTCTTCTATGACGGCGCATTGATTATGCCGCATTTGCTGCGCGGCGATTTTGCCAACGCGGTCGAAGCCGGGCGTCGGGCGATCGAGATCAACCCCTTATTCTCGTCGGCATACAAGGGCTACCTCAGTGCGTTGGGCTTGATGGGGCGCCAGCGCGAGACAGGGGGAATGCTCCGCCGACTGATGACCCTGGAACCCGGATTTTCGGTTCATCAGGCAATCATGCGGTCTCCACTGACCCGTCCCGAGGATGTCATCCAATACGCCGAGGGCCTGCGCCGAGCGGGTTTGCGAGAGAACGCGGGGCCTGTCGACGATGTTTCGCAACGTCTGACAATTTGTCATCCGGCGATTGATCTTGTCCCCGGGGCACCGCACAGTCGGTAAACCGGCGCCAGGTGACGCGCCCGAGACGGGGAACAATTATATGATGAATCTGGGCAGGCTTGGCGCATTCGGGCTGTTGACGGGATTGTTAGTAGCGGCTGGTTGGATGCAGCCGGCAGCGGCGCAGGGATCCGGCTCCGCCACGCTGGACGCGGCGAAAGCACGCGGGCAGGTTTTGTGCGGGTTGTCAGGCCAGGTGCCGGGTTTTTCCCTGCCTGACAGCCAGGGCGTGATGCGTGGCCTGGACGCCGATACGTGCCGGGCGGTCGCCGCGGCGGCGCTGGGCGACGCGGGCAAGGTTAAATTCGTTGCCACCACAACACAGAACCGCTTTACCGCGCTGCAATCCGGAGAAGTCGATCTGCTCTCTCGCAGCACCACCTGGACCTTGGGTCGAGAGGCAAATCTGGGCCTGGAATTCGCCTGGGTGAATTACTACGACGGCACCGGATTTCTGGTGAAAAAGGCGTCTGGCGTTAAGGCCGCGACCGAGATGGACGGCGCCACCATCTGCGTTCAGCCCGGTACCAGCACCGAACTGGCGATCAACGACTTCTACCGCTTGCACAAGATGAAGTTCACCCCGATCCTGATCCAGGATCTGTCCGACCTGCAGGGCGCGTTTTTGTCCGGCCGCTGCGATGCCTATTCCACAGACGCATCCTCGCTGGCGACATTCCGCTTCAGCCAGGGCCCAAAGGCCGATGACCTGGTGCTGCTGCCCGATATCATCAGCAAGGAGCCCCTGGGCGTGATGGTCCGCAAAGGCGACGACAAATGGTTTGACATCACGCGTTGGACCTTCATCGCGATGATCACCGCCGAGGAAAAGGGCATCACCAGCGCCAATATCGACAGTTTTCTGAACAGCACCGACCCCGATGTCCGTCGTCTTCTGGGTGTGGAAGGCGATATGGGCAAGGCGCTGGGTCTGGATAACAAATGGGCTTACAACGTGATCAAGGCCGTAGGCAACCTTGGTGAGATGTGGGATCGCAACATCACCCCGATGGGGGTTCCTCGTGGCATCAACAACATCTGGACCAAAGGTGGCCTGCAATACGCGCCGCCGATTCGGTAAAGCCTGCCGGGATTGGGGCGCGTTCAATGCCCGGCCCCAATCCCTCCAAGCTCCGGGCCGTCGGATCGTCGCTTACGCCACCTGTGTCGCTTTGTGCGCCAGCAGCGCCATCAGCCGGCGGTCGCGCCATTCCTGACGGACGGCCTGCATATTTGCCGGCAGTTCCGCCCGCCGGGCGGCATGAAGACGCCCGACCAGCGCCGCATCCCACGCCAGCGGCTTCATCTGTTCCTGCATCAGCGCATACAGGGGCCCATACCGGTCGCAGTAATCCGCCAAACCGCCGGGTGCGTTCAAATCGATCGTCTCCAGCGGCCCCATGAAGCTCCAGCGCAGCCCCAACCCGTGCTTCACCAGCGCATCGAGGTCGGCCGGCGAAATAACGTCGTCCGCTACCAGCCTGAACGCCTCCGCCAGCAAGGCGCCTTGCAGCCGGTTCAACGCGAAGCCGTCTATCTCTTTCTTCACCGTCGCCGGGACCTGACCGGCTTCGACCATGATCGCCCGGGTCTTCTCCACCACGGTCGCATCCGTCCATGGCGCCGGACAGATCTCGACCAGCGGAATCAAATACGGTGGATTGACCGGATGCGCGATCAGGCACCGATTCCGGGTTTTCAGCTCCTCGGTAAACGCACTCGCGGGAATGCCGGAGGACGACGACGCGATGATGGTATCAGGATCCGCTGCCCGTTCCAGTTCCGCGAACAGCGGCTTCTTGATATCGGCCCGCTCCGGCCCGTTTTCCTGGATATAGTCCACGCCCTTGACCGCGTCCCTCATTGACTGCAACGGGAGGATGCGTTTCATCACCGTGTCCGGATCGTCCGCCAGCAGGCCGGCGGCGCGCAGTTCCGGCAGCCGGTCGGCGATGAATGTCATGGCTTGAGTCGTTTGTTGGGGGAACTGGTCCCACAACCGCACCTCGAACCCCGCCCGGGCGAAAACAATCGTCCAGGCTCGGCCGATCAATCCGGCCCCGATGACGGCGACAGTGGTCATATGGCTTCTCCCGCGTTGTGGCGCCGAAATGCCACGGGCGAGGGGGGCGGGCAACCGCTTGCACGAACCCACGCACCGCTGCACCTTCCCGCCCAGAACACCCGAGGGGACATACAAATGACCAACATGACCCGAATCGCCGTGCTGGACGACTGGCAAGGCGTCGCCAGCGGCGCCGCCGATTGGGCGCCGCTGCGGGCCCGCGCCGAAGTCGTCTTCTTCCAGGATGCCTTCGCCGACCAGGACGACGCGGTCGCCAAACTCGCCGATTTCGATATCGTACTGTCGATGCGGGAGCGTACCCCGCTGCCTGGCAGTCTGATCAACCGCCTGCCGAAACTGCGGATGCTGGGGATGACCGGTGCGCGCAATCTATCCCTGGACACGCCCGCGTGCACCGCACGCGGCATCCCCGTCTGCTGCACACAGGGCGGCGGCTACAACGACTCGGCCACGGCGGAGCTGGCGCTTGGCCTGCTGATTGGCGCCGCGCGCGGCCTGGCGGTTGGCGATGCCAACATGCGGGCAGGCGGGTTCCAGATGGGCGTTCCCGTCGGCATTGGCCTCGCCGGTAAGACGCTCGGTTTGATCGGCCTTGGCAAACTGGGCGCCTACATGGCCGGCTACGGCAAGGCCCTGCGCATGAACGTCATCGCCTGGAGCCAGAACCTGAAGCCCGAACGGGCGGCGGAGGTCGGGGTCAAAGCCGTATCGAAGGACGAACTGATGTCCACGTCCGACGCGATCAGCATCCACATGGTGCTGTCCGACCGCAGCCGGGGCCTGATTGGCAAGGCGGACATCGCCCGGATGAAGCACGGCGCTATTATCGTAAACACGTCTCGCGGGCCGATCATCGACGAGGCGGCGATGCTGGAAGCCCTGCACGCCAACAAGATCGTCGCCGCGCTGGACGTTTACGACCGCGAGCCTCTGCCAGCCGGCCATCCGCTGCGCAGCGCGCCGAATACGATATTGAGCCCGCATCTGGGCTATTGCGTGAAGGAAACCTGGGACGGTTTCTACCCGCAAATGATCGAAAACGCCTTGGCATTCATGGACGGCAAGCCCGTGCGCGTCACAAACCCCGAGGTGTTGAAGTAGCGGTTACCGCCGCTTCAACGCCCGCACCACCGCGTCCGGTTCTGCCTCGATCACCCGCAACAAGGTCGAAGCCGGGCCGGACGGCCGGCGGCGCCCCTGTTCGTATTGCTGCACGGTATCCAGCGTCAGCCCGAATGTCTGGGCGAACTGTGCCTGGCTGAGCCCCATCCGCGTTCGCAAATCGCGCACATCCTCGGGGGTTTGGACCGGATAGACGCGGGTTGCTTCGGACAGGTTTTCATCTGTCAAGTCGCTGCCATCGGCGGCGGCCATGGCGTCGATTTCGGTGTCGGTGAATGTCCGGCTTTGCGCCAGGTCGATCAACCGAGCGGCTTCGGTTTCGTCGATGTTAGTTTTGGAACGCCGCACAATAGACATCACGCTCTCTCCTGTTTGCCGGGCGCAGACTGATAATTCGTCTGGCCCCGGCCTTCTCCGTGTAAACGCATACCAAGACCGTCTGACCGATCATCCCGATCGCAACCATGCGGTCTTCATCGTAGTCGAAACGTAGGTCTGCCCTTTCGAGTGTCGGCCGTTCGAACAGCAAAACCGCCAGATCGAATGGCAAACCCCGGTTAAGCAGGTTAGTTTTGCTTTTGTCCGGGTCCCACTCGAAGCTCCTCTCGACCGGTGCAATCATCATATACGTCAAAGACAGATATACGTCAAGGACGCATCCTCTCTTCAAATATTTTCCCTTCCCCATCCTGCCCACCAATCCGTTAAGCGTTGGTTAACACCCCATGCCCAACGATCTGACCGTCATCGTCCCAACCCTGAATGCCGCCGCTTACCTGCCAGCAACCCTGGCAGCCCTGGGTGACGTAGTGGAAATCGTTGTCGTTGACGGTGGCAGCACTGACAGCACCGCAAGTGCAGCCGGAAACGCCCGTGTTCTGACCGCACCCAAAGGCCGGGGCTCGCAGCTCGCGGCCGGAATCCAGGCTGCAACCCATCGGTGGCTGCTGCTGCTCCACGCCGATACGATTCTGGCGCCTGGCTGGCGCGCCGCGCTGCATACCGATCCGGGCAAGGCTGGCTATTTCCGCTTCGCCCTCGACAGCGCCGACCCGCGCGCCCGGCGTCTGGAGCGTCTGGTCGCGTGGCGATGCCGCGTTCTAAGCCTGCCCTACGGCGACCAGGGCCTGCTGATCCACAAAGACCTGCTTGCCAGCGTCGGTGGCATGAGCAACCTGCCGCTGATGGAGGACGTTGACCTGATTCGCCGCCTCGGTCGCCGCCGCCTGGTTGCTCTGCCAGCCGCTGCCACGACGTCGGCCGCGAAGTGGGAGCGTCAGGGCTACCTCCGCCGTTCCGCCCGCAATCTGGGTTGCCTGGCGCTGTGGTTTGCCGGGGTTCCAGTCCCTTGGATCCGGCGCCTGTACGGATGAAACCCACCGTCATCGTCTTCGCCCGCGCGCCACGGCTGGGCACCGTAAAGCGCCGCCTGGCCAGGGAGATCGGCGACCGCGCCGCCCTGCGTTTCCACACCGCCACGCTGACTGCCCTGGTCCGCGATCTGAAGCGGAGCCGGTTGAGCGTCGTCGTCGCGCTGACGCCCGATCGTGCGCGGGTGCGATTGCCGGTGCCGGCGATACCGCAAGGGCATGGAGGTCTCGGCCAGCGCATGAGCCGAGCATTGGGCCGGTATCGTCGCGTTGCGCTGATCGGCTGCGACATTCCCGACGCCCGGGCGGCGGACGTTCAGGCTGCCTTCCGTCTGCTCGGTAGCAACGACGCCGTTTTTGGCCCCGCGGCGGACGGCGGCTTCTGGCTGATCGCCTTGGGGCCTCGCCGCCCGTCCGATCTGTTTGGCGCCGCGCGCTGGTCCACCGAACATGCCCTGGG
>DAIEHR010000405.1 GCA_027353465.1 Acetobacteraceae bacterium | reverse complement strand
CCTGACCGCCGACATTTCCTTGCTCCAGGCGTTGATCGGATCCGCCATCTCCCAATGGCTACGCAACGTCATTCTTCTGCTGGGTGCCTTCGCGATGTTGCTGGTCACCAGCGCAAAACTGGCCGGAATCGTCGTCCTGGTCGTCCCCTGCGTCGTCATCCCGCTGGTGCTGTTCGGCCGGCGAGAGCGGCGGCTATCCCGGGCGGCGCAGGATCGGGTGGCCGATTTGGGCGCCTATGCCGAGGAGACGATCAACGCCCTGCGGACCGTCCAGGCTTTCACCCACGAACCGGTGGACAAGGCGCGCTTCGGCGCCGCGGTTGAACGGTCGGTGGCAACCGCGCTGGGACGGGTGCGCACGCGAGGCACCCAAATCCTGCTGGTCATCATGCTGGGCTTCGGCGCGATCGTATTCAGCCTGTGGGTCGGCGGCCGCGACGTGATCGCCGGACGCATGACCGGCGGCGACCTATCCGCCTTCGTCTTCTACGCCGTTCTGCTGGCGACATCCGGCGCGCAAATCAGCGAACTCTGGGGCGAACTTCAACGCGCGGGCGGCGCGGCCGAACGGGTGCGGGAGTTGCTGAATGAACGCCCCTCCATCGTCGCGCCGCCGAACCCATTGCTGCTACCGTCCCGCCCCGTGGGTCGAGTATCTTTTCAGAACGTCACCTTCCATTATCCAGGCAGACCCGACTCAGCCGCGCTGATCGATCTATCCCTGCAAGTCGAACCCGGCGAAACCGTCGCCCTGGTCGGCCCATCCGGCGCCGGCAAAACCACGGTCCTGCAATTGCTGTTGCGCTTCTACGACCCGGAAAGCGGCACGATCCGCCTGGACGGCGTCGATATCGCCCGCGTGGCGCCCGAAGACCTCCGCCAGCGGATCGGCATCGTGCCGCAAGACCCGGTGATCTTCGGCACCACGGCGTGGGAGAATATCCGCTACGGCCGCCCGGACGCGACCGAAGACGAAATCCGCGCCGCCGCCAAGGCCGCCAACGCCGATTTCCTGGAACGCCTACCCAACGGCTTCGATACGTTCCTCGGTGAAAAAGGCGTGCGCCTGTCCGGCGGCCAGCGCCAACGCCTTGCCATCGCCCGCGCGATCCTGCGCGATCCCACGGTGCTGCTGCTGGATGAGGCCACCAGCGCGCTGGACGCGGAATCGGAACAGGCTGTGCAGCAGGCGCTCGCCACGCTATCCCAAGGGCGCACCACCATCGTCATCGCCCACCGCCTTGCGACCGTACGCTCCGCCAGCCGGATCGTTGTGATCGATGCCGGACGGGTCGCCGCCACCGGAACGCATGAGTCGTTGATCCAACAAGGCGGCCTCTACGCCCGCCTCGCGAGATTGCAGTTCGGCCTGGAAACCTGACGGCGATACGATAACAACCTTAACGCGGAAGGGCCCACCGATGACGCCACATAACACGCCGGATTTTCAACTCGGTTGGGACGCCGCGATCCAGGCGGTGCGCGATTGGCATGAGGCGAAGGCCAAGCAGGCGATGGTCCAATCCACCCGCACCCGCTTCCCCAAGAACCTGGAACGCGAGGCTGAAGTGCATCGCCGCTGCGCCGAATTGATCGTCACCCTATCGCCCGACGACGTATAACCGGCGAACCGTCAGGCAGCTTTCGCGGCCTTGATACTACGATTGGCCGGCACATCCATCGATGCGGAACACCTTTCCCGATCCGGTCCCCAGCGACCTGTCGTAACGGTCCAGGATCGTCTTGCGCGGCGCGTCGGTACATCGATCGCGCGCGGCACCTGATCGGGCACATTGGTCGGTCCGGAAATTTACAGGAAGTGACGGCCAATTTCGAATGCCGCGGCAGGGCTCTAGGAACTATTGCGCGATGTTACCCGCAATCACTTCCCCCACCCAGGAAATCGAGCTCGCAGTCTCCAAAGTGATGCCCACTCTCCCAACGCGGATCACGCCCGCGCGTTACGCACCGGCACCACAGCAGGAGACCAGCATGGCACGGGCCGGGGAATCCTCCCCTCATCTGGATCAGAAAGAACAGCGGCAGGCAGCGGCCGGCGCGCCAATGGGTGCCATGGTCATCCACGAAATCGTCCGGGCGCAAGGCGAGGAGGAACTTGAACGCTCGTTCAGCGGCCTCGCATGGTCCGGGCTCGCCGCCGGCCTGTCCATTGGCTTTTCATTCCTGACCCAGGCGACTCTGCAGGCGCATCTGCCCGACACGCCCTGGCGCCCCCTGATTGACAGCTTCGGCTATGCGGTTGGCTTCCTGATCGTGATCCTTGGCCGGCAACAGTTGTTCACCGAAACGACCTTGACGGCGGTGATTCCAGTTCTGACCCGCCCCAACCTTCGATCGTTCCTGCTCGCGTTGCGCGTCTGGGCAATCGTACTGACCGCCAACCTGGTCGCCACCTGGGTGTTCGCCGGGATCTCCGCGGCGCCGGAGGTGTTCCCGCCAGCAACTGTGCAGGCAATGACCGCGCTTTCGGCGCACACGATGGCCGGACCATTCTGGCATACCGCACTGACCGGCGGATCCGCGGGTTGGCTGATCGGGCTGATGGTCTGGCTACTGCCCTCGGCCAGCGCCGGACGCGCGCTCATTATCATCCTGCTGACGTATGTCATCGCCATCTGCCAGTTTCCCCATATCATCGCCGGATCGGTGGAAGCAGCCTTCGCCGTCTTCACCGGGCACGCGACACTTGCCGACTATGCGTTCCGTTTCCTGGCGCCCACGTTCCTGGGCAACGCCGTTGGCGGCACCATTCTGGCGGCCTTGCTGAATCACGCGCCGCTGGCGGGGGAACTGACAGCCAATGAATAACCGACTTCACTGACCCGACACTGGCCCTGCCGGAACCAGTGCGGGTCCCAGGCCCCGCGTATCGACCGGATGGTCCCACCGGACCGGCTGCGCCGCCGCCTTGGGGGCAATGGTTGCGTCAGCCGCCGAGCAGCCCGGCGCATGATTTGCCATGCCCGGATGTCGTTTTCTGTCACGTAGCCTTTGTGATCCGTGTCGATATCGTCGAAATGCTCGGCGACCAGCGGATAGCCCTCTTTCGCCTCCGTAAGAGTCAGATGCCCGTCATGCGCCGGATTCGCCCGTGTAAAATGCTGCTCCCATGTCACCCTCGGCGCATGCCCGGCTGGCTTGGGGATGTCCCGGTCCAGCGCTGGCACCACAAGGATCGGCCAAATCCTAATAAAAGATGAACGAAACCTAGCGGCGTATTGCGTCAGCGATGATCTGCACGGCCGATTCGACGCCCGCCGCATCCACATCCAAATGTGTGCATGCCCGCACCCGATAGGGGCCAACCGTCGAAACCGAAAGCCCCTCCTGGCGAACCCGCGCTGCCAGGGAATCCGCGGTCACCCCGCTGGCGCGCGTATCGAAGAACACCAGATTGGTGTGCGGTTCCTCCACCACCAGCCCCGGCACCCGCGCAAGCCCCGACGCCAATGTCCGGGCGTTCGCGTGATCCTCGGCAAGCCGGTCCACGTTGTGATCCAGTGCATACAGGCAGGCCGCGGCGCAGAGTCCAGCCTGCCGCATCGACCCGCCCAGGCGTTGCTTCCACCGCCACGCCTGATCGATGAACGCCGCGGATCCGCATAGCACCGCGCCGACTGGCGCCCCAAGCCCCTTGGTGAAATCCAGCCACACGGAGTCGCAGTGCGCGGACATTTCCGCCGCGGTGACGCCGGCCGCGACGGCCGCGTTCATCAGGCGGGCACCATCCATGTGGGTTTTCATGCCCAGATGATGCGCCGTCCCGAGCACATCGCTCAGCAGTTCCAGCGGCCAAACCGCGCCGCCGCCCGCGTTGGTCGTCTGCTCAACCGCGACCAGGGTCTGGGGTGGTGCGTTGCGCCGCTTCTCCCGCAGCGCCGCCATCATCGTCGCGGTGTCGAACATGCCACGCGCGCCGCGCAGGCCTAGAACTACCGAACCGGCCAGTGCGCCGGGGCCGCCGCCCTCATTACCAACGATATGCGAACTCTCATGCGCCAGGATTTCGTCGCCGCGCCTAGTATGCACTAGCAGCGAGATCTGGTTGCACATCGTACCGGTCGGCAGGAACACCGCCGCTTCCTTCCCGGTCAGAGCCGCCATGCGGTCGCACAGTTCATTCACCGTGGGATCGTCGCCATTCTGCTCATCGCCGACCTCGGCCCGCATCATCGCGTCCTTCATCGCCGCGGATGGACGGGTCTGGGTATCGGAGAACAGATTCACCCGCACTGGCGGCAGCGACCGATCCGGCCGAACAGGAGCGTAAACCATAGCGACTTATCCTAAGAAACAGGCGGCGGACCATACACGTCGCGGGCGCGCTTAAGGAAGGCGTTCACCATCCGCCGCACCGCCTCGTTGAACACCACACCGATCGCGGCCTGCAAAATCCGGCTACGGAATTCGAAATCGACAAAGAACGCCACTTCAGTGCCGCTGCCATGGGGCGCGAAGTCCCACTGGTTGTTCAGATAGCGAAAGGGCCCATTCTCGTATTTCACCGTCACGCGGCTGGGACGGTCGAGCGTGACCCGGCTAGTGAAACTCTCACGGAACGGACCGAAGCCGATAGTCAGGTCAGCGACCAGTTCGGCGTCAGAACGGGTGCGCACGCGGGACGCCACGCACCACGGCAGGAACCGGGGATACTGATCGACGTCGGCCACCAGATCGAACAGTTGTTCGGGGGTGTACTGAACGATCCTACGCTCGGCGTGCGTCGGCATCAGTCCCCTTGTCGCGCCAGTTTCTCGCTTCGGGCATCCCTAAGCGCGGCAAAATCGGAGTCGGCGTGATACGAACTGCGTGTCAACGGCGTCGCGGACACCAGCAGGAAGCCTTTCGCCCGAGCGATGGCGGCCAGTTCGGCGAATTCGTCAGGCGTGACGAAGCGATCGATGGCGGCGTGCTTGACCGTCGGCTGCAGATACTGGCCGATGGTGAGGAAATCGACGTCCGCGATCCGCAGATCGTCCATCACCTGCATGATTTCAGCCTTGGTTTCGCCCAAGCCGACCATCAGACCCGATTTGGTGAACACCGCGGGTTCGATCTGCTTCACCCGGTCCAGCAGCCGTAGCGACTGGTAATACCGGGCGCCGGGACGAATCGTGGGATACAGGCGCGGCACCGTCTCGAGATTATGGCTGAAGACATCCGGGCGGGCCGCCGCCAGGGTCTCCGCGCCTGCTGGCTTACGCAGGAAATCGGGGGTCAAAACCTCGATCGTCGTATCGGGGGCACCTTGCCTTATGGCCTGGATCACAGCGGCAAAATGGGCCGCACCACCATCCGCCAGGTCGTCGCGATCCACCGAGGTGATAACGACATGCCGCAGACCCATTTTCGCGACGGCGTCGGCCACACGAAATGGTTCATCCGCCTCCAGCCCCATCGGCTGGCCAGTCCGTACGTTACAAAAACCGCAGGCGCGCGTGCAGGTGTCGCCCATGATCATCATGGTAGCGTGCCGTTTGGACCAGCATTCGCCGATATTGGGACAGGCTGCCTCCTCACAGACCGTTACCAGGCGGTTATCGCGGATTAGCGCCTTAGTTTCCTGGTAAACGGGATGATTGGGTGCCTTAACCCTGATCCAGGCGGGCTTCCGCTGAATCGGATTATCCGGGCGGTTAGCCTTTTCGGGATGCCGAACCTGGTTCCCGGAGCGATGATCAATGGTCAGGCGCGTTGTGGACATGATGCATGTCATGTGGACGGCGATTGGCGACCCGTCAAGCGGTCGCGCTGGCCTTAAACTGCCGCCCATCCCTGCCCATGCCATTCATCCGACCTGCTGGTTGATACTCTAAAATTACATATCTGCCTCTCGATTTCTGAGGCTGGATTACAATAGTACTAATCTGTGATCGAGACCTGAGAGACTTGGCTGCCCTGCTGCTATTTTCGTCCGTCACGTCCTTGTCAAACGATTATAATACCAAATACTAACTATCCGGGTCGGCAATGGCTTGGTGGCGATGCCCTGTCCCCGCCGATAGCTTTGCCTAGGAATCGAAAATACGCGATGGAAGTTGAATGCAATCAGAAGATCAGCTTCGCGGTAACGGGCAACAGCCTTGCCTTCCTGGGCGGCGGCTGGGCTCGGGCTGAGCCTGATTTCACCTGGGCCGTCGGGGACGAGAGCCTCCTTATCTTTCCGCGGGTCAATACAGCCGACGAATACGTTCTTATCCTTGACGTTATTCCATTCGTCCACGGCACGGAACTCCCCAGCCAGCGGCTGATCGTGTCTATCAATGACACCGTCGTCGGCTCCTGCGAGCTTTCTCGTCCGACCCTGCTGGGGTACCGTATCCCCGGCGCGATCGCCCATACTTCAGGCCGCCTGGTGGTGACATTACGGCATCCCAATGCTGTTCAACCCAACGATTTCGGCGATTCCAGCGATGACCGGTTTCTCGCGATCGCCGTATCCGAAGCCAAACTGTTTCGCATCCTGGACACCGGTCAAACTTGTCTGCCCGCCGGGCGGATGCTGGGGGCCGGCGGCAAACGCGGCTTCGGCAACCCCGACCATCAGGACACGACCGCGTGGGCGACCAGCCGAACCGGCCTGACGCCCTCGCAGATCGCACTACAGTTTGAATCCGTCGGTGAAAATTGCGAATTTGGCCTGTTTCAGCGCCGTTGCGACGCCGAACCTCTGGGCCTTTTGCGGTTTTCCAGCACCTTCTTGCGTAATCTGATTCGTGGGGTCGAGAGCGGCTTCGCAGGCCTGGGCGAGGCCGAGGACATCGATCCGCGCCTGGAAGGCACTCAACGCAAGGAGTTCATGATACACGAGAGTAGGTACGGCCTTGTGTATCACACATTCGTCTATGAGGGACAGCGCAGCGCCTGGCTGATGCGCGAACAGGAATCCGCCCGATTGAAATTCCTGCGACGCAAATTCATGGATGAGCTTGAGGCCGCGGAAAAGATCTTCGTTTACCACTTCGCTGGCCCCGTGTCGGAGGAGGAAATCCTCCCCCTGCACATGGCGCTCAACAAGTACGGGCCGATAACCCTGCTATGGGTTGTGCAGGCGGAACGCGACCGTCCGCCCGGAACCGTGGAAGTCGTGATCCCTGGCCTGCTGAAGGGCTATATCGACCGCTTCGCCCCGAATGATAACGCCCACGACCTGTCGTTCGATGGCTGGCTGCAAGTATGCGCGAACGCGTATATATTAGATCGCCTGCAAAAATCCGCCGCCGTGGGCGCCCAGACAAACGAGACGGATGAAACATGCTGATGCGTCCAACGGTATTGCTGTATGATTGGGATAATACCCTGGTCGATGGATGGCCTGGCATTACCGGAGCGCTGAACGCCGTTTTCGCCGTGTTCGCCCGCCCCCTTTGGACCGTGGAGGACACCAAGAATCGGGTCCGGGTTTCGCTGCGGGACAGCTTCCCAGTGATGTTCGGAGATCAGTGGGAAAGGGCGCGCGACATTTTCTACAGCACGCTCACCGATACCCACCTGAACCACGTCGTCGCCATGCCGGGCGTTCCCGACGTCCTGCGGGCCGGTGCAGGAAGACCGCAAGGCGTGGTGTCGAACAAGGCCGGCGCGTTCCTGCGCCGTGAGGTGGTTCACCTTGGATGGAGCGAATTTTTTGGGCCGGTGATCGGCGCCGGTGACGCCGCGGCCGACAAACCAGATCCCGCCCCGATCCTGATGGCCGTCACGCAGCTCGGCCAAACCGCCGATCGATCGGTGTGGTATATGGGTGACACCGCGCTGGATATGCAGGCCGCACGCGCCGCTGGCGTCACCGCCGTGCTGATCGGCAACGCGGATCACGATGGGGGAGTTGAACGCGCAGCCCCGGATATCCACTTCCCATCCGCACACGCATTGGGCGCACGTTTACGCGACCTTGCGTGACGGGGCTGTAATGCTAGAATGATCGCTCCCGGTGGCCGTGCCACGAACCTCCGGGCACTTGTTCAATTGAACTTTCCACACAAAAAAAGAAGGATTGTGGCCGTGGCCAACGAGAAAGCGCAGAATGTTCAGGATGTGTTCCTGAATCATGTGCGGAAAAGCAAAACGCCGGTAACGGTTTTCCTTGTGAACGGTGTCAAGCTCCAGGGGATTATCACCTGGTTCGACAATTTTTCCGTTCTGCTTCGCCGGGATGGGCATACCCAGCTCGTGTATAAGCACGCCATCAGCACCGTTATGCCCGGTGCGCCGATCCAACTTTTTGATGCTTCGAAGGTTGAAGGGGCGGCAGTCGCACCCGTTCGGGAAGTCAGCGGCGTAACCGGCGACGCCTAGTCGTTCGGTTTTCCTCCATCAAGGTAGCATCCAGTGGCCGACCCACTCAGCGGACCCAGTGCGGACCCGTCCGACGAGGATGTGTCCCATCGCGTTGACGCCCCCTTGCCCGGGGCGCCGACCAGGGCGGCCGTGATCTTACCGTGGGAACGGCAGGGCCGCGATGTGTCTGGTGTCGATCAACCACGCGCTGCTGAGGCCAGACTGGCCGAGGCCGTCGGGTTGGCCGCATCGATCGGATTGGTTGTCGTGCATGAGGCTGTTTTGCCTCTACGCATGCGGCGACCGTCCACGCTTTTGGGGGAGGGGCAGGTCGCGGCTCAGGGTCAGGCCATCGCCAGCGGACATGTGGACGTCGTGGTGGTTGATGCTGCGCTCTCACCCGTGCAGCAACGCAACCTGGAACGCGCGTGGGGTTGCAAGGTCATCGACCGTACCGGCCTGATTCTGGATATTTTCGGTGAACGAGCCGCGACCAAAGAGGGCACGCTCCAGGTCGAACTCGCGCACCTGCAATATCAGCGATCCAGGCTGGTGCGGTCCTGGACCCATCTTGAACGACAGCGCGGCGGCTTCGGCTTCCTGGGCGGCCCGGGTGAAACCCAGATCGAGGCCGACAGGCGGTTGATCGACGACCGGTTGGTCAGGCTGCGCAAGGACCTGGAACAAGTGCGCCGGACCCGCGGCCTCCATCGCTCCGCCCGCAAGCGGGTTCCATTCCCCGTGGTCGCCCTGGTTGGCTATACCAACGCGGGAAAATCGACGCTGTTCAATGCCCTGACCGGCGCGGATGTAGCCGCGAAGGACCAGTTGTTCGCAACTTTGGACCCGACGATGCGCGGCCTGAAGCTGCCGTCTGGCCGGCGAGTGATCTTGTCAGATACGGTTGGATTCATCAGCCAGCTTCCGCACGAACTGGTCGAGGCATTCCGCGCGACGCTGGAGGAGGTGTCGGAGGCCGACGTGATCCTGCACGTCCGCGACGCGGCGCATCCCGAAACCACCGCCCAGCGCGGCGACGTCATCAAGGTGCTGGACGATATGGTGGCCGACGGCAC
>DAIEHR010000394.1 GCA_027353465.1 Acetobacteraceae bacterium | reverse complement strand
GGCGGCCTGCTGAACGTCGAACGCACCGTGCGGGCCTACGCCGCGGCCGGCGCGTCGGGCATCCAGTTGGAAGATCAGGAAATCCCCAAGAAATGCGGCCACACGGAGTTTCGCCGCGTGGTCCCCTACACCGACGCCATCCGCAAGATCCAGGTCGCCGTGGCCAGCCGTCCCAGCGACGATTTCCTGATCGTCGCCCGCACCGACGCCCGTTATTCGGAAGGCATGGACGAAGCGCTCCGGCGCGGCGAGGGCTTCCTGAAGGCCGGCGCCGATATCCTGTTCATCGAAAGCCCTGAGTCGCCCGAGGAACTGCGCCGGGTCGGGGAAACCTTCAAGGGCGCCGCCCTGCTGGCCAACATGGTAGAGGGCGGCCGTACCCCCTTTCTGTCCACGGCGGAACTGGAAGCCATCGGGTTCAAGGTCGCGCTGTTCCCCGCAACCGGCTTCCTGACCGCCGCGAAGGCCCTGCGCGACGGATATGCGTTCCTGCAAGCGAACGGCACAAGCACTGGCGGTCCTGCCCAACTGCCATTCTCCGACATGAACGCCCTGATGGGTTTCCCGGCGGTGCATGCGTTCGAGGCGAAATGGGCCGGTTGAACCCCTAATCGACTGTGATCGTGCCGACCATGCCATCCCAGTCATGGTCGGCGCAGGTCAGAGCATAGTGCCCCTGGGCCGGCGCGATCAGCAAAACCCGGGCCGTTTTCCCCGGCTGCACCACGATATCGGTGCCTCCGTTCGCCAGCTTCCGGCGATCCCGCACCGTGGCGGCCTTCAAAAAGTCCGGCGCGGTGAATTCGTGCATCTCCTTGCCGCGGTTCTCCAACTGCAGAACATAGGGCCTGCCAGCCCGCAGGGTCAGGGTGCTGGGGTCAAAGCGATTATCGACCATGACGACCTTCAAGAGCGTCGCGGCGGACCACCGATCCGCTGCGTGGCCAGCCAGGGGTATGGCCAGACACGCAACAAAAGCCGTCCATCGTCGTTTACCGTTCATCGCTGAACACCTGATTTGCCCGGATGCCCCGACATAGCCCCGCGCCCCGGCGGGTCAACCACGTGATGGGCATTGGATCCCGCTTTTATATCCTGTCACGCGGACCGGACGGACTCCGCACCTCACAAACTGCCCCGGCCATGGATCAGACCGCGATCGTTCGCCCTCATTCATCCGTGCGTGAACGCCTCGGCGGTCAGTGCCTACCGCACTGCCAGTCATTTAGCTCTCCGCGAAGTCGGAACGGTCCTGCGTATCAACTATTACTTGTTGAATACTAAAGACCCTCTGGAGGTCGGCATTTGCGCACTGAGAAAAATGCACTAAACTCTTTGTTGGTAATGCAGAGGGGACTTCCGTGCAAAATCAACATCTTACAGATATTGAGGCTTCGATGCAGGCGCTGGTCCGCCGAGCGTACGATATGGGCCGAACCGATGCGCTGAATAAGATTGTCGATATGATGAAGGCTGACCGGCAGGGTGCCTCCCCTCTCGCCATCGAAGGGCCGGACGAGGAAGCGGCAGACATGGCGCACGAAGAGGTGAATGGCATGGCATCGGCGCGCGGGCAAAGCCCATGGTGGGCATGGCCGGTTCGATAGCGATATTATTCCGGACAACCGGCCACTTCAATAGGAGTGAGGCACATGGCATATGCCACACGGGTCGTCAGATGGAATCAATGGTACGACCAACTGCCCGATGAATGGCGTTTTCAACTCATCTTGTGGCCGCTGATTTTGGTCGGTGCTATCAATCTGATGCTGACGATCTGGGCGGGATTCCCATTCGCGCTGCTCGTTGTGCTCGGTATTCTTATCATCACGGCCGTCAGGGTGCCCTATGTCCTTGGATGGATTGAGCGCGCACCGATTGGCGAGGGGGCCTCGAAGTTCCAGATCCATGGGGCGCCCTGGCTCGTCAACATCAACCGACGCTATGATGCCCTGCCAGAGGCTCGACGGTTCTGGGTGTTCCCTGCCGTTCTGGTGATCGCCGGCGCGATCAACATGATGCTGACGATCGATAGCGGCTTCCCGTTTGGACTGTTGTTCCTGCTGGCGCTACTGGCTTTAGTGGCCATTCGCGCGCCGTTCGCGGCCGGTTGGATCAAGGAGCCTGTTCCCGAGGTAGGGCCGAATCTTCCATCGCAGCAAGAGGTGACCGAGGTGCCGGACCAGGCGAACTGAGCCTGTTCTCGATATCGGGCCGCACCGCCGCGACCCGGTTGCCGAGGGCCGTTTTGCATTCCGGAAACGGCATCGGCCGCCCGATCCAACATTTCAGGACCGCTGCAACGCTGGACGGGCCGGGTTGGCTCGTTGCCACCGCTCTCCGGTCACTGCCGTACTGATCAGCGGGATGCGCCGCGCGATGTGGTACAGCACGATCGGAGCTGTGAGTCCGGCCAGGAAACACAGGGTGAATGTCAGCGGTAAATTGCTGATCCCGGCCCTGATCAAGGCGTTTCGGACGCCGGCGCTGGCCATGATGTGCCACAGGTAAATGGTATAGGAATACTCCCCGACGGCAGCCAGAATACCGATGCGCGGAAACCGCTGAAGCAGGACGAAGACAAAACCCATGCCGGCCAGTGCCGCTGGCAACTGCAGCAGCTCGACCCCAACGGTCAGTCCCCATAAGCCGAGTTGTTGGGCAATCAGGACGATGACGACAACCCCAAGTGCGACATCGCCTGTCCGGCGGTCCCGCAACAGCATGTGTCGTTCACGCAATATGATGCCGAACAGGAAGTATGGCCCAAGATAGGAGACGCCATAAAGGCTGAAGAAAGTTGGAAGTGGAACGCCCGCTTGCGCGACCATGATCGTCGCCAACGCGATAAGCACCATGGCATTCACACTAGGGCGGAAGTAGGCATCCATTACCGAAGCAATGGCAAATAACAGTATAAGTGCCTGAATATACCAAAGGTGGACGAAACTAAAGAATACCGCCACAAAAATGGAGGTTTCATCGCCGTATGCCCGGCGCCGCAACGCCAGTTCGACAGACGTCACAAACAACAACGGAATGACCAGCCGGCGCACCTTCTTGATCCAGAATTGGCCTAAATCTTCCCGTGTGAGCCGCTTGCCCGCGTACAGGTAGCCCGACAGCGCCGTGAATAATGGGATGCGCAGGAATTCGACGCTCCTCATCACGTAATGCCAGTCGGACGTCATCGGCAGATGCAAGCCGTTGGTCTCGGCATCCCCGACGACATGCAGCGCGATGATCAGCAGGCATGCCAATCCACGCACGCTGTTCATGTTCGCCGGCACGTCGGTTTGGCGCTGGGCGGAATTTGCCATGATGTCCGGCTACCTTCAGTGGGTGCTGGAAGCGTCCCTACCGACGTGAGGGCGGCGCTATCAGCACACTGCTTATAAATGCCCAACGGCTTCAGCCAGCGCACAAATAGCCTAGCTAGCGCAACTGTTATCCCTTCGGGACAGCCCTGGCCCAGAAGGTCTGTCGCGCTTTCGCGATGCGTCAGATCAGTTCGACATGCGCGATAAACTGGCCGCGGGCTACTCCGCCGCCAGCGCCCGCTTCCCCACCCGCCGCAACGCTCGGTCGATCCACTGTGCTGTCAGCTTCTCCTGCGTGCCGTTCTGACCAAGCCGCTCATGCAAAGCGGGGAAGTCCACCCGGTCCAGCGCCTGATCCTGATTAAAGCAGGAGAACACGACCGTCCTTGCCCACGTCACCGGATCGATCTGGGGTTGCAGGCATTGGGCGCAGACCTCTTTCATCATGCACTGCATCGGCGAGTTGATCGACCCGATCGCGCTGTGCCCTGGCTTTAGATACGGCGCCAGAACGCCATGGCGGGCCACGCCGACGGCCTGCATCATGCGGTCGGAGCCGATGACGATCATATGCTCCGCGTCCGCCAGCGGAACACCCTGGTCGCCCAGCGCGCCGGAGCCATAGGCGGCCATTGCCTGCACGATGTTGCCGGTGAAGGTGCGATCTTGCGGGCGGTTCGGGTTGGGGGCGAAGCCCGGCGCCTCATCGCAGCACCACACGATGACGTCGGCGGCGCGCTCGATCTCCGGCACCTTGTAGCGGTCGCGCAACGCCTTGTAACCGGCGAAGTAGATCACTTTGGACCCAGCCTCGCGGGTCGCGGCGCCGATGGAGAACAGCACCGCGTTGCCCAGCCCGCCGCCAACCAGGGCGACGGTGGTGT
>DAIEHR010000052.1 GCA_027353465.1 Acetobacteraceae bacterium | reverse complement strand
GCGCATGCCCGCCCTGCCCCGACGCGGCTGGTGCCGCTGATCGAAACCGCGCGCGGGCTGGCGAACCTGGACCGGATCGACTGGGATGCCCGTGTGCGCTGTGTCGCTTTCGGTTCGGTCGATTACGCCGCCGACCTCGGCCTGTCAGGGACCATCGGCGAGGAGGCGGTCGCGGATGCGCAATATGCGATCGTGCGTGCCTCCCGGGCGGCGGGGCTGGATGGGCCGATCGACGGGGTGACGCTGGAGGTTCGCAACACCGAGGTTTGCACCCGCGATGCGGGGCGGGCCAGGGCGCTGGGTTTCAGCGGCAAACTGGCGATCCATCCCGCGCAGATCGACCCGATCCAGGCAGCCTTCCGTCCAACCGCCGATGAGAGTGCCTGGGCGGCCGAGGTTCTGGAAGCCTTCTCGGCGGCCGAGGCAGCAGGCACCGCCGCCATTCTGGTGCGTGGCCGGCTGGTGGATTACCCGGTGCTGAACCAGGCAAAACAGATATTGGCTCGTTGCTGAACGGCGGCGTTTCGACGGTTCGGTGACCGCCGAACCGTCCAGGCATGCGTTTTGACCTAACAGCGCGTAAGCTCCGTCCCCATGAGCGACATCGCACGCATGGCCACGGTTGCCGCGCTGCTCGGCGATCCGGCCCGAGCCAACATCCTGACCGCCCTGCTGGACGGCCGCGCCCTGACCGCGAAGGAACTGGCGTTCGCCGCCCATGTGTCGCCTTCCACCACCAGCGGTCATCTCGCCCGCCTGACCGATGCCGACCTGCTGGCGGTGGAAAAGCAAGGACGCCATCGGTATTTCCGCCTCGCCTCCCCGCTGGTCGGGCAGATGCTGGAGGCGGTGATGGCCGTGGCTGGTCCGGCCCCGAAGTCCACCTGGCGCGGCAGCGAGGCGCTGCGAAACGCCCGCACCTGCTACGACCATCTGGCCGGACGATTGGGGGTCGCACTGGCTGACTCGCTGATACGGTTCGGCCACGTCGCGTTGTCGGCCGACGGCGGCGGGGTTACCGAAACTGGCCACGCCTTCCTGTGCGACTTCGGCGCCGAACCGGCCCCGGGCAAACGCGTGTTCTGCCGCCCCTGCCTGGACTGGAGCGAACGCCGCCCCCACATCGCCGGCCGCCTGGGCGCGGCGTTGGCGGTTCGGTGCCTGGAGCGCGGCTGGATCGCCCGCCAACGCGACTCGCGCGCCGTGACGATCACGCCCGCCGGGTCGCGCGGATTCGCCGAAACCTTCGGCATTGATCTGAATGGATAATTGGGGGGGCTTCTGTTGCCCGGTGCCCCCCCGAACCGCGCCTATCGCTTATGCAGCGACGGCGAGCGCCTGATTATCGTTGGCACTTGTGATTTGACCCGATAACGGCGGTATCATGCCGGGCAAAAGGCGAGTCTTTACCACGCGTGTCGAGCCTGTTTCGCCCCCATGTATCCCAATGGTCCGAGATGAATGGTGGAGGCGCCGGGCACTGCCCCCGGGTCCACAACGATTATTCCACGCGCCGTTTATCACCATAGTCAGCAAGCTGACGAGGCATGATCTAGGCTGTCCGGGCCGCGGGTTCAAGGGGTTTCGTGGACAAGGCGCCGCCGGGAAATCGCCTGCATCCGCTGAACGCCGGCCGCGAAGGCCAATGGTCGGTAAGTGTGAACGACCAGTTCCGTATCTGCTTCATATGGACCGATAATGGGCCTGACGCCGTAGAGTTCGTGGATTACCACTAAAATCGGCCGGTAACCCGCGCCGCCCGTGAAGGAGACCGCAATGGCAAGCTATGATTTCTCTGACTTCGTGTCGCCGGCACCGCATCCCGGCGAGCACCTTCGGGAGGAATTTCTTCCCGGCTATCACTTGACGGCAGGCGCGTTGGCCAAGGCCATGGGCCTGAAGGACAGGACCCGCATAGAACGCCTGGTGCGAGAAAAGCAGCCGATTTCCGCCGACACTGCTCTGCGGCTTGGCCGGGTATTCGGCACCACGGCGCAATTCTGGATCAACCTCCAAACCGATCACGACCTGTCCAAGGCCGCGATTTCGTCACGGGACGAACTGGCCGCGATCAAGCCGCTCGCCGCCGCCTGATGACCGGACTGACTCGGGTTTCCGCCCGTGTCCCCCGATCCCTTATGCCGGATAGATCAGGCTGTTCGGTATCATCTCCGAATCGAAGACAACGATGCGTTCGCGCAGCAGCAGGCCCTCGCCTCCCCGCACCGCCACGTCGTGACAGACGGCGGACAGCACGATTTCGGTCTGCTTGTCGATCAGGGTCTGCACGACCAGAAGATTGTGCCGGCTGCGCACGCTGTCGGCGTCGCGCGCGACGATCCGCAACGGTCCGGGAAATCGCCGATAATAGCGGGGCGCATACATCTGAGTACGGGTCAGGCCCATCACCCGATCGACCAGCATTCCCCGGCTTTCCGCGTAGATGGTCGAAAGCGTGTATCCAGCCTCATAATTCTCGCGCGGAATTACGCGGTAGATGCAATCCTCGGTAAACAACGCCGGCCAATCGTCGAGCCGCACATCGTCCAGCGTGTTATAGTAAAGGTCGTAGAAATCGCGCAGAGCGTCACGGTCGATCATAACCCCATGGCCTCCCGGTTCATTATATCCCCATGGCCTCCCGCCAATAGCGGTACATGCCGCGAATACCGACCTCGGTGACCATGTGCTCCACGCTTTCGATCTCGCGTCCGCCCATCACCACCAGGGCGTCCTCGTCCGGCGCGTGGGAGAAACCCTGCTGGCTCATTTCGATGATTTCGCTGTCGTCGGCGGAAACGAACCCGGCGGGCCCGAACAGATTGGCCTGACGGGTGCGCCGCAGCCGCATCTCCGGCGGGTCATCGGCATAGCACCAATGGGTCCAGTGGAAGTCGAACCCGCCGGGTCCGGTCGGCACGATCTGCCGCACGCTGACCGAGTTGATGTTCTGCTGCAGGATCACACTCGGAAACACAGTTATCATGCCGGCCGTGTCATCGCCGGGAAACTCCTTGGCGGCTTCCATAATTCGGGGATCGGCCAGTTTGATGTCGCCCCGGAACGTCCGCATGTCCGAGGTCACGTCGTTCGCTTCCTGCTTGCCGGCGCGGCCGATCAGGATCCCATGCCGTCCCGTCGGATCAATCTCTGTCGCCGACTTCTGGTCTGCCCTGAATAATCCGAACGTCACGAAGAAGACGTGCAATAACGACGCGTGGTAAGGGTCTTTGATATTCTCCTGCATCAGCTTCCAGTTGCCGGGAATATGCTGGCGGTTGTAGCCCAGGACTTCCAGTTTCCGCCCGTCATAGACGCGCGTGTAATGCTGCCAGAACCGCTCACCCAGATACTCCCGGAACGGCGGTGTTTCATCGGAGAACGTCGCCCAGATCAGGCCGTTGACGACTTCCACCCGCAGCTTGCGCAGGCTGATGTTCTTCGGGTCGAAATCCGCCGGCATGCCGCCCTGGCCGCGCACCCCGCGCCGGAACGCCGCGCCCTGAAGGTCGCCGCGCAGGCTGTAGTTCCACTGGTGATACGGGCAAAGCAGGTCCTTGGAATGCCCCTTGCGGGCCTGGCAGAACTTCACCCCGCGATGGGCGCAGCGATTCTCGACGACGCTGACTTCCTCCGGCCCGCTGCGCACCACGATGACGGGCTTTTCCCCCAGGGTGACCGTCTTGAAGTCGCCGACATTGGGAATTTCGGCTTCCAGCGCGCAGAACAGCCAGTGCGGGCCGTACCAAATGCGTTCCAGTTCGGCGGCATAAACATCGGGGTCCGAGTAAACCCAATATGGCACTTTGCCTGCCGCGTCTCGCGGCCAAACCCGGTCGATTGTGTCCATGGCGCGCCTCCCACCGAAGTTTCAGCGGCAGGGCGCCGCGCTGTCAAAACAGATTTTGCCGAGCATCGCTTTGACAGCGCCCCCGCTGGGCGCTTTTCTCGCCACACGGAAACGATAAAGGAAACGCCCCGATGCGACCCATGGAAGGTATGCGCGTAGTTGCGCTGGAGCACGCGGTCGCGGCCCCGCTGTGTACGCGGCATCTGGCCGATATGGGTGCCGACGTGATCAAGATCGAACGGCCGGGGGACGGCGATTTCGCCCGCGCCTATGACGATTATGTGAACGGCGTATGCAGCCATTTCATCTGGCTGAACCGCGGCAAGCGCAGCGTCACGCTGGACGTCAAGAACGCCGACGCCCGAGCAGCGCTGGATTCGCTGATCGCCGGGGCGGATGTGCTGGTGCAGAACCTCGC
>DAIEHR010000360.1 GCA_027353465.1 Acetobacteraceae bacterium | reverse complement strand
CCACCAGCCGGCGGACCAGTCGATGATGCCGGGGGTCAGAACCAGGATAATGCCGAACACCCAGGTGGAGATCATCGCCGGGTTCATGATCTGCTTGAACAACCGGTATTCCATGACCTTGAAGCGTTCGGATTCCGCGCTGCCCGGCTTCAGGTCGCAATGATAGACGAACAGCCGCGGCAGGTAGAACGTCGCGGCCATCCAGGCGATCATCGACATCACATGGAACGCCTTGGTCCACGGATACAGGGTGCTGAAGGCCTGGATGGTCATGCCGGTGCGCTTTGCAGGGTTCGTAACAACTCTGGTAGCGCGAACATCGAGGCAAAGGGAATGGCACCCACCGCCCGCAAAGGGGCGCCATCGTTGTCCGGACTATACCCCAGGCACCGCATCCCGGCCGCCCGGGCCGCTGTGGCCCCAGCCACGGAATCCTCAATCACCACGCAAGCAAAGGGCGGAACACCGGCGTCTGCCGCTGCCTCCAGGAACAGGTCGGGGTCGGGCTTGCCGTGCTTGCCCCGGGCAATCAGATCATATGCGCTATGGATGCGGTTCTCGACCAAAGGCAGCAGACCGGTGCGGCCGAATTTGGCGTCCATTTCCGCATGCGAGGAGTTGGAGGCGATGCGGTAGGGAAGACCGAGCGCCGTGGTGGCCTCCAGCGCCTCCCGGGCGCCGGGGATCAGGGTCGCTTCACTGGCCATCACCGCGGTGACGTTTTCAACAACCCGAACGATCCAGTCGGCGCCAAGCGGGCGGCCCAGTTGAGCTTCCGCCGCCTGTTGGATGTCGGGGAAGGTCAGGCCGAGGAAGTGGCGGTGGCAGTCCGCCGGCGTCAACGCCCAGCCGTTGCGAATCAGTTCGGCGGAGACCACGCGGTCGCACAGAGTTTCCGAATCGATCAGGACTCCGTCGCAGTCATAGATGACGAGTTTCAGGGGCATGGGTCCGGCGCTGAATGTTCGCAAGCGTTCTAGCTTGTGGCCGCCGCGATGCCGATAGGCTTCTTCCTGGCCGGATCGGCCGCCTGGATTCCCTTTTCCCGAACTGGTGCGAACGATATACTGGGCAGATGGCCGAGATTCACCTTTCCAACGACCCGCTGACCGACCCCTCGACAGGGGAGCTGATCGCGCTGCGCCCATGGCTGAAGCATGATGCGATGGATGGCTTGCTGATCGACGGGGTTCCAGTATCTGGCATCGCCGACGTGGCCGGCACGCCCACCTGGGTGTACTCCGCCGCGACCATGCGCGCCCGTTATGCGGCGCTCGCCGGGGCGATGGCCAACGCCGGCCTGGATGTTCGTATCCACTATGCGGTCAAGGCCAACGACTCTCTGGCGGTGCTGTCTTTGTTCGCCGGTCAGGGATCGGGGGCCGACGTGGTCAGTGGCGGAGAACTGCTGAAGTCCATTCGCGCCGGGATATCCCCCGGCCGCATCGTCTATTCCGGCGTCGGCAAGTCGGCCGCTGAACTGACGCTGGCGCTGCAACAGGACATTGGCCAGATCAACGTCGAAAGCGCCGAGGAGCTGTTCATGCTATCCGCCCTCGCCACCGCGCTGAACAAGACCGCTCGGGTGGCGCTGCGGGTCAATCCGGATGTCGATGCCGGCACCAACGACAAGATTACCACCGGCCGGGCAACGGACAAGTTCGGCATTCCCTATGCTGATGCCGTGGCGTTGTATGCAACCGCCGCATCGCTGCCCGGCATCCAGCCAATTGGTCTGGCGACCCATATCGGCAGTCAGATACTGGATATCGCGCCGTATCGCCGAGCGTTCGCGCGTATCGCCAGCCTCGTCGTGGCGTTGCGGGAATGCGGCCATACGATCGAGGTGGTGGATTGCGGCGGCGGCCTGGGCATACCGTATCGCAACGATCCCAGCCCGTCCCCGGCTGGCTTGGCAGCCGCGATGAAACAGGCGTTCCACAACCTGGATGTCCGTCTGGCCATGGAACCGGGCCGCTGGCTGGTCGGCCCCGCCGGCTTGCTGTTGGCCTCGGTCATTCTGGTGAAGCAGACGCCGTTCGAACCTTTCATCGTGCTGGATGCGGCGATGAACGATCTGGTTCGGCCGGCGATGTATGATGCCTGGCACGGGATCGTTCCCGTTTCCGCGACGGATGCCGTGGGGCCGGCGCAGCGGTATTCCGTGGTTGGGCCGGTTTGCGAATCCGGCGACACGTTCGCGCGATCCCGCTTGCTGCCGGCGCTGGCGCCTGACGCGCGCGTGGCAATCCTGGACGCGGGTGCCTATGGTGCGGTCATGAGTTCGACCTACAACGCGCGTCCCCTGGCGGCCGAGGTTTGGGTGGATCAGGGACGCTGGTCGGTCATCCGTGACCGCCAGCCGATCGAGGCATTGTGGGAGCGGGAGCGCCTTCCGGCATGACGGACAAGGCGCTTTCCCTGCGCCAACTCGCCCGCCGCCGGTTGCTGGCGCGCGCCGCCATCCTGTTTGAGCTTCTGTGGATTGCGCTGTGGCCGTCGTTGGCTGTGGTTGGCGTGTTCCTGTGCCTCGCGCTGCTGAACATCCCGCCGCTGTTGCCCGGCTGGGCGCATTTCAGCCTGCTTCTCGTGTTTGGCCTGCTGGCCAGCGGCTTGCTGATCCGCGGTGTGATGGGCATCGGGCTGCCGGACGATGACGACGCCGACCGTCGCCTGGAAACCCAGTCCGGCCTGCATCACCGTCCACTGGCAATTCTGACCGACAAGCCGGCAAGCGGCGGCAGCCTTGGCACGGCGCTTTGGCAAGCCCATGCGGCCCGGTCGGTTGCGCTGATCGGGCGTCTCGATGTGGGGGTGCCGCGGCCAGGGCTGGCTGGGCGCGATCCGCGTGCGCTGCGGTATGCCTTGCTGCTGACCCTGGTCGCCTGCCTGGGGATCGCGAACACCGACGCGCCGTCGCGGCTCTATGCGGCGGTGACACCCTCGCTGCCTGTTTCCGCGGACGCCCCGGCGGCGGAATTGCAGGCATGGATCACCCCGCCTTCTTACACAGGCATCGCCCCGCTGTTCCTGAAACCAGATGGCGGCAGCGTTTCGGTGCCCGCTGGGTCGCATCTGACTGTCAACCTCTCCGGTGTCGGAACCGCCCCAACGCTGTCGCTGAACGACCAGGCCGCCCCTTTCAAGACCCTGGCTCATGATAGTTTTCAGGCGGAACTCGATCTGACACGTGGCGGCTTGCTGACGGTCAGACGGGACGGCGCGATAGTGACCGCCTGGACCGTGACGGCGATCGCCGATCAGCCGCCCACCGTAGCCTGGGGCGACAATCCCGGTCCGCAGCCGAGCGCCCAGCAAACCCGACTGCCTTGGCGGGTTGCCGACGATTTCGGCGTTACCAAACTCCAGGCGGCCCTGCGCCTGGCCAGCCGGCCCGGCGCCCCGCCATTGCTGGTGACAATCCCGCTGCCGGGCGGTTCGGTGAAATCGGCGCATGGCCTTAGCCAGCCGGACCTGACCGCGCATCCATGGGCCGGCCTGAAGGTGACAGCCACCTTGATCGGCACCGACGCCACGGGTCAGACGGGCACCAGCGCCCCCATCAGCTTCGACCTGCCGGAACGCCCGTTCCGCAATCCGGTGGCGCGTCTGCTGATCGCCGCGCGCAAGACGCTCAGCCAACACCCCGACGACCGTGGCGATGCGCTGGCTGTCCTCGACGGATTGCTCCAGCATCCGGAGATGTTCGGCGGCGATTTTGGCGCTTTCGCCGCGCTCAGCGGCACCTATTACGAACTGGTGCGGGACAGGGGCGAAGGCGCTGTGCCGCAGGCCCAGGACATGATGTGGCAACTGGCGCTGCACATGGACGAAGGCCAGACAGAACAAAGCGCCCGTTCCCTGGAGGCCGCTCGGCAGAGCGCCCGCGATGCCATGGACAAGGCGCAGGAACAGCCGAACGACGCGAACGCAAAGGACCTGGCGCAAAAGCTGGAGGCGCTTCGTCAAGCGATCGAGACACATATGCGGGCGATGCTGGAGGAGGCCCTGAACAACAACAACGTCCGCCCGTTCGATCCAAAAGCCATGCAGCTTTCCAGCCAGGACATGCAGGCCCTTGCGAAGCAGGCGGAAACGGCCGCCAAGGATGGCCGCATGGTCGATGCGTCGCAGCAACTGGCGCAACTCGAACGGATGCTCGACCGTCTTCGCGATGCGCGGGTGCAGGGAAACGGGGATAAGCAGGCCAACGGCAAACGCGACCGCGGCAAGGGTCAACAAAGCGTGGTGCAGGACATGATTGCGCGCCAGGGTGCGCTGCTGGACCGTGCTCGGCGGCGCGGCAGTGAAAATCCGACGGCCAGCGATCCAGCGATGGAACGACAGGCAGATGACCGGACTCAGCAAGCCTTGCGGCGGGGGCTGGGTGAATTAATGCAGCAATTCACCGACCTGACAGGGGAGGCGTCGCCCGGCCTGGGCGAGGCGGATCAGGCGATGCGTGACGCCGCGACCTCGTTGAACCAGGGTCAGGACGGGGCGGCGGGTGATCGCCAGCAACAGGCTATCGCCGCCCTGCAGAAGGGCAACCGGGAACTGGCCCGGGCGATGGCGAAAAGCGGCCAACAGCCTGGCCAGGATCAGGACGGCGGCGACGATAACGAGGGTGATAACGGATCGATGGGCATGATGATGCCGGGTGGCCAGCGTGGGAACGGCCGCGGCGCCGGACTATTGCCTGGGTCGCCCGATGATATGTCCTCTGAAGGTCGCGATCCCCTGGGCCGCTTCAACCAAGGGACCAATACCGACAGCGCGGACTCGACCATTCCAGAAGAGCGGGAGCGGCAACGCACCCAGGCTATCCAGGAGGAATTGCGGCGTCGCGGGGCGGATCGCGAAAGGTCGCCGGAGGAACTGGATTACATCGACCGGCTGTTGAAGCAGTTCTGAAACGGCCGAAGACCTGTGTTCCGGTCGACCGGGGCCGGTTAGTCATTCCGCGACTGTGCGGATTTTCGCACGCGACAGGCTTCTGGCGGATTTTGCATCCGTCAGCTTTCCCTTTTCATAAACCCTGCAAGCGGCCATCGTCATCTGAATGGCCGCTTGCGTGATCAGTCCACTGACGGCTGCCAAAGGGGGCAAAGCTTATGGGAATGGAACTGGACGGCAAGGTTGCCGTCGTGACCGGGGCGGCGTCCGGTATCGGTTTGGCCAGTGCCGAGGCGATGCTGGCCGCGGGCGCCCGCGTGGTGATGGTTGACCGCGACGAGGCGGCGCTTAAGGCGCTCCGCGCCAAGCATGGCGATGCGGTCTTTGCGCTGGTCATCGATCTGCTCGACCCACAGGACTGCGCCGGGCTTCTGCCGAGGGTGCTGGAGATGGCGGGCCAACTCGACATCCTGCATGCCAACGCCGGAACCTATGTCGGCGGGGATCTGGTTGATGCCGACACCGTGGCGATCGACCGAATGCTGAACCTGAACGTCAATGTCGTGATGAAGAACGTCCACGACGTGCTGCCGCACATGATTGAGCGTGGGACGGGCGACATTATCGTCACGAGTTCCTTGGCGGCGCATTTTCCGACGCCGTGGGAGCCGGTCTATGCCTCCTCCAAATGGGCAATCAATTGCTTTGTGCAGACGGTGCGGCGTCAGGTGTTCAAGCACGGCATTCGCGTCGGCTCCATCTCGCCCGGCCCGGTGATCAGCGCGCTGCTCGCGGACTGGCCGGCGGAGAAACTGAAGGACGCCCGTGAATCCGGCAGCCTTCTGGAGGCGCGCGAAGTGGCGGATGTGGTAATCTTCATGCTGACGCGGCCACGCGGCATGACGATCCGCGATGTGGTGATGCTGCCCACCAACTTCGATCTGTAGGCCACGCGTCGCAATAGGCGAATCGTTTGGCGGAAACCGCTGGGGCTTTATCGTCTTGGCAGGCCCGCGCGCGCCAAGACGGTCTCCACCGACCGAGCATCCATCGAAGCGGTGATGTTGTCGCGTATCCTTAAGAGAGTATCCCGATTCAGCGTGCGGTCACGGTGCCGGATCAGGCTCATTTCGCCAGGATACGCGCCAATTCCAGAAGTTCGGTATCAACCGGCTTGGTGCGTCCGACAATGTCGGCCAGCGGCGTGCGGGTGACCTCGTTCTTCTGCCATCCGATCAGCACGCCGGTCACGCCGGCGCTCAGCGATTGCACCGCATTTACGCCCAACCGCGTCGCCAGCAGCCGGTCAAAGGCACGCGGCGGGGCACCGCGCACGACATGGCCCAGTGTCGTGGCGCGGAGTTCAAATCCAGATTTTTGCTTTTCCGCATCGAAATAAGTCATGATCTTGGCAGCGTTCTCCTTGACGCCTTCGGCGATCACGACAATCGCATGGGTCTTGCCGCGCTCGTACGCCGCATGCAACCGCTGCGCGATCTCGCCGGCTGGCACCTCGAATTCCGGGGTGGAGATCACCTCGGCGCCCCCCGCCAGACCCGCCATGATCGCCAGATAGCCGCAGTCGCGCCCCATCGTCTCAACCAAAAAGGCTCGGTTGTGCGACGAACCGGTGGTCCGCAGGTGGTCGATCGCCTCTAGTGTCACGTTGATCGCGGTGTCGCTGCCGATGGAGATGTCGGTGCCCAGCAGATCGTTATCTATGGTGGACGCGATGCCGACGACCTGGACCCCCAGCTGGCTGAGCATATGGGACCCGGTCTGGGAGCCGTTGCCGCCGATCACCACGACGCCGTCTATGTCGAGTTGCGCGAGGTTCCGTAGCGCCTTGGAGCGGCCCTTTTCCTCGCGGAATTCCGCTGATCGGGCACTGCCGAGGAAGGTGCCGCCAACTTGGATGATGCCGCCGACCTCGCGTGCGCTGAGTTGCCGGATCTGGCCATCGACCAGGCCCTGCCAACCCTGGCGTACGCCAAAGACGTTCATGCCCTCATCAAGTGCACTGCGGGTAACGGCTCGGATCGCCGCATTCATGCCGGGGGCGTCGCCACCGCTTGTCAGGACCGCGATATTCTTCATGGAGCGAAGCTTATGGAGGTGCGGCGCGCGCGTCCACTATGCTGCGCGTGCGGCGGCGTATTCCGCGGCGGTGGACGCGATCACCGCCTCGGCGGTCTCGACGCCGGTGACCGACGACACGCTGTGCCCAGCGCTCCAGATATCTTTCCATCGCCGGGGCTGGTCCGCGCTCAGATCCTTCGCGACGTCGATTGTTCCGCGTGCGGGCAGGTTGTCCGGATCCAGGCCGGCAGCGGTGATGGACGGGCGCAACATGTTGGTCTGCAAGCCGGTGAAAGCCCGCGTCAGCAGCACATCGTCGGCGGTGCTGTCCACCAGCATCCGCTTATAGTCCGGCTGTGCCATGCTCTCTGTCGTGGCGATGAAGCGCGTGCCCATGTAGCCGAGGTCGCAGCCCAGGGCGATCGCCGCCGCCAGCGCCTGGCCGTCACCGATGCCACCCGCCAGCACCAGCGGCCCGGCGAAGAACCGCCGCACCGCCCGGACGAACGCGAAGGGATTCAGCCAGCCGGTCTGGCCGCCAGCGCCGGCCGTCAACAAAATCAGCCCATCCGCTCCGGCCGCGATCGCGCGTTCGGCGTGACGGATGGAGGCGACGTCGGAGAAAACCAGGGCACCCGCGTCATGCAGCGGACCGACGACTCCGGCCGGCGAGCCGACGCTGGTGATGACGATCTCTGGCTTGTGGCGCAGCAGGGTCGCCAGGTCTTCGCGCATCCGCGGATTGGATTTGTGGACAATCAGGTTGGCGCACCAAGGGGCCGCGGCTTCAACGGCGTTGATGGCGGTCAGCCAGCGGTCCAGTTCGTCCGCCGAACGGCAATTGGCGGTGGGGAACGCGCCGATGATTCCGGCCCGCCGGGCGGCGACGACCAAATCGACGCCAGAGACACGGAACATCGGCGCCGCGATCAGCGGAAGGCGCAGCCGTTCCAGCAGTGTGGCAAAGCGGGGCATGGCTCGTCCGATCAGACCTTCGTCCAGAGCACATCGCGGGTGGCGATTGACGGCGGATAGACCGGCACCGGCTTGCCGTCGCGCCATTGCACCACACACAGCTTGGCGCCGACGCGGCGGCCGGAGTCGTCGTATTTCAGGCGGCCGTCAGGGAAGAACAGGGCAGGGCCGTCGGTCATGTCCAGGGCATGGATGGCGTCACTGACCTTACGCCGGTCGGCGACACCGGTCCGCTCCAGGGCTTCCTTCAGGATCATCACATGCACATAGGCGAAGATGGAGTCGTGGCCGAACCAGGGTTCGCCGGTCTTGGCCATGAATCGCTTCTCTAACTCCGCCTGGTTCTTGCCGGGCCAGTTCGCCAGGCCGACCATGATGCCTTCCAGGTTCTCGGCGCCAGCGTTCTTTAGCAGTTCGGGCACGGCCCAATGGCCGCCGCCGCCAATCTTGGGCAACCGGTCGCTGCGCATGTTGAACTCGGCGAACTTGTCGGCCAGCAGTTTGTCGTCGGGAACATTCGTTGACTGGAATACGACAAAGTCGGGCCGGCCAGAGCGCACGTGCTGCACCATCGTCGTGGCGTCTGTCAGTGGCGGCGTATAGACCTCATCCGCAACGATCGTCAGGCCTTGCTGCTGCACGACATGGCCGCGCATCGCCTTCATGAAGCTGACGGATGATGCTGTGTTGTCGCCGACGAAAGCCACTTTGGTAGGCTTCTTGCCGGATGCCTTTTGCGCCAGTTCCATGATCATCGGTAGTTCCTCCTCCGCCTGCCGGTCGGCGGTGGGGGAGGACTGGAAAACGTGCTTGAAGCCGCGCGAGGTGATCAGGTCGGAATACGACAGCGTCAGCCAGGGCAGTTCGGCGCGTTCGGTGACCTCGGTCGCGGCGAGGGTGAACGAGGAGAGCCAGCAGCCGAATCCGCCAACCAGATCGGGTTCCTGCGCGATCATGCGTTGGGCGGCGTCCTTGGCCTTTTCCGAGGAATCCTGGGCGTCGTATTCAACAAGCTTCAGCTTGGCACCGCCCATGGACTTGATGCCGCCGGCGGCGTTGACATCCTCGACGGCGAGGCGCGCGCCCATCTGTTCCAGGATGCCCTGACGGGCCCATGGACCCGACAGGGGCATCAGCATGGCGATCTTCACTTCCGCCGGCGTCTGGGCTTTCAGGCGGCCAGAGGCTACGGCGGCGCCGGCCAGGCCCAGGCTTATGGTGTTGCGGCGGGAAAGTTTGGTCATGGATGGATCTCGCTTTGGGGGGATTTGTCTTGGGCGCTTATTGGTTTGGGCCATGCTGTGTGGAAAACCCGCGTTTCAAAACGGAGTAAATGAAGGGCCACGGAGGAAGCATTTGGAACACGTCCTTTCGCATCCGTCATGGCCGGGCGCAGTCCCGGCCATGACGATGAGAGGAAAAAGCTATTTTAACCAATATATTACAATATCCATCGCCGGACACTCGCGTTGTCAGCTGGATGGCAAAGTCGAAGGCTCGCCGCCCCATTTTAACGCCCATGGGGTCTGCGCCCGCGATGACGGGCTCTATCAGCCGTGCACCCAGGGGAGCTGATATTTCGCCACGGCCCATCGGTGGCCTTCGTTCTTCTCCGTGTTAAAGCGCGGTGTTCAGGCAAACCCAGCCGCCAACGTGATCTGCACGCATCCATCACTCAACTCAGCCCCAGGTATGACTTCCGAACCCGGTCGTCCCGCAGCAATGTCTCATACGCCCCGTCAAGCACCATGTGGCCGGTTTCCAGCACATAGCCGTGGTCGGACAATTCCAGCGCCTCGGCGACACGCTGTTCCACCAGCAGAATGGTGACGCCGTCCTCCTTATGGATTTGGGACACCCGTTCGAAGATCGTATCGGCCACGGCCGGGGCCAGGCCCATCGACGGTTCGTCCAGCATCAGCAGCCGGGGGGCGCAGGCAAGGCCGCGGCCGATAGCAACCATCTGCTGTTCGCCGCCGGACAAGGTCCCGGCAAGCTGAGTCGCCCGTTCGGCCAGGATCGGGAACAGCGTATGGATCCGGTCCAGCGTGTGGTGCCACGCGTCCTGGCCGGCCTTGGGGTAGGCGCCCATCTCCAGGTTTTCGCGAACGGTCAGCGTCTTGAACACCTGCCGTCCTTCTGGAACGTGGGCGATCCCCAGATGCGCCCGCCGCGCCGGGGGAAGCCCGAACAGATTCTGCCCCATGAAGGTAATCTGGCCACCAGCAGCCGGCACGATCCCGGAGATGGTTTTGAACAGCGTCGATTTACCCGCGCCGTTGGGGCCGACGACGGTAACGAACTGCCCCTCTTTCACCGACAACGTAACATCGGTCAGCGCGCGCAGCCCGCCATAGGAGACGGAGAGATTGGTGACCTCAAGCATCCTGTTTGGCCGCCCATTTCTTGCCCAGATAGGCTTCGATGACCGAACGGTCCTCCACCACCTGACGCGGCAGGCCGCTGGCCAGGACACGGCCGTGGTCCAGCACCACGAACCGGTCGGCGATGCGCATCATCGCGTGCATGGTGTGTTCGATGATGACAACGGTCATGCCCTCCGACCGTAGCCGGACCAGAACATCCAGCACATCGTCGCATTCCTCCCGGCCCAGGCCGGCCAGGGTCTCGTCCAACAGCAGAATCTTCGGCGCGCCCGCCAACGCGCGCGCCAGTTCCATCAGCCGAAGCTGCTTGTTGGTCAGTTGGCCGGCGGCCACCCCGGCTCGATCGGCAAGCCCCACCCGTTCCAGCGCCCGCGCGGCGGAGGCGATGGCCTCGGCGTCGCCTAATCCGGCGCCATAGGCCCCGACAATGACGTTATCGAGCAGCGGCAGCCGGGGAAAACAGCGGACGACCTGGAAAGTGCGCCCAACGCCCATGCGGCAGACTTCATGGACCTTTTTGCCCGTCATGGTCTCGCCGGCGAGAGTGGCCTTGCCGGCGTCGGAACCCAGCACGCCGTTCAGCAGATTGAACAACGTGGTCTTGCCGGCACCGTTCGGGTTCCTGTATCGGCTTCGTATCACGTACTAATCCCCCTGTAGATATTCTCCTCACCGGCAC
>DAIEHR010000345.1 GCA_027353465.1 Acetobacteraceae bacterium | reverse complement strand
GCGAAGTTGCGATCTGCCGTCACCGTATAGGGTCCGGACAGGACGGTGCGCAGCAGGCGGCGCGACAGATGGAATTCATCCAGCGGCAGCACGCCGCGCTTGATGGGATCCAGCCAATACAGTTTCTCGCCCGCCCGCCCTTCGGCCATCGGGAAAAGACCGTGCCGGTAGGCGCGCAGCAGCAGGTCCGTCGTGACTTCCACCGAGCGTCTGGACATGGTGGTATTGTGCGGCGTGGGGCGGTGGATTGGAAGGGCGAAGCAATGCCGGCGATGGGTGGGCTGACGATCAGCGGGCTGGACCATTTGGTGCTGCGGGTTACGGATCTGGCGGCGATGATGGCGTTCTACACCGACGTGCTGGGATGCAGGGTGGAGAAAATCCAGGACAATCTGGGGCTGTATCAGCTTCGGGCGGGCAGTGCGCTGATCGACCTGGTGCCCGTAGATGGGCCGCTGGGACAGAAAGGCGGCGCGGCGCCAGGGCCCGAAGGTCGCAACCTGGACCATTTCTGTCTTCGGGTGGAGCCTTTCAACGCCGACGCCATTAGCGCGCATCTGCGGGCGCACGGCGCCGATCCCGCGCCCGTGGCGTCGCGCTACGGGGCGGAAGGCCAGGGCCCATCGATCTATGTAACGGACCCGGAAGGCAACGTCGTGGAACTGAAAGGGCCGCCCGATCCGGTTCCCTAGATCCTTCAGGACTTCGGCGGGTCCAGCACGATCGGGGCCGACGGGGTGGCGCCAGACGGGAAAACGCTGGATGGCGACACGGTCGGCTGCTTGATTCCGGGCACGGTGCCGGTGGGCAAGGTGCCGGTGGGCAGTGCCGTGGCTGGCAGTGTAGCGGCCGGCGCTGGCGCGATCGGCGGCGCGTCGGCCGCCGCCGGCGCCGCGGCGGTGGCATTGGCCGGATTGGCGTCGGACGGTGGCGCCTCGCTCGCCGAATTGTCCCGGCTGCTCCCGTCGCCATTCTTGCCGTCAGCTGTCGCCGAGTCGGCCTTGGCAGCCTCCGCGGCGGCTTTGGTGGCGATCATGGACGGCGGCACGGTGTAGTCAGGCACGACCCGAGCCTGATTTCCCGCGATGACAAGCACTTTCTGACCCAACGCCAGCGGCGTCTTGTCCTTTTGAGTCACGCTGACCAGATCGCCGTTCTTCTTACGCACGATATATTCGAACGCCACGGTATCGGCTGTCGCATGCTCCACCGTAGAGCCCGCGATGCCGCCGACCAGCGAGCCGCCCAGTGCGGTGAACGCGCTAATCGGGCCTGCCACGGCCTGAGATCCCGCGATACCGCCGGCCGCCGCGCCTGTCACGGTGCCAACGGTGCCCGCCGCGCTGATGCTCACGTCGCGAACACCGACGATGGTGCCCTGCTCCACTTTGTTCGCCTGTTGCGCCGCATTGGACGCATAGGTGTCGGGCGAGTAGCTCGGCCCACACCCGGAAAGCCCTGCCAGAAACAGTGCCGAGATCGTAAAACGCCAGATCAAAGCCAACCCGCCTTTTCTGTTGCCGGGCTGTCCTAGCCGATGCCGAGCCCAAAGTCACAGCCGTTTGAATCATTGCCATCGCCGCGCTAACATGGCCGCTATGACAGACACGCCCCCGAAGCGCGGCCTCGCGCGCAATACCGCCAACTATGGCGACAAGGATTTCGCGCTGTATTTGCGCCGCTCCTTCGCGAAATCGATGGGTTATTCCCAGACCATGCTGGAAAAGCCGGTCGTGGGAATCGTCGATACCGGATCCGATTACAACAACTGCCACCGCACCGTGCCGGACCTGATCGAGGCGGTGAAACGCGGCATCCTGGCCGCGGGCGGGTTGCCGCTAGCGTTCCCGACCGTGTCGTTGTGCGAACCATCGCTGTTCCCGACCTCCATGCACTACCGCAACCTCGCGGCGCTTGACACCGAGGCGATGCTGACCGCGCAGCCGATGGACGCGGTTGTGATGATCGGCGGCTGCGACAAAACCGTACCGGCGCAACTGATGGGCGCGGCATCGGCCGACATTCCGGCGGTTCAGTTGGTCACCGGGCCGATGCTGGCGACCCCGTTCCAGGGGGAGCGGCTGTCGGCCTGCACCGATTGCCGGCGCTACTGGGCGCAGTATCGTGCCGGAACGGTCAGTCAGGAGCGGATTGGCGTTCTTGAAGGCCGGTTGGCCACCACCGCCGGCACCTGCGGGGTGATGGGCACCGCATCGACCATGGCCTGCATCGGCGAAACGCTGGGCATGATCCCGCTCGGCCACGGGTCCATCCCGGCGGTGCATGCCGATCGGCTGCGGGCGGCGGAGGAAGCCGGCGCGCGCGCGGTGTGGCTGATCGAAAACCCGATCAAGCCGTCGCGGATCATGACGGAACACTCGGTCGAGAACGCGCTGCGGGTGTTGCTGGCGCTGGGCGGGTCCACCAACGCGCTGATCCACCTGACGGCGATCGCCGGCCGGGTAGGCGTGAAGATCGACCTGCGCAAGCTGAACGCGCTGTCGGATTCGACCCCGGTTCTGGTCGATCTGAAACCGACCGGCGAAGGCTATATGGAAGACTTCCACGCCGCCGGCGGCATGCCGGCGCTGCTGTGGGAGCTGCGCGACCTGCTGCACATGGACCCGATCGACATCACCGGCGTGCCGCTGGGCGAACGACTGGTTGAACCGGCGTTCGTGGACCGGCGGTATATCCGCGAACGAGCAAAGCCGGTGTCGCCGGTCGGCGGCATCGTGTCGCTGTTCGGCTCCCTGGCGCCGCGCGGGGCGATCCTGAAGCGCAGCGCGGCCACCGAATCGCTGTTCGAGACAGAGGCCCGCGCCGTGGTGTTCGACGGGCTGGAGGATCTGGCGAACCGGATCGACGACCCCGGCCTGGATGTGACGGCCGAGGATATCCTGGTGCTGAAGAACGCCGGATCGCTGACCCCGGCGGGCATGCCCGAAGCGGGTTATCTGCCGATTCCGTCGCGCCTGGCGCGGGCCGGGGTGAAGGACATGGTGCGGATGAGCGATTGCCGGATGTCGGGGACAGCGTTCGGCACCATCGTGCTGCACATCACGCCGGAAGCGGCGGCTGGCGGCCCGCTGGCGCTGGTGGAAAGCGGGGACCGGATCAGGCTGTCGGTGAAGGACCGGTCGCTGGATTTGCTGGTCCCCGAGGACGAACTGGCCCGCCGGCGGGCGCTGTGGTCGCCGCCCGCCAAGCCAAAGCGGGGCTGGGACCGGTTGATCGCGGATCAGGTGCTGCAAGCCGACGAAGGCTGCGATCTGGCGGTGCTGCGGGCCGAGGGATAGAGCGCGACCCATGTCGGCGTCGTCCGCGATCGGACGGCCCGGTGTGGGTGGCGCCTTGGCTACCGATTGAACTGTTCCGACTTCGACACATTGGCGTCAGGCGGCACGTACAGCGTGGCACACTCCGCCGCCATCAGCCCACCCTCCAGCGACAGATCGTCGCGGAATGCGTCGCGGATGAAATCGACCGTGTCCAGGTGCCGGTCCTCGAAATACATCTCGTGCACGTCTTCGCGGCCGGCCCCATAAACAATACGACCGATCTTGGCCCAGACCGAGGCCATCGTACACATCCCGCACGGTTGCAGCGTGGTGTAGAGCACGGCATCGCGCAGTTCGTCGCATCGCAGGGTCTGCCCGGCCCGGCGCATCGACACGATCTCCGCATGCGCGGTGGCGTCGTGGCGCAGGTCCACTTCGTTGCAGCCCTCGCCGACGATCTTTCCATCGCGAACGATGACGCAGCCGATCGGATTCATCCCCTCCGTTGCCTCGCCTTCCCGAGCCAGCGCGATCGCTCGGCGCATCCAGTTTCGGTCTTCGTTGGTCCAGGCCATGCGGCACCTCCGGGACCGATCAGGGGCCGTTCTGGCGCCGATCAAGGGTGCCCAACCGTGACGTGAACGGCGGCCTGGGTTAGCGTGGCAGAAAATCCGGAGGAACGCGTCGATGGAAATCAGGCCCCTGACCGATCATACCGGCGCGGAAGTGCTTGGAATCGACCTCGCACGGCCCGTCGCGGCGGAGGCGGCCGAGGCCCTGAACCGGGCATTCGTGAAGCACGGGGTCTTGGCGATCCGCTGCCAGCACCTGACGCCGGCCCAGATGCTGGATGCGGTGCAGGTGTTCGGGCAGGTGTTCCAGCAGCACAACGCACGCTTCGCGCTGCCGGATCGCCCAGAGATTCATTACATCTCCAACCAGGACCGGTTTGCGGACGGGACGCGGTATATTCCTGGGGAGGGTTGGCACACCGATCACTCCAATGACGTGCGCCCGCCGAAAGCGACGGTGCTGCATGCGGTGACGCTGCCGGATCGTGGCGGCGACACACAGTTCGCCAACATGGCGGCGGCGTATGAGGCTCTGGCGCCCGCCACCCGACAGCGGATCGCCGGACTGATCGCGATCCAGGTTTACCAAAGCAGCCACAGCGCCCGAAAACTGATGGGATTGTCGGAGGCGAACAAAGAACGCGTGCCGAACGCGGTGCTGCACCCGCTGGTGCGGACGCATCCGGATAGCGGGCGGAAGTCGTTGTATATCAACCCGATCCGGATCGAGGGGATTGTCGGGATGGATCACCGCGAGGCGCTGCCGCTGCTGGACGAATTGCTGGACCATGCGACGGCGGAGCGATTTCAGTATCGGCATCAATGGCAGCCCGGAGATCTGGTAATCTGGGACAACCGGTTTTTGTTACATAAAGCCAATGGGGACTACGACATGGAACAGACCCGGTATTTATACCGGGTCATGCTTCAGGGCGATGTGCCGCGATAGCCGCGCGGGTCAGCTTTTAACCAGTGGGCATCCGCCTTCGTTCAACGGGCGCCATGCCTGATCCATCGGCGTGGTCGTGATAACCTTGGCCACATCCCAGGATTGCGTGCTTTCGGACGGCTTCTTCGCCTCCAGCAGATACACTGGATGCAAGGCCCGCCCGTCTTCGCGGATTTTGCCTGGACCGAAACAATCGTCATCGGTCGGCATCGCCTTCATCCGGTCCACCACCGCTCGGCCGTCCGCCTTGGCCGCCGCGACGCCCATGTCGGACACGGCTTTCAGGTAGTGCAGGGTCGCCGCGTAATCGCCCGCCTGCGTCATGTTCGGCCACACACCGTTCGGGGTCTTCGACTTCACCCGGTCGTTCCAGGCCCGCGTACGATCGTTCAAGTTCCAGTAATAGGATTCGCTCCAGCGCAGACCTTGGGCGACATCCAGGCCCAGGGCCCGCACGCCGCGCACCTGGATCAGCAACGCAGCGATCGTCATCGTCTTGTTCAGGCCGAATTCATGCGCCTGCTTGATGCAGTTCTCGGTGTCCGCACCGGCCATGCACAGCCCCAGCACCTTCGCGCCAGACGTCTGCGCCCGGATCAGATGCGTGGAGAAATCAGTTGTTTCCGGGAACGGATACGCGACGCTGCCCAGCACCTTGCCGCCCATCTTGGTGATGATGCCCGATGTATCGCGTTGCAGGGTTTGGCCAAACACATAGTCGGCGGTGATGAAGAACCAGCTGTCGCCGCCCTCGCGCACCGTCGCCCCGCCGGTGGACCGGCCAAGCATGTAGGTGTCGTAGGTCCAGTGGACGGTGTTGGGGCTGCATTGAGGACCGGTCAGGTCGGACGACCCGGTTCCGGAGTTCAGATAGACCTTGTTCTTCTCCCGGCACACCGTGTTCACGGCCAAGCCGACGGAAGACGTCGGCACATCGACGATGACATCGACACCGTCGCGATCGATCCATTGCTTGGCGATCGATACGCCGACATCGGGTTTGTTCTGATGATCCGCGGCGATGATTTCCACATTCCAGTCCTTGCTGGACATGCCAAAATCCTGCAGGGCCTGCTTGGCACAAACCACACCGGTGGGTCCGCCGTCATCGCGATACGGGCCAGATTGGTCGTTCAGCACGCCGATCTTAATCGTCGGCTTTTGGGCAAAACCGTAACGAGGCAGCGCGAGCGAGGCGGAGGCGCCGAGCAGGGCGCGTCGTTTCATGAACATTTGGTAGCTTCTCCAGAAATGAAAATGGCGCCGGCCATCGGTGACCGGCGCCATTCCCAAAAGTCAACGCGTCAGTTTCAGGCCGGTGTGAAGAATGGCATGGAGGGTCCGCCGTCTTCCGTCTTCACGAACGTTACCTTCACGTCCTGGCCGATCTTCAGGGCCTTGAAGTCGCAATCGACGAAGTTGGTCAGCACGTTGGGGCCTTCCTCCAGCGTGACGTAGCCGATGGCATACGGGGGGTTGGCCCGCTCCATCACGCTGAACGTATAGACCTTTGCCTTGCCCGAGGCTTCCTGCCATTCGCAGCTGCCGAAGCAGAACGGGCAGAGTTCGCGCGGATAGTGATGCACCTTCTTGCAGCTTGTGCAGCGGCGCACCATCAGTTTGCCGGCGTCCGCGCCCTGGAAGAAGGGCTTGGTTTCCGGGTTGGTGTCGGGGGTGCCGACGAACGGGATTTTTCTTGCCGTGTAAGCCATGTCGATTACTCCCGTTCCAGGATCACGGTGCTGCCGCAATGGCGCGTGCCGAGTGCGCCACCAGTGCCGTGCGCGATCGCCAGATCGCAGTTGGGGACTTGAACAGACGGATGCGCTTCGCCGCGAAGCTGGCGCACCGCCTCGATGATCTTGGTGATGCCGCCGCGGTTGGCCGGGTGGTTGGAGCACAATCCGCCGCCATCGGTGTTGAACGGCAGCTTGCCGACGCCGGAGATCAGGTTGCCGTCGGCGACGAACTTGCCGCCCTGGCCCTTTTCGCAGAAGCCCAGGTCTTCAAGCTGCATCAGCACGGTGATGGTGAAGCTGTCGTAGATGCTGGCGTATTTGATGTCGGACGGCTTGATGCCGGCCATCTCCCATGCCGGCGGGCCAGACCAGCGGGCGGCGGTATAGGTCAGGTCGATTTCGCCGCCGGCCTGGTGCTTGGGCGATTCGCCGACGCCGATGACTTTCACCAGCGGCCGCTTCAGGCTCTTGGCGATTTCCGGCTTGGTCAGGATCAATGCGCCGCCGCCGTCGCTGATGACGCAGCAATCCAGGCGGTGCAGCGGGGTGGAGACCATCGGCGAATTCACCACGTCTTCCACCGTGACAACGTCGCGCAGCATGGCGTTCGGGTTGTATTGCGCGTGATGCGACGCGGCGACCTTGATCCAGGCGAGTTGTTCGCTGGTGGTGCCGTATTCATACATGTGCCGGGCGGCGCACATGCCGTACAGGTTCGCGGTGGCCGGGCCGTACGGGTATTCGAACTGCATTTCCGGCGCGGCGGGATTGCCGGGGCGCGGCGCGGTGCCGGTGGCCTGGCCTTCGCTGCGCGGACGGCCGGACAGGGTGATCAGTGCAATGTTGCACCGGCCGGCGGCGATCGCCTCCATCGCGTGACCCACGGCCACCTGATAGGAGGACCCGCCGACATCGGTGCTGTCAACATGACGGCACTTCAGGTTCATGTAATCGACCATCGACAACGGACCCAGGCCGCCCGGGGCGTCGCCCGCGCAGAAATAGCCGTCAATGTCGTCCTTTGTCAGACCCGCGTCCTCCAGGGCGCCCTTGGCACATTCCGCGTGCAGCAGCGCAATGGACTTGTCGGGCGCCTTGCGGGTGGGATGTTCCCACGCTCCGGCGATATAGGCCGCACCTTTTAAACTCATGCTTCACTCCCCCATGCGGCCGCCCGGAATGGCGACCAGGATTTAACCTGGGGGATTATACCGATCAGTAGCGGGAGGGCTACCCCAACGGCCACAGTCAAGCGCAGCCATCGAATTTGAACGTGTCAATTTATGTCTGACGGCAAGTTACACTTGTTTGTGAACAGCTCACGGTGCCAGTGTCCGCTGCGAAAGGTGGGCCATGGATTCTTTATCCCGCATTGCGGTTGTCGAGGACGATCCGGAGATCAGCCGGATGGTCACAAGCTACATGACCGACCATGGATTCGAGGTAACGGCGGCGCGCAGCGGCCGGGACCTGGACCGTGTCATGTCCGATAGAAAAATTGACTGCATCATCCTGGACGTCGGCCTGCCGGGTGAGGACGGATTGAGCATCTGTCGCCGCCTGCGTGGGAAATCCTCCGTTCCGATCATCATGGTGACCGGACGCGGTTCGGAAACCGACCGCATTGTCGGATTGGAACTTGGCGCGGACGACTACCTGCCCAAGCCCTTCAACCCCAGGGAGTTAGTCGCCCGGGTGCGTGCGGTCATGCGTCGCAGCGCGGGTGCCGAGATGCCACCCGCCCCGGCACCGGCGACATTGATGTTCGAGGGTTGGCGGCTGGATCTGGCTCGTCGGCAGTTGTTGGCGCCTGATGGCACACCGCGATCACTGACCAGCGGTGAGTTCAACATTCTATCAATTTTCTGTCAGAATGCCCGCAAGGTGCTGTCGCGGGACGACTTGCTGGAGCTATTGCACGGGCGCGCGGCGGCGGTGTTTGACCGCAGCGTTGACGTGCAGATCAGCCGGTTGCGGCGGAAAATCGAGACAAACTTGAAAGACCCGTCGTTCATCAAGACGGTTCGTTATGGCGGGTATTTTTTCACCCCGCAGGTTATCCCGGTCGAAGATAATTAGCCGATATGTCCTGACCGGGTGATAGATCCGGTCAGGCTCTTATTATCTATGATTGAGAGCGCGATCGCCTGGGGTTGGATCAACCTCAGGCGATCGCGCTTTAAGGACTTACTGAACGCGCTCGTAAATCGCCGCAATCCCCTGACCGCCGCCAATGCACATCGTTACTAGCGCATAACGGCCGTTGATCCTGGCAAGCTCATACAGCGCCTTGACCGTCAGGATCGAACCGGTAGCACCGACGGGATGCCCTAACGAAATGCCCGACCCGTTCGGATTGACCTTTTCGGGATCGAACCCGAGATCCTTCGCCACCGCGCAGGCCTGGGCGGCAAATGCTTCGTTCGATTCGATCACGTCCATCTGGTCCAAAGACAGCCCAGCCCGCTTCAGCGCGGCGCGCGATGCCGGGACCGGGCCGATACCCATGATCCGAGGATCGACGCCGGCATGGGCATAGGCCACCAGCCGGCCCATGGGCGTGGCACCGCGCTTCGCCACGGTGTCACCGTCCATCAGGACAACGGCGGATGCGCCATCGTTGATGCCGGACGCATTGCCCGCGGTCACCGACCCGTCCTTCTTGAACACCGGCCGCAATTTGGAAAAATCCTCGGCCTTCGCCTCGCTGCGAACATGTTCGTCGGTGTCGAAAATGGTCTCACCCTTGCGGGTCTTGAGCGTCACCGGCAGAATCTGGCTCTTGAACCGCCCTTCCGCGATCGCATGCGCGGCCCGCTGATGCGATAGCAACGCCAGATCGTCTTGTTGCGCACGCGTCACCTGATGCGATTCAGCCAGATTCTCCGCCGTCACGCCCATATGGATGTTATGGAACGGGTCATGCAGGGCGGCGGTCATCATATCGATCATCGCGCTGTCACCCATCCGCGCGCCCCACCGCATTCCCGACGCCAGATACCCCGCTCGGCTCATGCTTTCCGCGCCGCCGGCCACGGCGATGTCCGCATCCCCCAGGGTGACGGCCTGCGCCGCGGAAACGATCGCCTGAAGGCCGGAGCCGCACAGCCGGTTCAACGTCAGCGCCGGCGCGTCCTGGCTGATGCCGGCGTTCACCGCGGCGACGCGGGCCAGATACATGTCCTTCGATTCGGTATGGATCACATTGCCGAAGACCACGTGCCCGACCTCGGCGCCGTCAACATGGGCGCGTGACAGGGCCTCCCTGGCGACCTGGGCGCCGAGTTCGGTGGGCGGAATGTCTTTCAGGCTGCCGCCGAAATCGCCGATGGCGGTGCGGACGCCGGAGACTATGTAAACCTCGCGCTGCATGACTTTGACCCTCTGGCTTCACTGTCTGCGCGTGCATTGCATGCGGGTGGGGAGGATGCAAGCCAGCGGTCCCGGACCCCCAGATACTTGCATCCAAGGCGCATACTGGTACGCTGCCCGGACTTCGCGGCAAGGACTAAGAAAAATTATCGAGGAGTCCAACGGTCATGAATGAAATCCCCATCAACGCCCCGAATCTGTGGCGCCTGGAAACCCCCGGCCA
>DAIEHR010000041.1 GCA_027353465.1 Acetobacteraceae bacterium | reverse complement strand
TGTCTGGTTTCGTTTTCGACATTAACAGCATGCCGTCCGTGGTGCGAATCATCACTCATGTCGTTTCGGCGCGGTATTTCGTCGCCATTCTGCAATCGCTGTTCCTGGCCGGCGATGTCTGGCCGGTGATCCTGCCCAATGCGGCGGCCCTGGCCGTGATGGCGGTCATCTTTCTGGGGCTCGCACGAGCGATCGCCCGCAAGCGGCTGGACTAACCCGATGTGGCGCCAGGTTCTGGCTTTGATCGTCAAGGAATTGCTGGCGGTGCTGCGAGACGGCAAAAGCCGCATGGTGCTGGTCGGGCCGCCGCTGATCCAGTTGCTGGTGTTCGGCTATGCGGCGACGTTCGACCTCAACAACGTGCCGGTGGCGATCTACGACAAGGACCACAGCCAGGCGTCGCGGGAGCTGGTGGCTCGCTTCCTGGGTGCGCCGGCATTCCGTCTCGTGGCTAGCCTGCACAGCGACCAGCCGATCGATGCATTGATCGACTCTCGCCAGGTGGCAATGGTTTTGGTGATCGACCGGCGGTTGACCCGCGATCTGCTGACTGGCCAACCGGCGCCGGTGCAGGTGATCGTCGATGGCCGCAACTCCAACACCGCGCTGCTGATCGAGGGATATGCCAACACGATCCTTAGCGACTTCGCCCTGACCTGGGGCGCGGCGCATGGGGTTCCGCCGCCGCCGGCGGTGCTGGCCATGCGGGCGCGGTATAATTCGACGCTCAGTTCCCGGTGGTTCGTCGTGCCGGGGATCGTGGCACTGCTGACCCAAGTGGTGACGCTGCTGGTGGTCGGGCTGTCGGTCGCGCGGGAACGGGAGACCGGAACCTTCGATCAGTTGCTGGTCACACCAATGCGGCCGATCGACATCCTTCTGGGCAAGGGACTGCCGGGGGTGTTGATCGGGGTTACCGAGGCAACAGTAACCATTCTCGCGGCGGTGTGGTGGTTCGACGTGCCGCTGCGCGGCGGATTGCTGGCGCTGTATCTGGGACTTGTTCTGTTCGTGATCGCGGTCACCGGGATCGGGCTGATGCTGTCGTCGCTGGCGACGACACAGCAGCAGGCATTGCTGGGGGCGTTCCTGTTCATGGTGCCAACCATCATCCTGTCGGGCTTCGCCACGCCGATCGCGAATATGCCCGGCTGGGTGCGGGACCTGACCTTGATCAATCCCATGCGCTACTTCCTGGTGATAGTACGAGGCGTCTTTCTGGAAGGAGCGAGCTTGTCATCGCTGGCGTCGCAATACTGGCCGATGGCGGTGATCGGGGTGGTCAGCCTGGCTGCCGCTGGATGGTTGTTCCGCAAGCGGGTGACGTGAGCGGGCCGGATTTCATAAATTTACCAGGAGAACGAAGATGGTTGAAGATTGGCTGGCCTTGATGGGCAACATGAACGGTGCGGTGCGCAATCTGAGGCTGGCATCACCGGACGTGATGAAGAGCTTTTCCGACATGGCCCGAGCGGCGCATGCCGGCGACGAGCTCGACGGCAAGACCAAGGAGCTGATTGCCCTGGCTATAAGCGTTGCCGTGCGTTGCGCGCCTTGCATCGCGTATCATGCCGAGGGTGCGGTCAAGAACGGTGCATCACGCGCGGCCATTGCGGAAACCCTGGCGATGGCGGTCTATATGGGGGCCGGGCCATCGGTGATGTATGCGGCGGAGGCGCTGGAGGCAGTGGATCAAATCACGGCGAAAGCTGCCAAGCCCGCGTGAGGGGTGCCAGCGGGCCGAATATTTCTCGTGATATCGCGACGCCAGCCGATCGGGTGGGCATTTCTGGAGATAGGCTTATATCTAAAACTGGGCTGATCCGTCGGCTGTATGCTCCGGAGGCAACAAATGTCTATTGTTTCGGTTTCGACGGCTCGTCATGGGCTGGATTCCGCCAATGCCTTTCAGCAGGCTCCGGCGGTCCAGAACAATGCGTCAGCGAGTTCTGGTTCCTCCATCTACATAGATCCAGCCCCAAAGCCACCGCCGCGGCCGGGACCGGCGCCCGCCAGGTTACCGGACATTTATTATCCCGAGGACGCAAACGGGGGAACGGCCACGTCATCCAATGGCGCGGACAATGCGATCTCTCAGCGTCTTACTGCTGTCCGATCCGTATTGTTGACCCTTCAACCGGACTCCGCGCCGAGCCCGGCACCGACACCCGCACCGCCGAGCGTCCCGCAGACCGACCTTGCCCAAGGGCAGACGTCGTTTACGCTGTAAAATTACAGCTCCTCGCCAGCCGCTCTGCCGGTGACCCCATGCCGAACTGACTCACCAGGGAACGGTCAGCGATGCGGGTGCGCTTTGGCGGCCTACCAGCCCCGCGACGGCCAGGAATGCCAACAGATATGGCAGCATGATTAGCAAGGCGTTTGGTATGTCCACGCCCATGGCCGGCAATTGAAACTGTAGCGCGGTCGCGGCCCCGAACAGCAGGCAAGCGCCAATGGTGCGGCCAATCCTCCAGTTCCCAAAGATCACCGCCGCGATGGCAAGATAGCCGGCGCCTCGGGTCATGCCTTCGGTGAAAGTGTGGATATCGCCGATCGACAGGAACGTACCGCCCAGCGCCGACATCAGGCCGGTGAACGTCACCGCCCCATAGCGGATCCCGCGCACCGACAGCCCGGATTTATCCACCGCTCGGGGCTCCATCCCCGCCGCATGGACCGCCAGGCCGATAGCGGTGAAGCGCAGGACCAGCGCGGTACCGATGGCGATCGCCAGCCCCAGATAGACGATCCAAACCTGGAGGAACACCGCCTGCCCGAACACCGGTATGTCGCCCAGGAAGGGCGGCGCCCACTTGCCGAAGCCGGGAATTTCGTCGCTGGAGCGCTCTCCGAAAATCTCGCGATAGCCCAGCGTGGTGGCGCCCAGAACCAGGATATTGATGCCGATGCCGCTGACGATCTGGTTTGCCCGCAACGTATTGCTCAGCCACGCCTGCAACAGCGCCACCGGCAGCACCGCCAGCAGCCCGAACGCCAGCCCCAGGATCGGCTGACCTGTCGCCCAGGACCCAACGGCCCCGGCGAAGGCCCCAGTCAGCATCATGCCCTCGACACTCATGTTCAGCACGCCGGCCCGCTCGCTGACCAGTTCGCCGATGCCGCCCATCAGCAGCGGCGTGGCAAGCCGGATAGAGGAGCCGATAAAGACAGCCGCCGATTCCGCACTGATCATCGCGATGTCCCCCGCCGGTCTATCCAATAGACGGCGCCGGCCAGCGCCACGACGATAATGCCCTGGATGATCCGCACCACCGCCGATGGCACCCCGGCCTGCAGCTCCATGGAAATGCCGCCAGATCTTAGGAAGCCGAACAGCAGCGCGCTGGCGATGACGCCGGTGACAGAACCCCGAGCCAGCAGTCCGACCACCAGTCCGTCGAAGCCATAGCCGGAGGAAAACCCGTCCTTCAGCACATACTGGTCGCCCTGCAGCATCAACGCGCCCGCCAACCCACCCAGCCCGCCGGCCATCAGCATCGCCGCCACCGCATACCGTTCGGTCGCGATTCCCGCCCGGCGGGCCGCCAACGGGTTCAGCCCGATGGCTCGCAGCCGCAGTCCCACAGTGCCGCGCGTCAGAAACATCGCCACGATAACCGCGATCAGCAGGGTCAGCGGCAGGCCGATGTTCAGCGGCAGTGATGGATCGGCCGTCACCAGGGGCAGCTTGGTTAGATCCGGGATTTCCAGCGATTCCGGCAAAGTGGCGGAGTTAGTCATCGGCTGCCGCAGCAAAGCATTCGATTGCACACACCAATACAGCAGCCAGACCGCGATGAACGACAACAGCAAAGTGGAGATGACCTCGTTCGTCCCGGCCCGCGTTTTCAGGATGCCGGCCAGTCCGCCCCACAAGGCGCCCGCCGCAACCGCCGCCAGCATCGGCAGGGCGAATGACAGGCCCAGCGGCAATTCGGCGACATGGCCGTATAGCGCGACCGCCGTAGCGGCGATGCCGCCCAGCGCGATCTGGCCCTCCCCGCCGACATTGGTCAGATTCGCTCGGTTGGCGAAGACGAAGCCGATGCCGACCAGCGCGAACACCACGCTGCGGTTTACCGACGCGGCGATGGCATAGGCGGACCCAATGGTGCCATCGACGAACGCGTCCAACGCATCGCCGATCGACACGCCGATCAGCGCGATCAGGACAATACCCAGCAGCACGGCGGCCACCACCGCGCCGACGGAGATCAGGATGCCGGGGCCGGGCAGATACCGCCGGTTCATGCCGGCTGACCAGACATCATGACGCCGATACGCTCCCGATAGGCCGGGCTGGCGGGGCAACTTCCGACGATCCGGCCGCGATAGAACACGACGATGCGGTCGGCGACCGCCAGCAGTTCATCCAGTTCCGAAGAAATCAGCAACACCCCGACGCCGCGCCGGCAGGCCTCGCGGATATGGCCATAAACCGCCTCAACCGCGCCGACATCAAGGCCGCGGGTTGGCTGCGCGGCGACCAGGAACGCCAGGTTGGACAGCGTTAGTTCTCGCGCCAGCACCGCCTTTTGCTGGTTACCGCCCGACAAGGAGGAAAACGCGGCGCCGGGGCCGCTGGCGCGCACATCGAAGCGCTGCATCAAGTCAGCGGCGGCCCGATGGAACGCCGCCCGGCGCAACAGCCCGAAGCGGGAGAACGCCCTCAGCCGGCCCAGGAACATGTTTTCCGCGACGCTCATCGCGGTCACGCAGCCGACCGCGTGGCGGTCCTCCGGCACGATGCCGACACCCGCCGCGGTGACGTCGTGGGGTCCCCGCCCGGTCAGGTCGGTATTTTGCACAGAAAACAGGCCACCCGTGGGGCGCAGCATGCCGGACAGGATGGCGGACAGTTCGCTCTGACCATTGCCCTCGACCCCGGCGATGCCGACGATCTCGCCGCGGCCGATTTCGATGGTGACGTTATCCAGCCGTTTAACGCCCTGGGAATCGAGAAAGCTCAGCCCGTCGATCTGCGCCACGATGTCGTGCGGCCGTTCGGCTGCCCGCGCCTCAGCCGGAGTGGGGTCGGAGAGGCCAAGCGCGGCCTCGGCGGCGTGACCAAGCGGGCCGAGTTCGCGCTGGATCATCGCGCGCACCAGCACGCCGATCTCCTCCGCCGGATTGCTGGACACGGCGACGGTTTTGCCGCCGCGCAGAACGGTGGCACGGGTCGCCGCGCTTTTGATTTCCGCCAGTTTGTGGGTGACCAGCATGACCCCGCAGCCGCGCGCGGCAACGCGGCGGCAGACATCGATCAGCGCGGCAATCTCCGGCGGCAGCAGCACCGCCGTGGGTTCGTCCAGCACCAGCAAGCGCGGGTTGCGCATCAGGCATTTGACGATCTCGACGCGCTGCCGTTCCCCGACCGACAGATCCTGGATTCGGGCGAACGGGGCAAGAGCCAAGCCGTATTCGGCCGACAACTCCTCCACCCGCACCGCACAGGCCCGCCGGTCCAGGATGCCCCGCGCCTGTCCCAGCAGCAGGTTGTCCACGACGGTCAGGTCCGGCACCAGGCTGAAATGCTGGTGGACCATCGCGATGCCCAGCCGCAGCGCATCCGCCGGACCGGCGGGGCGGTAGGGCACGCCGTTCAGGCTCATGACGCCCTCGTCGGGCGGATGGATGCCGAAGATCACGTTGCACAGCGTCGATTTGCCAGCACCGTTCTCACCCAGCAGACAATGGATCTCGCCCGGAGCGATATCCAGCGACACCGCGTTCAGGGCGGTCAGCGCCCCGAACCGCTTGGTGACACCGGTCAGCGTCAGCAGACTATCTGGCACGCCGTCCGCTCCGAGTGTGCCCGTCAGCCCTCCAGAACCTTGATTTTTCCGGACTTGATATCGCTTTCAATCGCCGCGATCTTCGCCTTCATCTCCGGCGTCGCGCCGCACACCACCATGTCGGACGCTTGCGGACCCATCGCCAGGCCGAACGCCTTGTAGCCCGGTTTCCATGCCCCGGCGACCATCTGGTCGATGGCATAAGACACTTGGAAGCCAACACCGGTGATGCTGTAGGCGACATACAGCGGGTCGGTGCCGCAGCGATCGGTGTAGCTGCCGATGATGTGCGTGCCCTTCTCGCGCGCCGCCTGTTCCATGCCGCGCAGACCCAGGTTCAGGATGTGGTAGTGAACGTCCGCCCCCTGTGCGATGGCGGCGAGCGTGGCTTCCTTGGCCTTCGCCACGTCGTCGAAATCCCCCGTGTAATTCTCAAAATACTTGATATTCGGGTTGATCGATTTGGCGCCCAAGCCGAATTCCTTGCCGGCATTGACGATGGACGGGATCTGCATCCCGCCGACGTAGCTGACGGCGCCGTTCTTCGACAGCATCGCCGCGACCGCCCCGGCGACATAGGCGATCTCCGCCTGCTTAACGTCGTAGCCGGCGACGTTCGGCGGAGCCTCGCCATTATTGCCGCCGACGATGGAGAACTTCACGGCGGGAAACTTCTTGGCGACTGCCAGGATCGCCGCCTGGGTCTGGCCGCCGATGCCGATCACCAGCTCATTCTTGGCCGCCAGCGCGGTCAGCGCCTGCCCCATGTCGCCGTAATTGATGTTTTCGATCATCTGGACCTTGATCTTGTCGCCATACTTCTTCTCCGACGCGACGAGCCCGTCATACCCGCTTTCCATCCAGCCCTTGTCCGACTTGGAACCGGGAATCAGCACCCCAATGCGGATCGGGCCGGCGGCGCGGGCCGAACGGAACGGCGCCGCCAGAAGCGCCGCCCCCATGGCGAGGCCGGGAAGCGCGGTCAGAAGGGTTCGCCGTTGCAACGTCATAGCCTGTTTCCCTTGTATCGTGCCGGCCGCGTTGGGCCGGAGGTTGCCGATTCAGTATCGCAAAGCCCGGGTGCAAACTCCGGGCCAGCGGAACCATCGGTGGGTGCGGGACCTCCTGCCGCGATTCCGGCCAGGAATTGCCGCAAATCGCGCCACGGTGATCGATACGGGTCTGACAATGCGCCTGTGCGGCTGGCACGAGACTTGAAAGCCCTTGTCGCCAACTTCGGGAGAACCACGATGCGGGATACGGATGAACGTCGGACTCAACCGGGCGCCCCATTGGGCGTGAGTGAGCAGACGCGGTGGTGGGCCACCCCGGCCGTGGTGGACATGGCGATGGCGCCGCCGGCTCCTCGACGCCTGAGCCTAGCCGCTGAACCCCAGTCGGTCGTGGTTGATCTCAACCGCACCGCGATCGTGGTGATCGACATGCAGAACGATTTCTGCACGGCCGGCGGCTGGGTTGACCATATCGGCGGGGACTACCGGCCGGACCGAGCGCCCATCGCGCCGCTGCAACGGCTGCTGCCGGCATTGCGTGCCGCGAACGTGCCGGTGATCTGGGTGAACTGGGGCAACCGACCAGACCTCGCGAACATGCCGCCGAACCAGATTCACCTGTACAAACAGACCGGCACCGGGGTCGGCCTGGGCGATCCCCTGCCAGGCAACGGTGCGCGGGTGCTACAGAAGGATTCATGGGCCGCCGCTGTCGTCGATGAATTGGCGCCGCTGCCGGGCGATATCCGGGTCGATAAGCACCGCATCAGCGGATTTTGGGATACGCCGCTGGATAGTATCCTGCGCAACCTTGGCGTGCGGTCGATCCTGTTCGCTGGCGTGAACACCGATCAATGCGTCCTGCACTCCCTGACCGACGCGAACTTCCTTGGTTACGGATGCATCCTGATCGAGGATTGCTGCGCCACCAGTTCCCCCGATTGCTGCACCCAAGCGACGGTTTGGAACGTGAAGAAGTGCTTCGGCTTCGTGTCGGATTCCGGGCGGGTGCTGGCGGCACTGGCGGAACAGGCCGGCGACTGATGACGGTGCCCCTCGATCCTGGCGCGTTCGTTCCCGGCCCAACCCGGCGGCTTGCCCCAACCGGATCGGGGCCGTTGGATGGCCTGACTTTCGCCGCCAAGGACAACATGGATGTAGCCGGATGGGTCACCGGGGCCGGCAACCCCGATTGGCGGGCATCCAGGCCCCCGGCCGCACGATCGGCGGGGGCCATCCGGGCGCTGTTGGCAGCGGGGGCCGAACTGGTGGGCGCTACCGTCAGCGACGAACTGGCCTTCAGTCTCGAAGGCCGCAATGCGTTCGACGGAACACCGGTCAATCCCGCCTGCCCTGACGGTCTTTCCGGCGGGTCCTCCAGCGGGTCCGCCGTCGCCGTCGCGGCGGGCCTTGCCGACATCGCTCTGGGCACGGATACCGGCGGGTCGGTGCGCGTGCCGGCTTCGTTCTGCGGTATATTCGGCTTCCGGCCATCGCATGGACGTGTGCCGATGGATGGAGTCGTTCCGCTGGCGCCCAGCTACGACACGGTGGGATGGTTCGCCCGTTCCGCCGCTGTGCTGCAAAAGGCGGGATCGGTGCTGCTCGGGGCTCCCGAACCGGAGGGGGAAATCCCGCCGATCCGGCTGACCCTGGCCAGCGACGCGTTCGATATGATGGATAGCGCGCACCAAGCTCCATTGTTGAGCGCGGCGCGGGCACTGGGTGCGCCGGAGGTGTGCAGCCTGTTCGATCGGGAGCAGGCGCTGTGGCTGGAGTGCTACCGGGTGCTTCAGGGCGCCGAAATCTGGCGAGAACACGGCGACTGGATACGCTCGGCCCGCCCCCGCTTCGCTCCCGATATCGCGGCCCGGTTCACCGATGCGGCTGGCATCGGCGACGCCGAGGTGGCGGCGATGGGGGAGGTGCGTGACCGGATCGCCCGGCATGTTCGCGGCCTGGTGCCGGCCGGCAGCGTGCTGTTGCTGCCAACCGCGCCCGGCCCGGCGCTCCTTCGATCGGCGGATGCGACGGAAATCGGAGCCTTTTATACCCGGGCACTGGCGCTGACGTCCGTCGCTGGCCATGCCGGTTTGCCCCAACTCAGCATTCCCGCAGCCCGAGCGGCCGGTGGCTGTCCGCTCGGTTTATCGCTGATCGGATGGCCGAACGGCGATGCGGCGTTGCTGCGGTTCGCGGCCGGGTGGGAGGCGAAAGGTTACTGGCCGCACACCCATCCGCCTTAGTCGGCGGCGAGCGCGTCGCCTCCTGGGGTCAGCAGTTCATCGGCGGGTCCGAAGAATTCGTAACGGATACGGTCTTCAGGGACATTTTCCGCCAATAATCCACCGACCAGGGCTCGGAGAAATGGCTTCGGGCCGCACAGGTAGAACGTCGCCCCCGCAACCGGGGTATGTTCCACCAGCCAACGGGCAGAGATCAGACCCTGAATGTCAAATTCGCGTCCGGGGCGATCGCCGCCGAGCGGTTCGGCATAGAATGTTGTCGCGGTCACGCCCGGTGCGGCCGCCGCCAGATCGCGGACGTGATCCCGCATCGCGTGAACCCGGCCGTTCAGCGCGCCATGAACCCAGGAAGTCGGACGCCGGGGTTGGGTCGCCACGATCGCTTCCAGCATGCTGACCATCGGCGTCAGCCCAACGCCGCCGCTGACCAGAACGACCGGGCTGTCCGGGGCGCCATCCAGAAAGAAGTCGCCCGCGGGTACGGTCGCACGCAGCACGGTTCCCGGGAGGGCATTATCGTGCAACCAGTTCGACGCCGCCCCAGCTTGTACGCCCGGTGTGGTCTCTCGCTTCACGGTTATCCGATAGGCGCGGTCGTTCGGGCCGCAAGAGATCGAATAGTTCCGGCGGAGGGCACCGGCGCCGGGGACATTCAGCGCAAACCCGAGGTATTGACCAGGCTTGTGCCGCATCACCCTGCCGCCGTCAGCCGGAACAAGGGTTATCGAGCGGATGATACTGCTTTCGTCCACGACCTGTTCGACAACGAAGTCCCGCCAGCCGTTCCAACCGCCGGGTTGTGCCGCCAGTTCCCGGTAAACCGTGGCTTCCCGACCAATCAGAATCTCGGCGAGAAACCAATAGGCCTCCCCCCACGCCGCGAGAATATCCGGGGTCGCGGCATCGCCGAGCACATCACCGATCGCGCCGAGGAGTGCCTCCGCCACGAATGGGTAATGTTCGGGAAGGATGTTGAGCGCGACATGCTTCTGAACGATGCGCTCGACCGCGCCGCCAAGGGCGCTAAGGTTTTCGATGTTTCGCGCGTAGGCGAGTACTGCCTCGGCAAGGGCCTTCGGCTGCGACCCGGTTTCGCCGTGGTGCGATTGGTTGAACAGATCGCGGATTTCTTCGTTCTTGAACATCCGCTCATACATGCGGCGGGTGATGGTGAGGCCATGCGCTTCCAATGCGGGAACGGTGGCTTTCACGATGGCGATGGTATTATCAGACAAAGGATTCGGCATATTCGTTTCTTTCTCGTAGAAAATATATTCGTCCGGTTGGGAGTTTTTGGGTTTCACCAACTGAACAGGTTGACACCGATACTGCCCGCCACCGCGCCGGCAACGGTCAGCAGGCTAACAACGAGCAGCAGGCGGTGCAGCCATTCGACAAGGCGGTAGGTCGCTTCGGGCGCTGACGTGGCCCGACGCGCAAGCAAACGCTCCAGAAACAGCGGTTCGATAACGAAAAGCATCGCCGTGAACAGGACCCAAGTCAGTACCATGGCGTGCATCCACCAGAAGTCCGCCGACCGGAACCGGTCCCAGGCATCCAGCCGCCACGTCATGTAGAAGCCGGTTAATCCAGCGATCGCTGTGGTAATCCGGGCTTGGCGGGCGAACCTCGCCTCCAGCGTATGGAATATCGCAAAGCGCTGGGCGGCTGGGTATGATTTTCGGATGGCGGGCAACAGAATGGTCGTGACCATGCCGACGCCGCCGATCCAAAGAACGACGGCGAGAACATGGAGTACGCGCGCAATCACAAAGCCGCTCACTGGCACCTACCTCCGCGGACGCGTCAGTTGGTGAAACGCGGAAAGAGCACATTGTTTTCGGTGTGAATGTGCTCCATCAGGTCATCGGCAAACTTCCGCGCGCCCAGATAAAGCGCCCGCCAGGTGGAACAGGCATCCTGGGGCAGCAGGAAGTCGTTTGTCAGCCGTTCCAGTTCACGCAAATGGACGCCATGGTCGTCATGTTCGGCGAGCATCACGCGAATCGGCTGCCCGATCATCGGATGGCCGCCCTGGCGCATCAGCGGGAACAGCACCTGTTCTTCCTTCCGCATATGCTCGTCGAGTTCAGCGTTCATGGTTTCCAGCAAATCGGCCAAGCCATTTGGGACCGCTTGATTGGCCTTGTGGACGGCCTCTACCCGACGCGCCAAGCGGGCTAATTCTGGCAGCTCGCGGCGATGAACCGCATGATAGCGGGTTTCGATCATCTCGATCAGATCGTCGGTCGCCTCGGGGCGTTCGGCTGGCAGCGACAGGTCGGCCACGGACCGCAGATCGGCTTCCAGTTCGGTCATCGGCAATCCCTTCGCAACAGCGGCATCCGCCAGCGAGACGCGGCCGCCACAGCAGAAGTCCAGCTTGTTGCGGCGAAAGATGGCGGTGGCGCCCGGCAGGGTGGTGGCGATGTCCGCCAGTGTGCGGCCGGCGAAATTCGTTCCGAAGTCAGTCGTGGTGCTCATGATGGCAACCTTCGGACCCGCTCTTGGCGGGCTAAAGTGCCCGCGGGGCGCGGCGGGCTTCGGCGATCGCCGATAAACTGGCATCGGCAATACCAATTACATGCGCCCGACAATGTGGTATGGTCAATATCAATTTAATGGAGATCACCGATGCGCCTGCTGGCATCTACCGATATCGCGCTACGCGTGCTGATACTGCTGGCGGATGAACCGGCGGGGCATCACTTGAGCGTCGAGGCGCTTGCCGATGCGCTTGGCGGGTTGTCACGTCACCACCTGCACAAAATTGTCCAGGATCTCACCCGGATCGGCGTGACGCGCACCATTCGTGGCGCCGCGGGCGGTGTGCTGCTGGCGCTGCCGCCCGGCGATATCCGCCTGGGCACGGTTGTCCGGCAATTAGAGGAGGAGCAGTCGCTGGTAGAGTGCTTCCGGCCTGATGCGTGCCGCTGTACGCTGCTGCCAGGGTGCAGGCTGCGCGGGATGCTGGATCGGTCACGGAACAGTTTCTATGAAACGCTCGACCGGAACAGCCTGGCCGACTGTCTTCCGCCACGGGCTATAGCGGCACCCCCGACATAGGGCCGGTGCTGAGATTGTTTTCCACCGACTTCACCCCGTGCATCGCTTTCGCCGCGCGTTCAGCCGCCAGGGCTTCCTCGGTGCTTTCGACCGTGCCCCACAGCCGGACATGGCCGTCAGCCACCACGACGTTGACCAGGACCGTATCCAGCTTGTGTTCGTCCAGCAGGATTTTCATCAGATCCTGACGTATCCGCCGGTCCTTGGCCGCGCCCGGCTCATGATGATCGATGATCGTGTTCGCCAGCCCGTGCAACAAATTCGCGCGACTGACGATGCCTGCAAGCCGGTCTTCGCGAAGCACCGGCACCCGCTTGATGCGATGGCGCTCCAGCAGCGCGGCGACCATGGGAAGTGGCGTATTCTCGTCCACCGTGATCGCCGGGCGCGTCATGACCGAACCCGCGGTGCGGCCGGGGGCTGCCATAGCCGCCACCGATCTACTGCCGAAGACCACATCCAACCACCTGGTTCGCCAAGCCAATGCGTGATTCGTATCTTCGGAACGAAGTAGATCGCCCTCACTGACGATACCGGTTACCCGCATCGCGTGATCGACGACAGGCACCGCGCTGATGCGATATTTAAGCAGCAGCGCTATTACGTCGTGGACGGGTGTGTCCTCGGACACCGAAATGACATTCGCTGTCATGACATCTTTTGCCAGCATAGCCGTGTCCTCTTTTTTGCCAGATCGCGAAACAGAGACTGTCAGTTGTCACGGTAAAACTACGTGGCCCGTAGAATATTGCTTTCCGTGCGGCGCACATTGATTTGGATCAGCCGGGGCCGGACTATCGATGCCTGGCCGCGCGGCCGGATGAAAGCGGGCAATCGCTTGAAACCCACCTGTGCGTTCCCATGTGCCGGTCCCGAACAAATTGGGCCGATGGCCCGCCAGGAGGTTTCATGAAGGTTTTAATGGTGCTTACGTCGCACGACCAACTTGGCGATACAGGCCACAAGACAGGCTTCTGGCTAGAGGAATTCGCTTCTCCGTATTTCGTCTTGAAGGATGCCGGGGCCGACGTCACGCTGGCATCCCCGCTGGGCGGACAACCGCCGCTGGATCCGAAAAGCGACGCACCAGACGCGCAGACCGACAGCACGCGGCGGTTCAAAGCCGATCCCGAGGCGCAAAAAGCGCTCGCCAATACCGTGAAACTGTCCACGGTTTCGTCCGATGGGTTTGACGCGGTATTTTATCCGGGCGGACACGGGCCGTTGTGGGACCTTGCGGAGGACAAGAATTCGATCGCGATGATCGAGGCGCTGTTCGCCGCCGGAAAGCCGGTCGCGGCGGTATGCCATGCGCCGGGCGTGTTGCGCCATACCAAGAAGCCCGACGGCACCCCGTTGGTCAGCGGCAAGCAGGTGACCGGCTTCACTAATACCGAGGAAGCGGCGGTCGGACTGACGAAAATCGTTCCGTTCCTGGTAGAGGATGCGCTGAAAGCCAATGGGGGCGATTATTCCAAAGGGCCGGACTGGTCGTCTTACGTTCGCACCGACGGGACCCTGATAACCGGCCAGAACCCCGCCTCCTCGACCGAGGCTGCGGAGGCTTTGGTGCGAATGCTACGCAAGCCCGTCGGCAAGGCGGCCTGAACGAACCGGGCCTAGGACCCGGGCGTATCGGTCTTCGCGACACCGAGCGCGATCATGTCGGTGATCGCGTCTTCGGAGAATCCGGCCTCGGTCAAAATTTCCCGTGTCTGCTGGCCCAGCCTTGGGGCGAATCGGCCGGTTGGCGGCTTGGTTTCGGACCATGTGCTGGGTTCGCGCATGGTGCGGATGCGGCCCTCGGATGGGTGATTCTCCCAACTGAAGAAGCCTGAATCGGCCAGATGCGGGTCCTCCAGCAGCGTTTCCAGCGTATGCGGGCGCATGCACGGAATATCGGCCGCCGCCAACAGGTCCAGCCATTCGTCGGTGGTGCGGTGCTTCAGTTCCTCGCCGACCATTTCGTACAGCGAGTCGATGTTCGCCGTCCGGCTGGCAATGTCGGCGAAGCGTGGGTCGGTTTTCAGCATATCCGCCTTGCCCGCGACCTCGAAGAATCGCCGCCACTGGCCGTCGTTGTAGGGCAGCACCGCGATGAAGCCGTCCTTGGTCTGATAAGGCCGGCGATGAGGCGACAGGGTGCGCGGATAGCCGGCGGGGCTGGTGGGCGGATCGAAGGTCTGGCCCTGCATGTGTTCGGACAGCACGAACTGCGCCATCGTTTCGAACATTGGCACCTCGATGGCCTGGCCGATTCCGGTGCGGGCCTTTGCCAACAGCCCAGCCAGCAGCGCGTTCGCGGCGGCGGACCCGACGATGCGATCGATCGCGGCCATGGGAATGAATCGGGGCTGGCCGCTGGATCGTTGCAGCAGCATCGGAATCGCGGAGGCCGCCTGGATCAGGTCGTCATAGGCCGGCCGGCCCGCATAGCGCCCGGCGCTGCCATAGCCCACCATGCTGAGATACACGATCGAGGGATTGATTTTCTTGACCGACTCGTAGTCCAGCCCCAGCCGCTTCAGCGCCGCCGGGCGGATGTTCGATGCAAACGCATCCACCGTTGGCACTAGCCACAGGATCGCCTCCCGCGCGGCCGGCTGCTTCAAGTCCAGCACGATGCTGCGCTTGCCCCGGCCGTTATGCTGGAAACTGCCGCTCATGCCGCGGTTCCTCGGCACGCCGGTATAACGGGACGAATCGCCCTCGGGCGCTTCGACCTTGATTACGTCGGCGCCGAAATCGGCGAGGATGCGGGTACACCAAGGCCCCATTTGCACCGTGGTCAGATCGAGCACGCGAATGCCAGCGAGAGGGCCGCTCATTACGGTCTCGCGCCGCCGGATTTTGCGCCGGTGTCAGTCATTGCAACTTCTCCAATTGGTTCCCCATCACTATCGGACAGGGGTGGTAAAGCCACAAGCCGGACCGCCTCGCTCTTGCCGAACGCCGGCATCGTCCGCACTGTGTGCGCAGCCCCGACAGCCGGCCAACGGCAAGACCGTATCAGGAGGAACCGCATGCAGTTCAGCTTCACCAGTGAGCAGGAGGAATTCCGCTCGGTTCTTCGCCGGTTCCTGGAAGACAAATCGCCCACCACCGCGGTGCGCCGCCTGATGGAAACCGAGGCCGGCTGGGACCGGGCGGCGTGGCAGGAGTTGAACCAGCAGCTAGGGCTGACCGCGATCCATATTCCCGAGGCGTATGGCGGCCAGGGTTTCAGCTTCGTCGAACTGGGCATCGTGCTGGAGGAAATGGGCCGAGCGCTGCTGTGCGCGCCGTATTTCTCCTCGACCGTGCTGGCGGCGACGGCGATCGTCAACGCGGGAACCGAGGAGCAGAAGCGCGAATTGCTGCCCGCGATCGCGGACGGCGGATGTATCGCCGCACTGGCGTTCACCGAACCGAACGGGCGGTGGGATGCATCGGGTATTGAAATGACCGCGACGCGGGATGGCGGCTTGCTCCGGCTGGATGGGGTCAAGAGCTTCGTTGTCGATGGGCATACCGCCGACCTGATCGTGGTGCTGGCTCGCGGGGTGGCCGGATTGTCGTTCTTCACCGTGCGCGGTGATGCCCCGGGCCTGACCCGCCGGGCGCTGAAGGTGGTGGACCCGACCCGCAAGCTGGCGCTGCTGAATTTCCAATCGGTGGAAGCGACGCTGCTGGGCGAGGAAGGCGCCGCGGCGGCACCGTTCGCCAAAACCATGGTTCAGGCGGCCGCCTGTCTGGCGAACGAAATGGTCGGCGGCGCCGAACGACTGCGTCAATCGGCTTTGGATTATGCGAATTTGCGTGTGCAGTTCGGCCGCACCATCGCGTCGTTCCAGTCGATGAAGCACAAGCAGGCCGATATGCTGATCGATGTGGAACTGGCGAAGTCGGCGGCTTATGCGGCGGCCTCGGCGGCGGCGGAGGACGATCCGGATTTGCCAGCCATCGCCTCGCTGGCCAAGGCCGCGGCGTCGGAGGCCTATATGCAAACCGCCATCAACACGATCCAGATTCATGGCGGCATCGGCTTCACCTGGGACAATGACACGCATCTTTGGTTCAAGCGTGCCAAAGCCTCGGAGGTGTTCCTGGGCGATCCCGCCTGGCACCGCGAGGCGATGATGCGCGCGTGGAACGTCTGAGCGGAGGGAATGATCATGACCGAAATGACCGAAGCATCCGTCCGCGCCGAGGTGCGCGCCTGGCTGGAAGCGAACTGGAACGTCGATTATGGGCTGGTGGAGTGGCGCAACAAGCTGATCGACTCTGGCTGGGGCGTGCCGACATGGCCGACCGACTGGTACGGCAAGGGATTGCCGGCCGGGTTGGCGGCCGTGGTGGACGAGGAGTTTCAGCGCATCGGCGCGGTGGGCGTGGCCAAAGCGGGCATCAGGCGGCTGGCAGCGGCGACTCTGCTGGCCCATGGCACTCCGGCGCAGAAGCAGCAGTTCCTGCGGCGCAGTCTGTCGGGCGAGGATACGTGGTGCCAGTTGTTCAGCGAACCCGGCAGCGGGTCGGATCTGGCCGGCGCGACGACCAAGGCGGAGCGCAAGGGCAACCGCTGGGTGGTCAACGGGCAGAAGGTCTGGACCACCAGCGCGCATCACGCGGATTGGGGCTTGTTGCTGGCACGCACCGACGTGGATGTGCCGAAGCATCAGGGCCTGTCGTATTTTATCATCAATATGCACCAACCAGGTGTCGATGTGCATCCGTTGCGGCAGATGAACGGCCATGCGTCGTTCAATCAGGTGTTCATGACCGATGCCGAGGTGCTGCCGGAACACCTGGTGCTGGACGTCGGTCGCGGCTGGGCGGTGGCGACCACCACGCTGATGCACGAACGGCGCGAGGCTGACGGCGTCCGCGTTTGGGGTCAGGCCTCCGTCGGCGTCGGGCGGATTTAC
>DAIEHR010000333.1 GCA_027353465.1 Acetobacteraceae bacterium | reverse complement strand
GCACCAGTTTGCTCCTGCCCTGTTCTTTGCGAAGACCGTCGGCGTCGGTCATGCTGTCCTTGAACGCCCGAACAGAATGACGGCAAGCCCAACGAACAGAACTGTGTTGGCGAACGCAGCCTGCTCAACTACCTCATCCTGGCCAGTCTGTGTGAGTGCCGCAAAATCCTTACTTAGTTCGTCCAAAAAATTGATCGAGGCGTTCTTGAAAGGAATTCAACCCCTGGGCTGCCCGTTGCCTTGGTAACGTCGCCGCCATAAAGCGTTCGAACGTATTCTGATACGTGGAGATTTGGCTCATTAACCTGCCGCGCAGGTCTTCGGGAAGCCCGGCGGAGTCGATCGCGGCAACGAATTCTGGAAGTCGCGCCTTGAGTTCGGCGCCATATTTAGGATCGACACGGGTTATGAAGTCCTTCTCGTGTCGCCGCATCATCTGCATCGCAATCTCCGCGGACGGCACATCGATGGATTTCAGCGTTTCTTCTACGTCATGGACACTCGTGCGAAGGGCGCCAATCTCGTTATAGCCGATAATCTGAGCGTCATTCGCCATATCGGCGAAGGATGCGGCATAGGCTTCCACATCCGCCCGGATCAACGCCAGCTTCGCGAGCTCGTCTGGATGCCCCTGCATTTGCAGCCTGAGTGCGTCACCCGCGGACTCGGCCATTGTAATCGCACTCGCCTGGGAAATCGTGCCTTGTTCATCCGGCCCCAGCAGAAAATCCTTCTGGTAGCGCCGCGCCCTTAGCAGCGAGGTCCGCATCGCGCCTTCCAGATCGATTGAGTCCCGAATGGAGTTCATCGCGGTGTCAATATGATCGATCCGGTTTGCCGGCCAACCGCAAATTCCGGCGATCAGCAGCATGCCGACGATGCCGACCAAACCCAGTATCGCGCCTCGGTATCCGATACGCCAGCGCGCGAGCAGTGTAGCCACGACAAACCTCCGAAAGGGATCAGCCCAAAGCCCCTGTATGCACTCCTATAGGTTAATGATCGGTAAAGGCTGGCCCTTATGGACTCCGATTATCATAACGGAGTCCTGGCCTCGCCAGCAGGCGATAAGAGATATTTCTCAGCCCCGCGGCCGCGGGGAAGGTCGCTTCAATAATGTTGGGCGACACCAGCAGGGACCTGAAGATCCCGCCATACTAATTACGTAATGAAAATTTCATCTCCCGCATCATCGGTCAATGCGAAATAATGGAACGTCCGTCTCCCGCTGGCATCACACTCTCATAAAGCAGCATCGTGTATCCCCGCTGCTCAAACGTCCCGGCCACCCGCATCCCAATCCCGCCCAGCACCATACGGGATCCAAAGTTGCTCTCCCGAGCGACGGCGACGATGCGGGGGAGTCCGGCGCGCTCGTGACCGAAACGCAGGGCGGCGAATGCGGCCTCCCGCGCCAGTCCCCGGCCCTGCGCCTCCGGCCAAAGGGCAAAACGCAGGGCCACGCCGCGGCCGTCCGCCCGATGTTCCAGGCCGGTGATGCCGACAAATCGGCCATTTTCGCGGATCGCCCAAATTCCAAAGCCATAGCGGCCCCAGTTGACCACATCGTTCGCCAGGTCCTCGGATGTCTGGGCGTAGTCGCGCACGCCGCCCAGCATCACCGCGAACACCGATGGATCGGCTTTGATCGCGCGCAAATCGGCAAGGTCGCTGCCGCCAACCGGGGTCAGCACCAGACGCGCGGTGCGCAGCACGCAGGCGGGATTCATCGCTGGCCTGGCCTGGCTACGTCGTTCCGGTCCGTGCCGAAATCGACGGATTGTTCGCCGAAAGCCACTTGCCTCCCGTGGCCATGGCGCGCTCTACCGGCGGCGCGCCGACAGAAGCGGTTATTTCGCCACAGTCGCCTACGCTGGGAAACCCCAATCGACGCGATCGAGTTGTCGAAGATACGCCGGCCGTTCGGCCGACGCGCGTCCCTTGTCATGATGTTCGTATCGGGCGGCAACGCGTTCACAGACCTCGGCGGGGAATTCCAGCGGTTCCGCGCCGGATGCTTCCATATGTAGCTGAATACGCGCCGCGCGCATGCATCCCATAGTCAGTGAGAATGCTTCGCGCACCTTGCTTTCGACATCCGATTGAACGGGTGGTCGGGCGTCCACGGTTCGGTCCCTTCCTTTCAACCACCTGATACCGAACCGCGCGGGAACCGGCAATCTTGTCCTTCCCCATGATCAAACCGGCCGGCCAGGGAACGCAAGCAGCATGAACAATGTTCAAGCCAAACGGTATCCAAAGGTCTATCCTCTGCACTCTCCAGACATCCAGCAACCCGCCCATAGTGGGAATCCGTCCCGGCGATCGCAACGCGGGCTGGATGGCATCAACTTCCTGATGGCCGACGTGCGTGATGGCGTCGGGCCGTATTTGTCCGTCTATCTGAAGGGCGCCCAGCACTGGGATTCAGGCGCGATCGGCCTGGCCATGGGGGCATCGTCAATCGCCGCGGCCCTGTGCCAGATCCCGGCGGGCCTGCTGGTCGATGGCACCAAGGCAAAACGGCTGCTGATCGCGGCATCCGGCCTGACGGTCGGGCTGAGTTGCCTGCTGATCGCGTTGTTCCCCCGTTTCGCCGCTGTCATCGCCGCCCAGGCAATTCTGGGCGCCGCCTCTGCCGTCATCCCGCCCGCCATCGCCGCCCTCTCGCTTGGTCTCGTGGGCCGCCGCCTGCTGGACGGGCGCATCAGCCGCAACGAAAGCTTCAACCATGGCGGCAATCTGCTTGCCGCCCTGTTGGCCGGCACCATGGGGCAATACCTGGGATACCACTGGATTTTCTACCTGGTCTGCGCCTTCGCGGTGGCCAGCGCCGCCATCGTCACCCTCATTCCCCCCAACGAGATCGACCACGAGCAGGCTCGGGGAGGCGAGGACCCCAGCCACGCCGGCCAGCCCGTCCCCCTGCGCGACCTGCTGAAACGCCGCGACCTGCTGGTCTTTCTCGCGTCGGTGGTGCTGTTCCACTTCGGCAACGCGGCAATGCTGCCGATGGCCGGGCAGGTGCTGGCACAGAAACATCCTGGCGAGGACACCATCGCCCTGTCAGCCTGCATCATCGCCGCCCAATTCGTGATGGTTGGCGTAGCATGGGCCGTGGGCCGGGCCTCGGCGCGCGGGATAGGCCGCAAACCGATCTTCCTGCTGGCCCTGGCGGTGCTGCCCCTGCGCGGCCTGCTGTTTTCCGTCGCCTCCAGTCCCTTTGCCGTGGTCGGAATCCAGTTGCTGGACGGGGTCGCGGCCGGAATCTTCGGCGTGATCTCGGTGCTGATCACCGCCGATCTGATGCGCGGAACCGGCCGGTTCAACCTGGCGCAGGGGCTGACGGCGCTGTCGGTGGGGATCGGCGCAACCCTAAGCAACGCGACGGCGGGTTACGTCGTCCAGTGGTTCGGGTATTCAACCGGTTTCCTTTACCTGACAGCGATCGCTGCCTGCGCGCTGGTGTTTTTCGGGGTGCTGATGCCAGAGACAAAAGGACGAACACTGGTCACGATTCGGCAGGCCGCATGATCACCGCGTCGGTCGCGTCTCCCTGGTCGGTTTGGGCCATCGCCGCCGTTGCCACGGCCGGTGTCATCTTCCGCCCGTTCTTCTGGCCCGAGTTCATCTGGGCCGTCCTGGGCGCGGGCCTGTTGATCGTGCTGCGGCTGATGACGCCGGCGGACGCGCTGGCCGGCGTGTTGAAAGGCACCGACGTTTACCTGTTCCTGATCGGCATGATGCTGCTGGCGGAACTTGCGCGGCAGGAGGGCCTGTTCGACTGGCTGGCCGCGGAGGCCGCCGCCATGGCCAAGGGTTCGGCAACGCGGCTGTTCGGCCTGGTGTTCGCGGTCGGAACCGTGGTGACGGTCTTCCTGTCCAACGACGCCACGGCAGTGGTGTTGACCCCGGCGGTCGCCGCGGTGGTCAGGACGGCGAAGGTAAAAGACCCCCTGCCCTATCTGTTTATCTGCGCGTTCATCGCCAATGCCGCCAGCTTCCTGCTGCCGATCTCCAACCCCGCGAACCTGGTGATCTACGGCAGCCACATGCCGCCGCTGTTGCAATGGCTGCCCCGCTTTGCCCTGCCGTCGTTGCTGGCGATCCTGGCCACGTTCGTCGTGCTGCGCTGGACGCAGCGTGCGGCGCTGCGGGAACGCGTCGCGGTGGATATCGAGCCGACGCCCCTGACCCTTGGCGGCAAGCTGGCCGCGCTGGGCATCGCGATCACGGCAGTGGTGTTGCTGACGGCCTCGGCTCTGGATGTTCAGCTTGAGTTGCCCACCTTCGTCGCAGGGGTGGCGACGGCGCTGCTGGTGCTGACACGATCCACAAGCGGGCCGGTGTCGGTTTTGAAAAGCATCTCCTGGGGCGTTCTGCCGCTTGTCGCCGGCCTGTTCGTGCTGGTGGAGGCGCTGCAAAACACCGGGGTAACCGAGGGCCTGGCGGATTTACTGCGCGACCTGACGCAATGGTCGGCGGCGGGCACCACCTGGATCGCGGGGGCGGTCTTGGCGGTGGCATGCAATCTGATGAACAACCTGCCGGCCGGCCTGGTCGCCGGGCGCGTCGTGCAGATCGCCGCCGTGCCAGACCATGTCCGGGCCGCCGTGCTGATCGGAGTCGATCTTGGGCCAAATCTGTCGGTCACCGGATCGCTGGCGACCATCCTGTGGCTGACCGCCCTTCGGCGGGAGGATCTTCTGGTGGGCGCGTGGCAATTCTTGAAACTAGGCGCTTTGGTGATGCCCCCGGCCCTGGCACTGGCGATCACGGCGGTGTTTGCCGCCAGCTGACCCCGTGCCGGCCTTGGGGCCTCGCGGGCGGCCGCCATATCTGGTATGAATATGTGATCAGCCATGTGCCAAAGGCTTTGCCATGTTCAAGACTCTTGTCGTTCCGGCAACCGCCCTGATCCTCGCCGCCGTGCCGGTTTCGTTGGCCCATGCCCAGCTAATGGACCAGTTAAAAAGCGCCGGCGGCGAGATGCTGGGCGGTTCGGGCGGCACCGCCATCCCGTCGGTCACGCAGGCAAGCCCCGGCAATCTCGCGGGCGTGCTGCAATACTGTGTCCAGAACAATTACCTGAGCGGTGGTGCGGCCTCTTCCGTCAAAGACTCGCTGCTCCGTAAAGTCACCGGTTCTGGAAGCGGCGAGTCGAACAGCAGCTTCAAGGCGGGCAGTGCCGGGATGCTGGAAAGCGGCAATGGCCAGAACTTCAGCCTGGGCGGCGGCGGATTGAAGCAAGAGATCGCCAGAAAAATCTGCGATCAGGTGCTCGCACATGCCAAGTCCCTGCTATAGGGGCCGTTTCGCAGACGAAGCCTTGATGGCCTTTCCCGTTTGACACCAGCCGCCGGCCCGGCCATAAGCCACCGATCCGGGCCTTCATTGTACCCGGTCCCTGCCTGAGGCGGGGGCTACGCCGCTCCGCGAGGGTTCGCGCAGCGGCGCTTAACTGTTTGGAGTATCCGCACCCGTGTTCGAAGCCCTTTCGGACAAACTATCAGGCGTATTCGACAAGCTCCGTACCCGCGGATCGCTGAACGAAGCCGACGTCACCGAAGCGCTGCGGGAAGTCCGCCTGGCGCTGCTGGACGCCGACGTAGCCCTTCCCGTGGTGCGCGACTTCATTGCCAAGGTGCGTGAACGCGCTGTCGGGGCGGAGGTTCTGTCCTCTGTCACCCCCGGCCAGCAGGTCGTCAAGATCGTCAACGACGTGATGATCGAGTCTCTGGGCGGCTCCGGCGCGGTGCCAATCAACCTGAATGCCGCCTCGCCCGTGCCCATCCTGATGGTCGGCCTGCAAGGCTCCGGCAAGACCACCACATCGGGCAAGATCGCCCGCCGCCTGTCGGATCGCTTGAAGAAACGGGTGCTGCTGGCCAGCCTGGACACCCAGCGCCCGGCCGCGCAACTGCAGTTGGCACAGTTGGCCGACCAGGCCGGCGTGCCAAGCCTGCCGATCATCGCCGGCCAGACCCCGGTCCAAATCGCCAACCGAGCGATGGATGTCGGGCGGCGCGAAGGCTTCGATGTTGTTATTCTGGATACCGCCGGCCGCCTGTCCATCGACCAGGAACTGATGGACGAAGTCCGGCAGGTTCGCGCCGCGACCAACCCGGCGGAAACGCTGCTGGTCGTCGATGCCATGACCGGCCAGGACGCCGTCAACACCGCCAAGGCGTTCAACGACGCACTATCGATCACCGGCATTGTCCTCACCCGCATGGATGGTGACGCCCGTGGCGGCGCGGCGCTGTCGATGCGCGCGATCACCGGCGCCCCGATCAAACTGATTGGCGTTGGCGAAAAACAGGACGCGCTGGAGGATTTCCACCCCGAACGCGTCGCCGGCCGCATCCTTGGCATGGGCGACATCGTCGGGCTGGTGGAACGCGCGTCCGAAACCATCGATCAGGCGGAAGCTGAAAAGCTCGCCGCCAAAATGATGAAGGGCAAGTTTGATCTGGAGGATTATGCCAGTCAGCTTCGCCAGATCAGCAAGATGGGCAGTCTGTCCGGCATCCTTGGGATGCTGCCAGGGGTCGGCAAGATCAAGCAGCAGCTTGAGGGCGCCGATCTGGACACGAAAGTCCTGAAGCGTCAGGCGGCGATTATCTCGTCGATGACGAAGAAGGAACGGCAAACGCCGGATATCATCAAGGCCAACCGCAAGAAGCGTATCGCCGCTGGCTCCGGGACCTCGGTCCAGGAGGTCAACCGGCTGCTGAAGCAGTTCGACCAGATGTCCGACATGATGAAGAAAATGGGTAAGCTGGGGCAAAAAGGCCTGATGCGTCACGGGCTTGGCGCCCTGATGCCGAAGGGTATGTCCCAGCAGAACCGCAGACCATTCTGAACCAGGAGACTTAGTTACATGGGCCTTAAGATCCGCCTCGCCCGCGCCGGCGCCAAGAAGCGTCCGTATTATCATATCGTGATCGCCGACAGCCGCAGCCCGCGCGACGGCCGCTTCATCGAGCGTGTTGGCAGCTACAACCCGATGCTGCCCGCCGAACACGAAGACCGCGTCCGCCTGCTGCCGGATCGCTTGCAGCATTGGATCGGCAACGGCGCCGTCGCCACCGAACGCGTTGCGAAGTTCCTGGGCAAGGCTGGGCTGACCCCGATGCCCGTTTGGAACGAACAGCCGCAACAGTCGGCGCCGAAGAAGAAGGCGCAGGAACGCGCCAAGGCCGCCGCGGCCGCTGCCGCCTAAGACAGACCGGTGCCGAACAGCCGCATCCAGTTGGGCGTGATCGGACGGGCACACGGCGTGCGCGGGTTGGTGAAGATCACCAGCCACACCGCCGACCCCGCTGATCTAACCGCGTACGGACCCCTGTCCGACGCGGAGGGGCGTTTCTACGCCCTGACCTGGAAGGCTGACGGCGTCGCCGAAGTTGCCCGCATCGTCGATGGCGTGCCGGTCAAGGTGACCGACCGCAATCAGGCGGAGAAGCTGACCAACACCAAGCTGTTCATCGACCGGTCAGCTCTGCCGCCGCCGGACGACGATGAGTATTACCTGACGGATCTGATCGGCCTTACCGCCGTCGATCCGGCCGGCAAGACGCTTGGTACGGTTTCCGTGGTACACGACTATGGCGCCGGTGCCAGCTTCGAAATTGTTGGCGACGGCGCCCCGTTGATTATTCCGTTTACCGCCGCCTGCGTCCCGACGGTCGATATCGCCGCCGGACGTCTGGTTGTCGTGCTGCCGGATGAGGTCATCGTGCCACCGGAACCGGAGCAGGCGGCATGATCTGGCGCGCGTCCGTCCTGACGCTGTTTCCCGCGATGTTTCCGGGCTCGCTTGGCCAGTCCCTGGCCGGACGGGCGTTGGAAACCGGCGTGTGGTCGCTGGATGTGACGAACATCCGCGATTTTGCACAGGATCGGCATCGCACCGTTGACGACACGCCGTTCGGAGGCGGCGCCGGGATGGTGCTGCGGCCGGATGTCGTCGATTCGGCGGTGGCCTCAGTGGCTGA
>DAIEHR010000321.1 GCA_027353465.1 Acetobacteraceae bacterium | reverse complement strand
AAGTCGCTGACGGCGGGAGAACGCCAGCAGCCGGGAGGTCAACTGGGCGCCGCGGGTGACCGCACCGGTAGCGCGTTCAATCAACTGCATCAGGCGCCGTGCATCGACTGGGGTGCCTTGCTCATCGGCCTGAGCAACCCGGCGTTCCATCAGCTCCAGGTTGCCGAGGACCGTAGCCAGCATATTATTGAAATCGTGTGCTATTCCACCGGCCAACTGGCCCACTGCCTGTAGCTTTTGAGCCTGATGCAATGCGACTTCGGTCTTCTCGCGACCCGCGATTTCAACTTGCAGGCGGTTGTTGGTCTCCGATAGTTCGCGGGTGCGGGCACTGACCTGTTCCTCCAGCAGCCGCGCCTGCATCCGCCGTTCCATCTCGCGGGCCTGCAGGCCGGCCGCCATGGCGTTGAACGATTGCGCTAGAGCGGAAAACTCCGATCCCGCCTCCATTGGGTCCGCTCGGGCACTAAGATCACCTTCCCGCCACTTGCGCGCGGCGCGCAGCAATGCCTCGGTCGGTTGATAAATGAACCGGCGGCCCGCCACCCATGCCAGAATCAGGGCGACGATCGCCGCACCGCTGATTACCAGCAGATCCCGATACGTGGCTTGATCGATATCCGCTGTAAGATTGGGCAGAGTCAGCGAGTCGATCACCATGAAACCGTCCGGTGAGATCGCGCTGGGAACATAGCCGGCGACGACGGGATGACCGTCCGCGTCGGTCAGAGTCTCCACATCCTGGTGATCGCGGTTGATAAGCGGACGCAGCCATTCTGGCAGCGGGCGACCGGTTTGCGCCGCGCCGTCGGGGAGTTGGGTGATCAAGTTGCCGTCGCGATCGGCAATGATCAACGAAGCACCGGCAATTACCTTGGAACTGTCCACCCTTGCGGTTTCCAGGTGCTTTGTCAGCCACGCGGAACGGAGGCCGACGAGCATCACCATTGGCTGTATGCCATCAGCCTGAAGGTGAACGGCGATCGGCATGAAATAGGTTTTTTGGACGGGATCCAATATCATGGAACCGGTGGATAGGCTCCTGGTCGCGACGATATCCGACAACCAGCTTGGACGGGCGCCCAGCATATCAGCAGCCTGGGTATTCGACACGCACTGCAGCGCCCCGTCCGCGGCCGAAAGCACCGCGATGAACTGATATTGGGGCAGGGCTCGCTGCATCGCCGTCAACCGTGCGGCGCATTGGCTGCCGGGCTGATGCAGCGCGGATTGTTGACCTGCCAGGGATCCGAGTTGTCGAACGCTGTCGATAATGCTGGTCAGATCGGCGTTCACTAGTTCAGCCTGACGTAAAACCAACCCGCCCAATTGGTCATGTCGTTCGGAATACAAATTAACCTGGGAATAGACCTGAGCCGTCAGGATTGGCACCAGGCAACCAAAGATTAAGAAGACAAGACGGGTTGACAGTTTCATGATTTCCGCGGGTTTATGCCCACCAGTCCGGCGCCGGCGGGCGTTTGCACCGCCAGCGGCTGACCCGGTCGGCCAATGTTCCGAAAACTGCCGTGTAGTGACTGTAGCACTGGGATTCCGCGTCTTCGGCCGGGGTTGATTTCGTTGCGGCGTCGATGCCGTATCCGGAATTCCAAAGAACACGAGACCGTGCGGATTGGCGAGCCAATTCGTTCGATGGCCGACTTCACGATTCCGCGATTTGATCGTCAGGTGGCAGTTGCGGCGTGCAAATTTTGTTATGCGGCCTTGAATTCTGGGATAAACCTCGTTGCCAGGGATCCAACCCTGCCGCCATTTCAGCCGGAAGCGGCTCCTCGCTGCCTTGACTGATATTCGCCGTCAAGGAATTTTTGCCGGACCAGACACGATTATTTCGCGACACTACATGGACAGCACCTTAGTGACATCAGCCAGCGTCGCGAAGCTGATTTCGGTTCCGTCAGATAGTTCCATGGCGTCATGCGATACCCCACCACTGCTAGAACCGCCAAGGCTGGAACCGGCCTTATGACCCGCAAACAACGAGGTCAGGTCGATTTCAGGGGGGGCTTCCCAGGATGTGATCGTAGCCCCGCGAACCCCGCGGGGGCGGTGCTCTTCCCGCGTGTCGGCCTGGGTGTCGTGCTCCTTCTGTGCAAACCTGGTTTGGCTGATTTTTCGCATCGCTACCTCAATTAGCTGTCATGCCCGACTCGGGTCCCGGACAGCGCCAAGTTTACGCCGCGATGAATGAACCAAAGGTTAACGACAGAGTTCCAAATGGCGGCTCACGCGAAAATCAGCTTCGGCTGATGAGCCCGCGGGTGTGCCGGCAGCACGTCTCGCCGCCGGTGCTATCGGCACTACGGTGTGGTTGCCGTGCGCCTCACCCCTCAGGTTGCATCCGATGCATGCCCCGGACATCGTCGGCCGGATTAGAAGCCGGTCGTCCAAGTGAGCCGCCATTCGCGGCAATCCACGCATCAAGCGCCCAGTGAACCGAGGGGAAGGCGATCTCGTCCCGGGGGATTTCGTTGGGCGTGAATAAGCGGACCTCAAGGCTTTCCTCCCCAGGGCCGAAAACTGGCGGTCCATCCCCGCCAAACCGAGCCAGGAAGATCACCTGAACCTGACCGATGCGGGCGATGCTGAAAACACCAAGGATGCCCTCGATCTCGATGGCCGCCTCGGCCTCTTCCAGCGCCTCGCGCGCCGCACCTTCCTCCAGGGTTTCGCCCAGTTCCATGTAGCCGGCGGGCAGCGTCCAAAAGCCCCGCCGTGGCTCGATCGCTCGGCGGCACATCAGCACACGTCCGTCGGATACGACGACTGAACCGACGATAACTTTGGGGTTTTCATAGGCGATAAAGCCGCAGTCGCCGCAAATCGCGCGCTCGCGGTTGTCACCGGCGGGGACCCGCCTAACGAAGGATTTCATCCGCCGAACGTGACCTGTCCGCCGTTTGCGATCAAGTCCGCGTTCAGGGGATTTTTCAGATATCGGCCGAACTCCGGCGAGGCCGTGATTGGTTCTAAACGCTTAGGTCAAGCAGCGATCCGCGCGGCAGGTTTCGCGGTGGCGCGGCCGGTTGATTCGGCGATGCCGTGTTCGGCGCCTTGGTCCCGGGCGGCGGTCCGGAAGGCGCGCCGAGCGGCTGAATGCCCAGTGCCCTGACCGGTTGTGCCAATGGGGCGGCCGGCGGGATGGCCGAAGTCGTGGCGTTCGCGATGCCGATGAATGTCGCGGGTGAAAGCATGTGCGAACATTACCGGCCGAAGGTTAAGAAGTGATTAACGGCAGACGAAGAATTTTTGCGCCATCAGGCCGGCTCGTGCGCCAGGATCTGCCTCAGGCCCTGGGCCGCCTCCTCGAAATCACTTTCGATGTCGGTCACGATGGTTGGTACGAGCGTGGCAAGGTCTCCCTCCCGGCAGGCGTTCATCACCAGCCGCAGGCGGTTTTCCAGTCGGACCATGCCGTAGCCCGCGGCCATACCCAGCATGGCATGGGCGTGAGCCGCGATCGCACCGGGCGCCCCGGCAGTCAGCGCGCGCCGAAGCGCTGGAAGGCGGTGGTCCATGTCCACCAGACACTCGTCGATCAGATTGGCGAACGTGGCGGGCGGCAGGTTATTGCGCAATTCGCCAATCCGTTCGGCCGACAGCGCCGCCGAAAACGCTTGTTCGGGCGCATTGGCGACGACATCCGCCCCGGACGGGGCTTCTGGCGAAACCGCCCACACGAACCGCCGTAACACGTCTGCCACCGCGTCCGCGAAAATCCGTCCGGACAGCACGGCGTCCACCCCAGCGGTGCGGAGCGCGGCTTCGTGGTCAGGCGCGGCATCGGGCAGCAGCGCGATGAGCGGGGTGGAACGGGCAGGCTCCGATAGTTCCCGGATTCCCGCGGCGGCTTCCTGACCGCGGCTGCCCGTCGTCGAAGCGGCGATGAACACCATGTCGTACGGGGCCGTCGTCATTGCCTGTATCAACGCCGCTGTGCTTGACGCGGTGTCCACATGATGGCCCTGGCGGCGCAAACCGTCGATGGAAACCGACGAGTCGGTCGCTTCGGCTTCCATCAGCAGAATGCGCGTGCGGGGCGGTGTGCGCGGCGGTGGTCCGCTGGTCGCCGCCATCCCGCCAGCAGGCAAAGCCTCGCGTTGCGGGAAGATGTCCCACATGTCCGCTGCTGCTCCGACGTTCGTCCGAACCGGCAGTGATGCTTGCGGCAGGGCGATCCACAGTATGTTTTCCCCGGGCCCGTCCTGGTGTCCGCGGAAATCGCAGCCGATCCTGCCGCCCATCAGAGTAACCAACCCATGGCACATCGCCAGGTCCATCGTGGCGCTGTCCGCATCCTCTGGACGCTCTGGATGGCCCAGAGGCAAGAACGCTGCCGCCCGGGTTTCTGGGGCGGTCGCCGGTCCGTCGTCCCGCACCGCCAGCCGAATGCCATCGGCGGCGTCATGTCCCGTGTCGGCGGTTAGCCAAACGGCGTTGGTTCGTCCGGACTTGACTGCGCTGGCGAGCATCAACAGCACAACCCGGCGCAGGCGGTCCGGGTCGGCCAACACTATCGAGGGCGTATCGTCGGTCACCGAAAGCCGTGGCCGAACTCCGGCTGTTGTCTCAAACAACTCGACGCACTTTTCCAGCAACGCACGCAGTTCGAACGGTCTTGGGCGAATTGACAATGTGCCGGCCTCCATCAGCGACCAATCATCGATATCGCTCAAGGTGTCTTGCAAGGCATCGCCGCATTGTCGCGCCGTTGCGACCATAGACTGCCGTGCTGGCATATCTACGCCGTCGTTCAACCCCTGGATCACGTCCAGCAGCGGCTTCATCCGTGTTTCGATCGCGTGACGCAGGATCGCCGCAAAGCGGAATTTCCCCCGGTTTGCAAGGTCCAGGGCGGCCTGCGTTCTGCGTAATGCATCGTCGATCCGCTTGCGTTCGGTGACATCGGTGTAGATTGTAACGAAGCCACCCTCCGGCAGCGGGGTGCGGCGCAGTTCCAGCATCCGCCCGTCGGGATGCGGTCGCTGGACGATACCGGCACGGGCTTTGCGCATGCGTGCCACGCGGCGCTCCACCTCGGCTTCCGGGTCGCGCACCACACCGAATTGCCCGGTGCGGATCTGCGCCCTCAGCACCTCTTCCATTGGCAGGCCCACCCGCAGAATTTCGGCTGGAACACCGGCGATCTCCGGGAAGCGGGCGTTCCATTCGACGAGGCAAAGATGGGCATCGAAGATGGATACGCCGTCCGTCATGCCAGATAGAGTGGTATCCAGTTGCTCCGTCTTGGCCGCGGCCAGGGCGCTAGCGACCGCGAATTGGGCGTTGGCGGCGGCGAGATTGGCGCGGCTCTCGGCGGCGGCGGTATCGCGATGCCTGATCATTCGGGTCACCTGGATCAGCACCAGGGCCAGCGTCGCCAGCAGGGTGCTGATCCCACTCGCCACCATCCATGCCTGACGGCGGTATTCGGCGGCGGGCTGTAATGCCTGTGCTTCGTCCATGGCAACGATCACCGCCAGCTTGCGGCCGGGCAGGCGGCGGAACGCATGAATGCGGCGAACCGCGTCATTGGGGGAAGGGCCCGTCCAGACGCCGCTGTCACTCCCCTGAATCGCGGCGAGCATGGGCGTGTCGCCAATCGCGGCATCCGGATCGACCGTGGAGGCGCTGACCGCGCCGCGCAATTTCCCGTCCTCCAGCCCCGCCAGCGCGATAAAGGCGTTTGGACCGAGGTCGGCTTGTCCGAAGACGTCGGTGATAGCGGCGATTCGGTAATCGGTGTCGATCACCCCGGCGAATGATCCGTCGGGATAGTGCATCGCACGGGCCACATTCATATGCCACTGGCGCATAATGCCGTCGATCGCGGCCGGCCCGATATAAAGCCCATCAGGCGCCTCCGGTGACTGCGCCAAAGCGCGGAAGTAATCCAGGCCCGCGACACTTTGGTTGATCGCCTCCACCACCGAGGACTGGCGGATAATCCCTGTCTCGTCGGTCATCACCATGTCGCGGCTTAGGCCAGCCAGCACAACGGAGCGGATCCGCGCGGTTTCCAGTTCAAAGCCACGGGGATTGGCTTCCCAGTCCGCGACCAGAAAGCGGAGCGTCTGGTCGATCGCCAGGATCTGCCGGTTGATCTGTTCGGTGAACGTCAGCGCCTGACTGGTCAACATCGCGGTGGCGCGTTTTGTGGTGTCGATCCGTTGCTGACGGATCGCCTGTGTGGCGCCGACCCAGGTCAGCCCGATCAGGCAGGCGGCGGCGATCAAAAGCACCGCGGCGGTGATAAAGGGCTTGTCCGGTTTCATGGTCCAGGGAAAAAAGGGGCGAAAGCAGGTGGGGCGGATGAAGGGTGGCGGTGCAAGCCATCAGGGCGGAAAAAAGCACCGCAGCCACGACCGCCGCGCGGATTTCTGTTCATACTCGCAACAGACCGATAACACAACGTTTTTGCTCCGCTCCCGTCCATTTTTCGATTAACCATAGGGCGGTAATGCGCGGAATTACTTAACCGATGCGGGAACGGGCCCGCGCGCGAAGCTATGGCCAGCAAGCCGTGTACCTCCCTGGTGGATCCAGACCTTCGATACATGGCGAGCTTTTCGGCAGCCGATGCCCCCGATCGGTTGATAGCGCGAGCGCCACCGCAACCCGTCTTGCCCTGCGCGGCGCGGGGTGCGATTATTCCACTTGTTTTGGCGGACCGGGGAACCGGCGACGCCCCCTGTTGGCCCAAGCGGAATTCCGCCTACGAGGATATGATGGCAAAAATTAAGGTCAAGACCCCGGTTGTCGAGTTGGACGGGGATGAGATGACCCGGATTATCTGGGGATTCATCAAGGAAAAGCTCATCCTGCCGTACTTGGATATCGATCTGAAATACTACGACCTCGGAATCGAATACCGCGACCAGACCGACGATCAGGTCACCGTCGATGCGGCCCATGCGATCGCCCAATACGGCGTCGGCGTGAAGTGCGCCACCATCACTCCCGATGAGGCTCGGGTCACCGAATTTGGCCTGAAGCGCATGTATCGCAGCCCCAACGGCACGCTGCGCAACATCCTGGACGGCACCATCTTCCGCGAGCCGATCATCTGCAAGAACGTGCCGCGCCTGGTGCCGCACTGGACCCAGCCGATCGTGATCGGCCGCCATGCCTATGGCGACATCTATCGCGCCACGGAAATGAAGATCCCCGGCCCGGGCAAGGTGACCATGTCGTATCAGCCGGCCGATGGTGGCCCGATGCAGACGCTGGAAGTGCATGACTTCAAGGACGGCGGCGGCGTCACGATGGCGATGCATAACACGCAGGTGTCCATCGACGGATTCGCCCGCGCCAGCTTCAACTACGCGCTGATGCGCGGCTGGCCGCTGTACTTCTCCACCAAGAACACGATCCTGAAGTCCTATGACGGCTTCTTCATGGACCGTTTCGCCACAATCTACGAAAACGAGTTCAAAGCCGAATTCACCAAGCGCGGCCTGACCTACGAACATCGCCTGATCGACGACATGGTCGCTTGCGCGCTGAAGTGGAACGGGGCCTATGTCTGGGCCTGCAAGAACTACGACGGCGACGTGCAGTCTGACACCGTAGCACAGGGCTTCGGCTCGCTGGGTCTGATGACGTCTGTGTTGCTCAGCCCGGACGGCACGAAGGTGGAAGCGGAAGCGGCGCATGGCACCGTGACACGCCACTATCGCCAACACCAGCAGGGCAAGGACACATCAACCAACCCGATCGCGTCCATCTTTGCCTGGACACGCGGCCTGATCTACCGCGGCAAGTTCGATAACACCCCCGACGTCACCGCCTTCGCCGAGACGCTGGAGAAGGTGTGCATCGAGACGGTGGAAGCCGGTCACATGACCCGCGACCTGTCGTCGCTGATCGGTCCGGATCAGCCCT
>DAIEHR010000313.1 GCA_027353465.1 Acetobacteraceae bacterium | reverse complement strand
CTTCGTGCGGCGGCCTTTTTCGGCGGCGATGCGGACCATTTCGCCCACGCCTTCGATGTCGATCGACACGAACGGGTCCTTCGGCAGGATACCCGCCTCCACATAATGCGGCAGGAACTTGCCGGCGTCGTCGCGCGACAGGCCGAACACGGTCTGGGTCAGGTCGTTGGTGCCGAAGCTGAAGAAGTCCGCGACCTCGGCGATCTTATCGGCCAGCATCGCCGCGCGGGGCAGCTCGATCATCGTGCCGACGCTGTATTCGATCGTGGTGCCGGTTTCGGCGAACACCTCGGCGGCGATCTTGTCCACCTGGGCGCGGGTGATCTCAAGCTCCTTCTTCATCCCAACCAAGGGGATCATAATCTCCGGCACCGGTGCCTTGCCGGTTTCCTTCGCCACCGTGATAGCGCCCTCGAAGATAGCCCGAGCCTGCATTTCGTAGATTTCGGGGAAGGCGATGCCGAGGCGGCAGCCGCGATGACCCAGCATCGGGTTGGCTTCCGACAGTTCCTCCGCGCGCTGACGGATCACCGACAGTTCGGTTCCCAGCGAGTCGGCCACGTCCTGCATTTCCTGATCGGCATGCGGCAGGAATTCGTGCAACGGAGGGTCCAGCAGCCGGATCGTCACCGGCAGCCCCGCCATGATGGTGAACAACTGCCGGAAATCCTCCCGCTGATGCGGCAGCAGCACCGACAGCGCGGCTCGGCGCCCGGATTCCGAGTTGGAGATGATCATCTGCCGCACAGCCAAAATCCGCTCGGGATCGAAGAACATATGCTCCGTCCGGCACAGCCCGATGCCTTCCGCGCCGAACTTGCGGGCGGTTTCCGCGTCCATCGGGGTTTCGGCGTTGGTGCGCACCCCCATGCGGCGGTGCTTGTCGGCCCATTCCATCAAGGTGCCGAAATCGCCGGACATGGCGGGTTCGATCATCGCCACCGAACCGACGAAGACCTCGCCGGTCGCGCCGTCCAGGGTGATGACCTCGCCGGCGCGGATGAACTTGCCACCCGCCGCCAGCACCTGGCTGTTGTAATCGACGCTGATACCGCCGGCGCCGGCCACGCAGGGCCGGCCCATGCCGCGCGCCACCACCGCGGCATGGCTGGTCATGCCGCCACGGGTGGTCAGGATGCCCTTCGCCGCGTGCATGCCGTGGATGTCTTCCGGGCTGGTTTCGATGCGAACCAGAATCACCGCCTCACCCTTCGCCGCGCGGGATTCCGCTTCGTCAGCCGAGAACACCACCGTGCCGCACGCCGCACCGGGGCTGGCCGGCAGGCCCTTGCCCAGCAGCGTGCGGGGCGCCTTCGGGTCCAGCATCGGATGCAGCAACTGATCCAGCGAGGACGGATTGACCCGCATCACCGCTTCGGATTCATCGATCAGGCCTTCGCGTGCCATTTCCACCGCCATGCGCAGGGACGCGGCGGCGGTGCGCTTACCGTTGCGGGTCTGCAGCATGTACAGCTTGTTCTGCTGCACGGTGAACTCGATGTCCTGCATATCCTTGTAGTGTTTTTCCAAGGTCGCGCGGACTTCCATCAGCTCCGCATAGGCGTTCGGCATCGCTGTCTCCAGCGGCACTTCGCCCGGCTTGGCGACGGATTTGGACAGCGGCTGCGGCGTGCGGATGCCGGCGACGACATCCTCGCCCTGCGCGTTGACCAGGTATTCGCCGTAGAACATGTTCTCGCCGGTGGACGGATCGCGGGTGAAGCAGACCCCGGTGGCGCAGTCGTTGCCCATGTTGCCGAACACCATCGCCTGCACGTTCACAGCGGTGCCCCAGGCGGCGGGAATGTCATGCAGGCGGCGATAGGTGATCGCGCGCGGGTTCATCCAAGAGCCGAACACGGCGCCGATCGCGCCCCAAAGCTGCTGTTGCGGGTCCTGCGGGAACGGGTTGCCGGTTTCCTTGTGAACCAGATCCTTGTAGCCCTCGACAACCTCGCGCCAGTTATCGGCGGTCAGCGCGGTGTCTTCGATCACGTCGGCATCCAGCTTGGCGTGTTCGATGATTTCCTCGAACCGGTGATGGTCCACGCCCAGCACGACCGACCCGTACATCTGGATGAAGCGGCGGTAGGAGTCCCATGCGAACCGGGGGTCATTCGCCGCCTTGGCGAGACCCTCGACCGTGGTGTCGTTCAGGCCCAGATTCAGGACTGTATCCATCATGCCGGGCATGGACACGCGCGCGCCAGAGCGGACGGACACCAGCAGCGGATGCGCCGGATCGCCGAAATCGAGCCCGACGGCCTTTTCAACGGCGGTGAGGGCGGCATCAACCTGGCCCTTCAGCTCGTCGGGATATTTCTTCCCGTTGTCATAGAACGCGGTGCAGACATCCGCCGTGATCGTGAACCCCGGGGGCACGGGCAGGCCGATCGAGGCCATCTCCGCCAAATTCGCCCCCTTCCCGCCCAGCAGGTTGCGCATATCCGCTCGGCCTTCGTTATGGCCGGCGCCGAAGCTGTAAACCCACTTGGTCATGTCGGACCTCACCTCTAGCCTTCGATACGGGAGAAATCGGCAATCTGATCCATGATAGATCGGACTTGGTTGAGCAAACGCAAACGATTGCGGCGTAAATCGGGTTCAGCCGCGTTCACGGTTACTTTTTCAAAGAACGCGTCGAGCGGGGCGCGGATACCCGCCATATGGACCATGGCGCCGCGATAATCCTCGGCGGCAAGAGTCTCCCGCGCCGCATGCGCCATGTTCACGGCGGCGGCCGAAAGCAGCCTTTCCTCCTCCAACGGCAAAGCCGCAAGGTCGGGGCTCCCCGTGTGGGGACCGTCCTTGCGATCTTCTATACGAAGGATATTGGCCGCGCGACGGTAGCCTGCCAGCAGATTTCCGCCGTCCGGTGATGCCAGCAATTCGCCTACCGCCTCGGCGCGCGCCAGAAGGGCTACGAGATCGTCCTCCTGTCCCGCGGCAAATACCGCATTCAAGATGTCGTAACGCGCGCCTTCGACACGGAGCTGGACGATCAGACGTTCGATAATGAACTCGAATACCGCCTGCGCGATTGCCGGGTCCTCGGTCGCCATGCCCAGCAGCGCACGCAGATGCACGCGCAGGCGGTTCTCCCGGATGATGCGGATCACGCCCAGTCCGGCGCGTCGCAGTGCATACGGGTCGCCGGAACCGGACGGCTTTTCCCCGATGGCGAAGAACCCGGTCAGTTGGTCCAGTTTGTCCGCCAGCGCAACGGCGACGGAAACCGGCGCGGACTGGGCGGCCTCGCCGGGTCCGCGCGGCGCGTAATGGTCGCGGATGGCGTCGGCGACGTCCGGGCCCTCGCCGTCATGCAGCGCGTAATAGCGGCCCATGACGCCCTGGAGTTCAGGGAATTCCCCCACCATGCCCGATGTCAGATCGGCCTTGGCCAACTCAGCGGCGCGCGCCGCCTTGGCCGGGTCGGCCCCAACCAAAGGAGCGATCGCCGCCGCCAGAACCGTCAGGCGACGAACCCGGTCGCCCTGCGTGCCGAGCTTGGCCTGGAAAGTGACCTTGTCCAGCGCCGGCACCCGGCTTTCCAGCCGCGCCTTGCGATCCAGGTCCCAGAAATGCCGGGCATCGGAAAACCGTGCGCGCAGCACGCGTTCATTGCCGGCGATGATCGCGGCCCCGCCGTCATCAGCCTGGACATTGGCGACGAACGCAAACCAGGGTGCCGCCGCCCCATCCGCCGTGCGCAG
>DAIEHR010000036.1 GCA_027353465.1 Acetobacteraceae bacterium | reverse complement strand
CGGCACCGGCATCATTGCTGGTGGTCCACTGCGCGCGGTGTTCGAGACGTTGGGAATTGGCGACGTCGTGGCGAAGAGCCTCGGCAGCCGGAACCCGCATAACATGGTGAAGGCAGCCTTCGCGGCGTTGCAGAAATGCGCGAGCCCGCGTTCGGTCGCTACGCGTCGTGGCAAGAAGGTACCGGAACTGTTCGGTCGCCGTGAAGCCGCCGCGCCCGCCGCTCCGGAGGCTCAGGCCAATGCCTAAGGTTCGCGTAACGCAGACGAAGTCCGCGCTGGGCCGCTTGCCCGGCCAGAAGGAAACTCTGGTCGGTTTGGGTCTGAACAAACTGCGGAGCACGCGTGAGTTGGAGGATACGCCCTCCATCCGCGGCATGATCCGTAAGGTCGCCCACCTGATTAAGGTGGAGGAGCTTTCCTGATATGAATCTCAATGAACTGCGCGACAATCCCGGCGCGCGCCTGAAGTCCAAGCGGCTCGGCCGCGGTATCGGCTCCGGCAAGGGAAAGACGTCCGGCAAAGGCGTCAAGGGTCAGAAGGCGCGCGAAGGTGTGGCACTGAACGGCTTCGAAGGCGGTCAGCTCCCGATCTATCGTCGTTTGCCGAAGCGTGGGTTCCACAATCATTTCCGCAAGGAATACGCTCCGGTTAACGTCGGCGCGATCGAAGCGGCGATCGAAGCGGGCAAAATCGACGGGGGCCAGCCGATCACAGAGGCCACGCTTTATGCGGCTGGCTTGGCGTCCACCGGTAAGGACGGCATTCGGCTTCTGGCGGACGGCACGATCACCAAGGCCATCCAGATCACCGTGTCTGGTGCTTCTGCGACGGCGAAGGCGGCGATCGAGCAGGCCGGCGGTTCGGTGACCACGACGGTTGCGCCAAAAGCGGCCCCGGCGGAAGCAGCCTAAGGTCCCGTATGCGCTAAAGTGAAAGCCACGCGGGCGGTTTCATCCCCTGCGTGGCTTTTTGCTTGACCACCATCTGGCTTGCGCCCAAGTCCGCCCCAGCCGACAGTTGCCCGCGCTCAATCCGATCGCCTCGACAAAGGGAAATCTCATGGCGTCCGCTGCCGAACAGCTTGCAGCCAATCTTAATATGGGCGTCTTTTCGAAGGCGACCGAGCTCAAGCAGCGCATTTGGTTTACGTTGGGGGCGCTGATTGTTTACCGCCTCGGCACGTATATCCCCGTGCCCGGCGTAGATGCCTCCGTGATGGGCGAAATGCTGTCGCAGCACGGCGGCGGTATCCTCGGCATGTTCGATATGTTCACCGGCGGTGCGCTGCGGCGCATGACCGTTTTCGCGCTGAACATCATGCCCTACATCAGTGCCAGCATCATCATTCAGTTGATGTCCGCCGCCATCCCCACGCTTGAGACTCTCAAGAAGGAAGGCGAGCAGGGCCGTAAGAAGCTGAACCAATATACCCGTTATCTTACGGTGCTGATCGCGATGTTCCAGTCCTACGGCATCGCCGTCGGCTTGGAGTCCATGCATGGCAGTTTCGGCGCCGCGGTGATTGATCCGGGCTGGTTCTTCCGCTTTTCCTGCATGATCACCTTGGTCGGCGGCACGATGTTCCTGATGTGGGTTGGTGAGCAAATCACCGCTCGTGGCATCGGCAACGGCACCAGCCTTATCATCATGGCGGGGATCGTGGCCAACCTGCCAACGGCGTTCGCTTCGATGCTGGAAATGGGACGAACGGGCGCGCTGTCACCGTTCTTTATCCTGCTGTTTCTGGTGATCGCTGTTGCGACCATCGCCATCATCGTGTTCGTCGAGCGCGCCCAGCGCCGGATCGCTGTGCAATATCCCAAGCGTCAGGTGGGCAACCGGATGTTCGGTGGCGACTCGACCCACATTCCGCTTAAGATCAACACATCCGGTGTTATCCCACCGATTTTCGCCAGCTCGATCCTGCTGATTCCGGCTACGATCGCTGGCTTCGCGACGAACGGTCCGCCTTGGTTGCAAATGATCGCCGCCCAACTTGGGCAAGGTCAGCCGCTCTACCTGGGCCTCTATGCCTTCATGATCATCTTCTTCTCGTATTTCTACACCGCCGTGGTGTTTAATCCGGAGGAGACTGCCGACAACCTGAAGAAGTACGGCGGCTTCATTCCGGGCATTCGGCCTGGCAGCGCCACCGCCGACTATTTTGACCGGATACTGACCCGGTTGACCACGGTCGGTGGCATCTACCTGGTTGCGATCTGCCTGCTGCCGCAAATATTGATCACCGATTACGGTCTGCCATTCTATTTCGGTGGCACCTCGATTTTGATCGTGGTCTCGGTTACAATGGATACCGTGACGCAGATCCAATCGCATCTGCTCGCGCATCAATACGAAGGTCTTATCCGTAAGACACGGGCAAAGGGGCGTCGGTGAAACTCATTCTTTTAGGCCCGCCCGGCGCGGGCAAGGGGACCCAGGCCAAGCGCCTGGAGGAGCGGTTCGGCATCGTGCAGATTTCAACCGGTGATATGCTGCGTGCCGAGGTTGCCGCTGGCAGTCCGGTCGGTAAGGAGGCCAAGGCGGTCATGGAGGCGGGGCAACTCGTTTCCGACGATATCCTTGTGCGTATGCTGGCGTCCCGGCTACAGCAGCCTGACGCGGCTAAGGGCTTTATCTTGGACGGTTTCCCTCGCACGGTTCCGCAGGCGGAAGCGCTGGATCGGATGCTGGCCGAGAAACATCTGAAGCTCGACGCGGTCGTGGAACTGAAGGTTGACGACGCCGCTCTGACGGATCGCATCGCCGGGCGCTATACGTGTTCTAAGTGCGGGACTGGCTACCACGATCAGTTCAAGCAACCCGTGAAGGCCGGCCAATGCGACGCCTGCGGCTCTACCGAGTTCACGCGGCGCGCCGACGACAATCGCGAAACCGTGGCGGCTCGGCTGGAAGCGTATCATCGCCAGACTGCCCCGATCATTCCGCACTACGCGGCGGCCGGAATTCTGAAATCCGTTGATGGAATGGCCGATATCGACGAGGTGGCTCGCCAACTCGACGCTGTTTTGGCCACGGTTTGACACGGATGTTGAGTTCTTCGCGCAGAGTTGATAAGTCTTCGTTGACTCCTGCGCCGCGGAAACTATAGTCCCGCGCTCCGGCGCCACCCCATATGCGGGTCTGGCGCCCTTGCGCGTATTTCAGCCCTTCGGGGCAGTTAAGGGCCCGGATCAGAGACCGGGCGACAGGAGAGTCGAGCGTGGCGCGTATTGCCGGCGTGAATATCCCGACGAATAAGCGAGTGACCATTGGGCTTCGCTATATTTATGGCATCGGTCCCGCGAAGGCGGCTGCGATTTGCGAGCAGTTGAGCATTCCCGACGATCGCCGTGTCAATCAGCTTTCGGATGAGGAAATCCTTCGTATCCGTGAACTGATCGACCGTGAGTATCGCGTGGAAGGCGATCTGCGGCGTGAAGTGTCGATGAACATCAAGCGATTGATGGACCTGGGCTGCTATCGCGGCCTGCGGCATCGTCGCGGCCTTCCGGTGCGTGGTCAGCGGACCCATACCAACGCCCGTACCCGTAAGGGTAAGGCCGTGGCGATCGCCGGCAAGAAGAAAGTTACGAAATAAGTCAGGCCCTTCGGCCCGTCTTTTCCAAGCATTCGACCGCGTCGGTATTCGGCGCGGTCGGCAGTTGAAGCAGGATCAAAGAACATGGCGAAACCCGCCGCTGCCGCTCGGCCTCGCCGCAAAGAGCGTAAGAACATCATTGCTGGCGTGGCGCATGTCGCTGCTACGTTCAACAACACAGTGATCACCATTACCGACGCCCAGGGCAATGCGATCGCATGGTCATCCGCCGGTAGCCAGGGGTTCAAGGGTAGCCGTAAAAGCACCCCCTACGCCGCTCAGGTAGCCGCCGAGGACGCCGGCAAGAAAGCCCGTGAGCACGGCATGGAAACGCTGGAGATCGAGGTAAGCGGTCCGGGTTCGGGACGAGAGAGCGCGCTGCGTGCATTGCAGGCGGTCGGTTTCTCCGTTTCGACAATTCGTGACATGACGCCGATCCCGCACAATGGCTGCCGCCCGCGGAAGCGCCGGCGCGTCTGAGATTTTCGTTCGCGTCGGCCGGCGCCGTCCGGCCAGGGGCGGGCAAGAGGGGCCGAGGTTTTGACACTGTCCAGGGGACATCAGCCGCGCAAGACGCGGTTCGAAAGGTGTTGGTAGTATGAGGCAGAGCGCAGTTATTCAGAGAAATTGGCAATCTCTGATCAAGCCAGAAAAACTGGAAGTCGAGCCAGGTGCGGATCCGTCCCGCGTAGCCACCGTCGTTGCCGAACCGCTGGAACGCGGCTTCGGTATGACCCTCGGCAACGCTATCCGCCGCATCCTTCTGTCGTCGCTTCAGGGCGCGGCTGTGACGGCGGTCCAGATCGACGGGGTGCTGCATGAGTTCAGCAGCGTTCCGGGCGTAAGGGAAGACGTGACCGACATCGTGCTGAACATCAAGCAGCTCGCGCTGCGGATGCACGGCGAAGGCCCGAAGCGCATGACACTGACCGCCACCGGCCCTGGAGAGGTTCGCGCCGGCCAGATTCAGTCTGGTCATGACATCGACATCATGAACCCTGAGCTGATCATATGCACGTTGGATGATGGCGTGAAGCTTGGCATGGAGTTCACGGTCAATCTCGGCAAAGGCTATCAGCCGTCCGGCGTCAACCGTCCCGAAGATGCGCCGATTGGACTGATCCCCATCGACAGCATTTACTCGCCGGTGCGTCGAGTGTCCTACAGCGTTGCCCCGACTCGCGTGGGTCAGGTGACTGACTATGACAAGTTGCTGCTGACGGTGGAAACCAACGGCGCCGTCAGCCCTGAAGACTCCGTGGCGCTGGCCGCCCGTATTCTGCAGGACCAGCTTCAGCTGTTCATCAACTTCGATGAGCCGCAACAGGTCCGGCTGGAAGAACCGCAGGAAGACCTTCCGTTTAACCGCAACCTGCTCCGCAAGGTTGATGAGTTGGAACTTTCCGTGCGTAGCGCCAACTGCCTCAAGAACGATAATATCGTTTACATCGGCGACCTGGTGCAGAAGTCCGAACAGGAAATGCTGCGCACACCAAACTTCGGCCGCAAGTCGCTTAACGAGATCAAGGAGGTCCTGACCTCCATGGGCCTCGGCCTCGGCATGAGCGTCGCCGGCTGGCCGCCTGAGAATATCGAAGACCTCGCCAAACGGCTTGAAGAGCCGTTCTAGGCCGGAATTAGGGAAACAGATCAATGCGTCACGGTGTTGCCGGCCGGAAGCTCGGTGTTACCTCCACCCATCGCCTCGCCATGTTCCGGAACATGGCGCATGCGCTGCTCAAGCATGAGCAGATCACCACGACCCTGCCTAAGGCGAAGGAGCTGCGGCCGGTTGCCGAGAAGCTGATCACCCTGGGTAAGAAGGGCGGTCTCGCCAACAAGCGTTTGGCCTATGCTGAGCTGCGTGACGACGTGATTGTCACCAAGTTGTTCAGCACCCTGGCGGATCGCTACAAGGCCCGAGCGGGCGGTTATACCCGCGTGCTGAAGGCTGGCGTCCGTTACGGCGATGCCGCCGACATGGCAGTCATCGAATTGGTCGATCGCGATCCGGAAGCCAAGGGCAAGGACAGCGGGCCGGTTCAGGTTCGGGAAGAAGAGACCGAGGAATAAACCCGACCCGCTATCGCATAGAAAAGGCCCTGGCGGGATCGATCCTGGCAGGGCCTTTTTCTATGTAACCGGGCGGAGTCGATTGCGGAGGGTTAGCTTCCCGGCAATCCATAGGCTTCCGGAAAGAAGTAATCCTTCCAGGATGCGGGTTTCACCTTGATCGTCCCGATTTCCGCCATGAACGCCGCCTGCTTCATCGTGTCCAGCGGCACCGTCGTCCATTCCGTCCCTGGCCCGGACCCGGCGGCCGTCACGAAGGCCTCCGTAAGCTTGGAGTCGCTGTCCTCGATCCAATATCGTGCGGCGCGGCGTACATCGTTGCGGACGATCTCGGTCGCCTCATTCAGGGCTTCGTATACCGCTTGGTACAGCTTGGGGTTCCGGTCGTGGAACCGCATCGAGGTATAGGCCACGGTGTACGTCGTCGGGCCGCCTGCAAGATCGAACGACGACGCGACCACATGGATGTTCGAATGTTGCATTTGCTGTTGAAGGTAAGGTGGCAGGGCCATCACGCAGTTGACGTCTCCGCTGCCAGCCAGTAGCGCCACGGTGGAATCGGCGGGGGACATCGTGATCGTCGCCGCGTCAAACCGAGCGTAATCCTTGATGCCGTAAAGCCGCGCGGCTGCCATTTCCAGGGTGACAGCGGGCGACGATACCCGCACGGACGGGACTGGGATCTTCTTGCACTTCCCCAGATCGGCAATGGTCCGAATATCCGGATCGTTGCTGGTGATCATATAGGGCAGCGTCACGAGCGCGGTGATCGCCCTCACTTCACGGGCTGTGCCGCGGGTTTTCGCCCACAGCGTGAACATCCCGTTCGGGCTGCCACCAACGATGTCCACGGAATCGGAGATCAACGCGTCGTTCATTGATGCTGGTCCGTTGAAGCGTACGCCAGACACGTTTACCTCGGGGATACCGAGCGCAGCGGCATGCTTCTGGATCAGATGCTCATGTTCGATGACGTTAAACTGCAGATAGCCCATTGAATATTGGCGTGCGAAGCGGACCTCGGGTACCTCGGCGCGGGTCGAGGTACTGAATGCCAGGGCCGCCGCTAGCACGACGGCGGCCCAACCCGTCATGGGATCATCCATGGCATGACATACTGCTGCAACACGACCAGCATCCCGAGTATTAACGTCAGGGCGATGCTGTGTTTGAAGGTCCGGGCGAACACCAAGCCCTCCTGCCCCTTCAGGTCGGTCACGGATACGCCGGTGGCTATGTTCTGCGGTGAGATCATCTTGCCCATCACACCCCCTGAGGAATTCGTAGCCGCGATCAGAACGGGGTTCAATCCAAGCTGATTGGCCGCTACGACCTGAAGGTTGCCGAACAACGCGTTGCCCGAGGTATCGCTGCCTGACAGGAACACCGCCACCCATCCCAGGAACGGCGATACCAGCGGAAAGATGAAGCCCATGGAGGCGACGCCTTTGCCCAGCGTGTAGTTCATGCCGGAGTAGTTCATCAGATACGCCAGCCCGACGATCAGGGCCACGGTCAGGATCGCAATCCGGCTTTGCCGCCAAGTCTGTCCGACGGCGGTCACGAAGCGCCCCGGACCAATGCCGACCATCGCGGCGGTAATGATCGCGGAAAGCAGGATCGCGGTGCCGGTCGCCAGCGGTTGAAACACCCACACCGCGGCATACGGTTTATCATTATACAGCGTGATGGCGATCTGGTTGTGCAGGCCGGGCCAGGGGATCGCCTGTTGTCCAATGGCGAATACCTTGAAGTGGGTCCAGGCGATCACGACCACCGATACCACGATCCATGGCAGCCAGCCTTGCCATGCGGGTACGGTGGTTTGGCGTACGGCGCCGGTAACCTTAGCGCTCATGGCGAAGGACGGATCGGCGGCCGGCTTCCATACTTGCAGAAACAGCAGCGTGACGATCAGCGCGGTCATCGAGGACAGAACGTCGGTCAATGCGTAATCCAGGAAGTTCGACGAAACGAACTGGCCGATTGCGAAACTCAGGCCTGACACCAGCAGCACCGGCCAAAGGGCTTTCACTGATCGCATGCCGCCGTAGATCGCGATAACGTAGAAGGGCAGCAGCATCGCCAGGAAGGGCAACTGGCGTCCGATCATGGCCCCAAGCTGTGCCGCCGGCAGGCCGGTGACCTGACCCAAAACGGTGACAGGGGCGCCGAGTGCCCCGAATGCCACTGGGGCGGTGTTGAAGATCAGCGTGAAAGTCAGTGCCTCCAGCGGCGGGAACCCGACCAGGATCAGAAGCGCGCTTGTGATCGCCACCGGTGTGCCGAAGCCTGAAATGCCTTCCAGCAGGCAGCCAAAGCAGAACCCGATCACGACCAGCACGATGCGTCGGTCATTCGGCAGATGATCCAGCACCCAATCGCGGAAAGCATCGAACCGGCCCGAGGCCACCGCAATGTTGTAAAGCAACAACGCGTTGAAAACGATCCACATGACCGGCCAAAGGGCGAACACCGCGCCGGCGGCGGCACTGTTCAGCGCCAGCGCCATGGGCATCTGCCAAGTCGTGACGGCGACCACCAAGGCAATGAGCAGGCCCGCCAGGGATGCCTGCCAAGCCGGCCGGCGCAAAACGCCCAGCATTACGAGCACGACGACGATGGGAAGCACGGCGACCAGGAACGACAGCGGCAGGCTGTTCGCCACAGGTGTCAGCAATTGATGAAACATTGTTCCTCGGACCCTTGTCTATTTTATCGCAATACGGATTTAATTTCTTGGACGCAAGATCGCCAATCCGGCCATTGCGCGGTGGGTATGATTCTGGGCATAAGCATCGTTGGCGGGTCAAGGCATTGCGTGGTCGGCCCCGAAAATGCGGCCGTTCCCGGTTGGCAACAATGCCGCCCCGGGATAGCAACTCGCGTCATCCTCCGGCGGCCGCTGTTCTGGTCCACCCATCAAGGCGGCTAACCGCAAGCGGTGTTCAATCCCCGGCAGCGGGTTTCGAAGTCGCTCGATATAAACTCTGGCCGTTTGTAGAGCCCGCGCATCCAGGCGGCGAGCATGCATAGTTCCTCCAGCTTCACGACTTCGTCCAGCGTGCCCTGTGGAAACCGCAGGTCGAAGCCGTGGGCAATGGCATCGAGCAGTCCTTCCACCTGCTCGATCGTCAGGCCGCAATCGCTTTCAAGAACAGCTGCCCGCGTCAGGATCGATTCGTCCACCGCGAGATCGTCGCGGATCAGCTTCACGATCCAACGGAACATCTGCATCCAGTTCTTCACGTCATCAATGGGGCGCTGCACGATCAACACTCCGAATTCGTAGTCAGTCCCGCCTTCGATGGCACAAATTAGATAATAAATGATTTACGCCGCATGCCGGGATGTGTCCCTTATCGGGGTGCGACGCCCGCGTAGGGCTTTCCCCCGACTGCCTATCGCGCGAGACTGGGACAATGCTGGATCAACCTAGGCTCCGCGCCCCCGCCGTTTCGCCGCAGACCCGCTTGACCGCCGTGATCGTCGCCTGCGCACTGTTCATGCAGAATCTGGATTCCACCATCATCGCCACCGCCCTGCCGACCATGGCCAAGGCGTTTGGCTACGACCCGGTGCGGATGAACGTGGCGCTGACGTCCTATCTGCTCAGCCTGACAGTCTTCATCCCCGCCAGCGGCTGGGTGGCCGATCGCTACGGCACGCGTAATGTCTTTCGCGGCGCGATTGTCGTCTTCACCATTGGTTCTGTCCTTTGCGGGTTATCTCAGGGGCTGACGGAGTTGGTGGCTGCTCGCATCCTGCAAGGCATCGGCGGCGCCATGATGGTGCCGGTCGGACGTCTGCTGTTGCTGCGCACCGCCGCGAAATCCGAACTCGTCGCGGCGATGGCATGGTTGACGGTCCCGGCGCTGCTGGGTCCTGTCGTCGGGCCGCCGGTGGGCGGATTCATCGTCACCTATTTCGATTGGCGATGGACGTTCTTCATCAACGTGCCCGTCGGCTTGATCGGACTGATCGCCGTCAGTCTGTTCATCAAGGACTTTCGCGAACCCCCCAAGGGTGCCTTCGATCTGCGCGGCTTGATCCTGACCGGCGGCGCACTGGTGTGCGCGATGTTTGGCATGGAGACCCTCGGGCGTGGTCTGGTGGATCCGGTCATGACCGAGGGCATGATCGCGGCCGGCGTGGCTCTCGGATTCGTCTATTATCTGCATGCGCGCCGCCACCCGGCGCCGCTGCTGGATTTCACGCTGATGAAGCTGCCGACGTTCGGGTTGTCATTCAGCGCAATGATGCTGTTCCGCACCGGCATCGGCGCCATTCCCTTCCTGCTGCCGATGATGCTCCAGGTCGGCTTCGGTGAGTCCGCGGCTCGGAGCGGTCTGGTCACGTTCGCCAGTTCGGCCGGGGCGCTGGTCATGAAGCCGGCGGCGCAATATGCCCTTCGACTGTTCGGATTTCGCGATACGCTGATATGGAACGGCATCCTGTCCGGCATCATGCTGACGATGTGCGCCCTGTTCCGCCCCACATGGCCAGCCGCGGGGATCTATCTCGTTCTGTTGGTCGGGGGCTTCCTGCGATCGCTGCAGTTCACCGCCTATAACACCCTGGCCTACGGCGATGTGCCACGTCCGCAAATGAGCGCGGCGACCAGTCTCTACACCGCCGGCCAGCAACTGGCCGCCACCATCGGGGTCACCGCCGGCGCACTCGCGCTGGAGGCTGCCCGCACATTCTCCCATCACCAAACACCGCAGACGTCGGATTTCAGCGTCGCCTTCGTCGTTGTCGGCCTCATGACACTCGCCGCGGTGCCGATCGGCTTCATGATGCCAGACACGGCGGGGGACGATTTGACCGGGCGGCACGCACCGAAGGCGGGGGAGTGACGGCGAAGTGGTTCGCGGGAGGCGAAACTGTCTCCGCTTCCTTCAGCGCCAGCATGGCCTGATCCCACGGCGCTGTCATTTGGGTCGTTTCAATCGATTCTCGATTGCCAGCAGGGGGATCATCCAGAAATGCATGTCCGCAGCCGGAAAGTCGCGCGCCAAACCATCAAGGAGTCTATCCGCACGCTCGGATTCGGTCTCAACCTGGAACTGAATCCGGCGCCGGCTGCCGCGCACCTGTTCGGCCAGCGTAAAGCCCTCGTGCCCCATGCCATGTCCATTCACCGCCGCGCTCGAGAAGCCGATGGGCGGGTCCTGGTCGATCAGCCAGTCGCTCAGCTTGCTTTCCAGGTTGGGAGGAATGGTGATGATCAACAGGCGCGGCTCGCTCATCACCTCTTCCTCCGGGCTTCGCCGAAGCGTTGATACAAGATCGGCAACAGGATCAGGGTCAACAACGTCGAGGAAACCAGCCCACCGATCACCACGATGGCTAGCGGCTTCTGGATTTCAGAGCCGGGCCCGGTGGCGAACAGCAGCGGAACCAAACCGAAAGCCGCAATGCTGGCCGTCATCATGACCGGCCGCAGCCGACGGGCGGCACCGTGCGTCACTACCTTCGCCATCTCCATGTTGGCCGCCCGCAACTGGTTGAAATAGGTCAGCATCACGACGCCGTTCAGAACCGCGATGCCAAGCAGGGCGATGAAACCCACCGAGGCCGGCACGGAAAGATAGGCGCCGGAGATCCATAGGGCGAATACGCCGCCGATCATCGCGAACGGGATATTGGTCAACACAAGGATAGCCTGACGGATCGAGCCAAAAGTGGAGAACAGCATCAGGAAAATCAAACCGATGGAGATCGGTACCACGATCGACAGGCGCTGTGCGGCACGCTGCTGGTTCTCGAACTGACCGCCCCACTCGATATGGTAGCCGCTGGGCAGCGTCACTTTCTCCGACACTAGCTTCTTGGCTTCCTCGACGAAGCCAACCAGGTCCCGGCCGCTGACGTTGGCGCGCACCACGGTAAAGCGGCTGCCGCGTTCGCGGCTGATCGACACCACACCCTCGGTGCGCTCGACATGCGCCAGCATCTCCAACGGAACCAGCCTGCCGTCGGGCAGGGCAATGCGCTGGGCAACGAAACGGCTTGGCGCATCGCGCATGTCGGCCGGCGCGCGAACGATCAGCGGTGTGCGCTGGATGCCTTCCTGCACGATCCCAAGCTGCACGCCTTCCACCTGGGCGCGAAGGATTTTTTCCAGATCGTCCACCGAGATGCCGAAGCGCCCACTCGCAGTTCGGTCGATCCGGAGCTGGAGGTACTGCATCCCCTTGTTTTCGATCGTGAGCACGTCCTCGGCGCCTGGGATGCCACGGAGAAGGTCGGCGACTTGCTGAGCCTTGTCATTGAGAGCGTCGAGGTCAAGGCCGAAGATCTTCACCGCCAGGTCGCCGCGCACGCCAGTCAGCATCTCCGACAAGCGCATTTCGATCGGCTGGGTAAAGCCGAAATTATAGCCGGCCATGTCCTTCAGCACGGCGCGGATCTTTTCGATCAACGCGGCCTGGGAATCGACACTCCATTCCGAACGCGGCTTCAGGACGAGGAAACTGTCGGTTTCGTTCAGACCCATGGGATCAAGTCCGATCTCGTCGGATCCCGAACGCGCGACAATCCGCGTGATCTCTGGCACCTGTTGAAGAAGGGCGCGCTGAACCTTCAGGTTGAGGTCAATCGAATGCCCCAGGTTGATAGAGGGCAGCGATTCGATCTGCACGATCAGATTGCCTTCGTCGAGGGTCGGCATGAACGTCTTGCCGATGCGAGTATAGACAAACCCGGTCGCTACCAGCAGCGCCAGGGACACGCCGATGACCATTCGGCTGTGCCCAAGCGCGTATTGCAGAACTGGCTCGTAGATACCGAGCAGCTTACGCGGAAGCCATGGTTCTTCGTGAGAAACCTTGCGAAGAAGCAGCGAGGCGATGACGGGAATGATCGTTGGCGACATAATCAGGGAGCCGGTCAGCGCGAAGACGATTGTCAGCGCCACCGGCCGGAACAGCTTGCCCTCCAGGCCCTGCAAGGTCAGCAGCGGGAGGAACACGATGATGATAATCAGCATGCCGGAGGTCACCGGTTGCGCGACCTCACGCACGGCGCGAAAGATAAGATGCAGACGGGGCAGACGGCCCGCGAGTCTCTCGTCCGCCAGGCCGCTGACGATATTCTCCACCACGACCACGGCCGCATCCACCAGCATGCCGATCGCAATGGCCAAGCCGCCAAGGCTCATGAGGTTGGCGCTCATGCCGAACCAACTCATGAGGATGAAGGTGAACAATGCCGCGAGCGGCAGAATAAGCGCCACGGTCAGCGCGGCGCGCAGATTGCCGAGGAACAGCAGTAACAGCACCAGCACCAGGACGATCGCTTCCTCCAATGCCTTGGTGACGGAATGCACGGCTCGGTCCACCAGATTGCCGCGATTATAGAATACCGAGAGCTTCACGCCCTTCGGTAAGGAGGGTGCCAGGATCGCGAGTTTGGCCTCCACTCCGGAAAGCAATGCGCGGGCGTTGGCGCCCCGCAAGCCCAGCACCAAGCCTTCCACCGCCTCGCCTTTGCCGTCCTCCGTCACGGCGCCATAGCGGGTCATCGCGCCGATTCTGACGTCGGCGATATCGCCGATGCGGACGGGCACGCCGTTGCGCACGGCGAGCACCGTATCCCGCAGGTCCGCCGCCGTTTTGATGCGCCCCTCGGACCGGACCAGCAGAGCTTCCTCGCCGTCGTTCATCCGGCCGGCGCCATCATTGCGGTTGTTGACCGAGAGTGCGTCGAGCAAGGTATTCATGGCGATGCCGCGGGCTGCCATCCTTCCCTCGTCGGGTACGACCTCAAAACTCCGGACCAGACCACCCAGCGTGTTCACATCGGCGACCCCGGACACGGTTCGCAGTGCCGGCCGGATCGTCCAATCCAGCAGATTGCGCCGCTCCATCAACGACAGGTCACCGCCTTCGATGGTGAACATGAACACCTCGCCCAGCGGGGTGGTGATCGGTGCGACCCCGCCTGTGGCGCCTTCGGGCAGGTCGGCCCAAACGCGGTTCAGCCGTTCGGTAACCTGTTGCCGTGCCCAGTAGATGTCGGTGCCATCCTCGAAATCGAGCGTGATATCGGCGATGGCGTATTTGGCGGTAGAGCGCAGCATTGCCTGCTGCGGGATGCCGAGAAGCTCGTTCTCCAGTGGCGCGATGATGCGGCCCTCGACCTCCTCCGGCGTCATACCCGGTGCCTTCACGATGACCTTCACCTGGGTCGGCGACACATCCGGGTAGGCGTCGATAGGCAGGTTGCTGAAGGCGATATAGCCACCGCCCGCCAGCAACAGAACGACCAGCAGCATCAGCAGCCGCTGAGTCAGCGCAAATTGGATCAGGCGGATCATCAATTACCGCCCATGCCGACCCAGGCGGCCTTAAGCGTGGCGATCGCGCTGACGGCGACCTGGTTCCGGGCCTCAAGGCCGGAGGCGACGTAAACAGAGTCGTTCGCGCGGGCGGCGATCGTGACGGCCTGCGCCGCGTAGCCTTTTCCCTCGCGGATGAAAACCCAGTCCTTGCCACCATTGGCAACAACGGCGGCGGCGGGCACGATCATGACGGGGTCATCATGATGGACAAAGACCTGGGCTTGCACCACTTGCCCGGGGCGAATTTGGGGACAGCCCTTATCCAGCGAGGCCCGCAGCATCACCGTCTGGCTGGTGGGGTCCACGACCGCGCCGACCACGACGACCCGGGCAGGAACCGCGCAGCCGGATATAGCGACAGGCAGGCCGATCTTCGCCCCATGCAAGGCTTCGGCAACCAGCGAGACATTGACCCATAGCGTCGATAAATCGGCAATCTGAAACAGCGACTGTCGATCGTCCACGCGGTCCCCCGCGGACACCATGCGCGCGAGCACGACGCCGCCGATCGGGGCGCGGATATCGAGGGTTGGCAGCATGCGTCCCCCGCCATCCAACTCTGTAAGTTCCGCCGCGGTGAAGCCGGCGCCGAGAAGCAGATGGCGCGCGGCGGTCACGGCATTCTCGCGCGCCGAAAATGCCTGTTGGGTTTCCTGCATCCGGCGTTGGGAGATGCTACCATCCTTAACGAGGCCCTGATCGCGCTCATGTTGCGTCTTGGCCAGCCGATAGGCTGACAAAGCATCGAGATAGTCGCGTTGCATGGTCAGGATATCCGGGCTTTGAAGGACTGCCAGCGTTTGGCCGGCCTCCACCGCCTCCCCCTCGGTGGCCCGCAACTGGGTGATCAGACCGGCACTCGGCGCGCTGACAAGGCGCTCTGCCTGCGGTGGAACCTCGATGCGCCCGGGAGAAGCCGGCAGTGGAATTTCGTTGGTTGGCCGAGGGTTCTCCAGCCGCACGTCGAGCGACGTCAGTTGGGCTTCGGTAAGAGCGATAGCCTCGGTAGCGGCGCGGCCGGCCGGGGTAAGCCATAGGGTGAGTGCGACGATCGACGGGACCGCCCAGACAAATCGTATGACGCGGCGTATGGCACCGGGCGGACGGATACAGGCCCCTTCGGATCTACCCGGCCAGTTTCGACGAGCGACGGCTTCTACATTCATTTACGATATAAACCGATTGTCTTCGACGGGTTATCCGCCGGGATGCGCGGTCCTTCTCAAACATAATCTGTAAATCGCCCGCATTGACCCAGATCAATTCGCATTTGACTACTTTAATATATTTTTCATTGATAATGTTGATGTGGAATTTTTCCGTGAATGGACTTATTCTTTATCGAATACGACATGGTGGCCAACGTTCTCGGTCTGGGTTCGGGGCGGGTCCGTTCGCCATCCTTGCCTGTCTGTGTGGGGGCATGACGTTAGTTGCCGGGTGTGCTCGATTCCGGGCGGAACCGATCTCGGCCGCCGAGAATGCGAAGGCGCTGGAGGAACGCGGGTTGGATAACCCGCGTCTGCTGAAATTCATTGCTATCGGCCTGGCGCCAGACCGTGCATCCGTAACGCCGAACCGTTGGGATCTATCAACGCTCACCCTGGCCGCGCTTTACTATCATCCAGATCTTGACGTCGCGCGTGCAAAAGTGGCCGGCGCCCAGGCCGGCACGCTTACCGCATCTCAGCGTCCCAATCCCACGCTCAGCTTCCAGGACCTCAGCTACAACGCGACGATTGCGACCCCATCGCCCTGGGCGATCGCCCCGGTGATCAACTTTCTGATCGAAACCGCTGGCAAGCGGGAATACCGGACCGCGGCGGCGCAACACATGACCGAGGCGGCACGGCGCGATTTGGCAACGGCCGCCTGGGCGGTGCGGGGCGGGGTGCGCACGGCGCTGCTCGATCTCTGGGCGGCGCGGCGGCGGCTCGCTTTGATGCAGCGTCGCCTGGACCTTCAGGGGCAACTCGTTGGCTTTCTCGAAAGGCAGTTTGCCGCGGGCGAGGCTTCCGCGCTCGACTTGTCGCGTGAACGGGTCCGGCGCAATCAAATCGAACTCACCGTCCGCGACATCGAGGGCCAGGAGGCGGAAAGCCGGGCACGCCTTGCTACTGCGATCGGCATATCCAACCATGCATTGGACGAGATCAATGTCTCGTTTGACGCGTTTGACGAGGCGTCCAGGAACAAGCCGCTACCCGAGATTGGCACGCTTCGTCGTCAGGCGCTCTTGGGGCGGAGCGACGTGCAGGGCCTGCTTGAGGAATACGCCGCGGCGCAATCGTCGCTACAGCTTCAGATCGCACGGCAGTATCCTGACGTTACATTGAGTCCGGGATATGGCTTCGATACCCTATCCAACGTCTATTTCTTGTTACCTGCCGCGGAACTGCCGATTTTCAACCAGAACCAAGGTCCTATCGCCGAGGCGGAAGCGCGCCGCCAAGAGGCGGCGGCACGTTTCACCGCGCTTCAGGCGCAGATCATCGGGTCGATCGATTCCGCCGTTGCCAGCTATGGCGCGGCGGTCAAGACCGTGACTACCGCCAGTTCGCTGCTGGCCGGCGAGCAAAGCCGGGAAAGCCGGATGTCGCGGTCATTGCAATCCGGCGAGACCGATCGACCCGCGTTGGTTACAGTCAGGCTGGAACGTATCACGGCCGAACTCTCTCGTCTCGACGCTGTCATTCAGCAGCGCCAAGCGCTTGGACGGTTGGAAGATGCGCTCCAGCATCCGCTGTTTGATCCAGCGAGCAAGATTTTCGCGCCCGAGACGAACCCGCGCACAGCGCCCGAGTCGTCATAAATGATGAACTCTTCGCTGGTATGGGCGGCGTTGTCGGAGCGGGCAAATGTGTTGTCGGCCGGGTCTGGCATTACCCGATGTACCATGGGCTCGTTTCGGCCCTTAGATCCATGCGCCCGGTGATCGCTTTCATCGGGTCCCCGATGGTCGGGGCCGCTGCTTCATCCTGGAATCAGTGTCGCTGGCGCCACGCTATTGTTCATTCCGGTCATAAAAGTGGCGTGGCATTCTTGACACCCGTTTCCCCCGTCGGTAGCTAGCGCCGGCTTTCCGGCATGTAATGTTGCCAGGAGCGAGCATGAGTCAGGATACAGGCGGCACAGACCCTTCTTTCGAGGAAAGGTTGAAGGTCGCCAGAAGCAAGCAGGGTCTCGACGCCCCGCCGAAGCGCCCCTTGAGTGATCAGGGCGAGATCGGTGGATCAGCGTGGGGAATCGGCGCGCGGGTTGGGGTAGAACTTGTTGCAGCCCTTGTGGTGGCGGTCGCCATCGGGTACGGGCTGGATCATGTTTTCCATACCAGCCCAATCTTGACGGTGGTGTTCGTACCCCTGGGCGGTGCGGCCGGAATTTTGAATGTGTGGCGCCTGTTCGCGCCAAAGAAGTCTGACAGGTAGGAGCGCACAGCGTGGCGGCCGAAGGTTCGAACAGCATCGACGCGCTGGGACAGTTCCAGCTTCATTCGGCATTGGGCGCCGTTGGCGGTTCGGTGAACTTTACCCAGTCGAATCTGATGATGGTGATCGCCAGCGTCGGAGTTCTGGCGTTTCTGTATCTGGGCATGAAGCCCCGCGCCATGGTCCCCGGCCGCCTGCAGGCGGCGGCGGAACTGGGCTACGAAACCATCATGTCGATGTGCCTGGAAACCATCGGCGGGCACGAGGGCAAGAAGTTCTTTCCGTTCGTGTTCACGTTGTTCTTCTTCATCCTGTTCGGCAACCTGCTGGGCGTGTTTCCGCTGTTCTTCACCTTCACCAGCCATGTGATGGTGACTTTGGCGCTGTCGCTGACCGTGTTCATCCTGGTGACCGTGGTCGGCATCAAGGAACACGGACTGCACTGGTTTACCTATTTCGTGCCGCAAGGCATCCCGAAGGCACTGGCCCCGTTGATGGTCACGATCGAGGTCATCTCTTACCTCTCCCGCATCATCTCACTGTCGGTTCGTCTTTTCGCCAACATGATGGCCGGCCATGTGATGCTGGAGGTCTTCGGATCCTTCATCGTCATGCTTGGTGGCCTTGGATTGCTGGGCTACTTCCCGGCTGCTCTGTCCCTCGGCGTCAACACGCTGCTGATCGGGTTCGAGTTGCTGGTGGCAACCCTGCAGGCTTACGTCTTTGCGATCTTGACCTGCATCTATCTGCACGACGCAGTTCACCTGCACTGACATCCCTTTAACAACCTCTATACCAACCGGGCGGGCTCCTCCGCCCGCGCGACTGGATAACGAAAGGAACTCGGACTATGGACGTCGCTTCCGCCAAGATGCTGGGTGCCGGCATTGCAATGATCGCTCTCGCCGGGGTTGGCATCGGCATGGGCACGATCTTCGGCTCGCTGGTCACCAGCGTCGCCCGTAACCCCGCTTCCCGCGACCGTGTGTTCGGCCTGGCCATTCTTGGCTTCGCGCTGACAGAAGCCGTCGCGCTGTATGCGTTGGTTATCGCCTTCATCATCCTCTTCGTCTGATAAAGGCGGGCGCACCCGTGTGCGCCCGGCAAGCACCATGAAGCTGTCCCGGATCGTTCCGCTTTTGGCGGCAGGTCTGCTGATGCTGCCAGCCGCCGCTATGGCCAAAGGTATGCCTCAGCTCGATTTCTCGACGCCGCTGACCCTCAGTCAGGTGGTCTGGGGCGCGATCATCTTCATCGTGCTGTATATCATGCTATCCAAGACCGGCCTGCCGATGGTGGCGTCGGTCCTGGAAGAGCGTGCTACGAAGATCGCCAAAGACCTGAATGAGGCTCGGGCCGCCAAGGCCAGAGCCGATGCGGGAATGGCAGAGGCGGATCAGGCCACCGCGAAGGCCCGTGCTGAATCCCAGGCGGCGATCAATGTCGCCTTGGAGGAGGCCAAGAATGCCGCCGCCGCACAGGCCGAAACATTGAATGCGCGGCTGGAAAAGCAGCTGCACGACGCGGAAACGCAGATCGCCCAGGCGCGTGCCTCGGCCATGAGCGCAATCCGTCAGGTGGCGACCGAAACGGCTGCCACGGTGGTGGCCCGTCTTACCGGCATGTCACCGAACTCCGCCCAGGTTGAAAATGCCGTCAGTTCGGCTCTGGCCGCCCGCGGTATCGGCTAACAGGAGCAAACCACGATGGAACACGAGGCAAGCTTCTTCGCTGAACCGCGGAACTGGGTCGTTCTGGCATTCGTTCTTTTCTTCGTGCTGTTCGGGCGGAAGATCTGGGGCGCCCTGGCCGGGATTCTGGATGCCCGCGGCGTCGCGGTCAAAGCGGAACTGGAAGAGGCTTCCAGGCTGCGCCGCGAAGCTGAATCGATGTTGCGCGATGCGGAAAAGCAACGCGCGGATGCGTTGACGGAAGCCAAGTCCCTAATTCAGGGCGCCCAGCAGGAAGCTGCCCGCCTGAGTGCCGCGGCCTCGGCCGAAGCCGAAGCGTCGGCCAAGCGTCGTGAGCAGATGGCTATGGACCGTATCGCCGCGGCTGAAAAGGCTGCTGTCGATGATGTGCGTCTCGCGGCGGCTGATGTCGCGACCTCAGCCGCCCGTCAGGTGATCGCCCAGGGCCTGACTGTGGAAACCGACGCGGTGTTGATCGATCAGGCCATCAACCAACTGCCAACCGCCCTGGCCGGCCGTCGAGCAGCCTGATCCCGTAGGGTTGGGGCGAAATTGCCGGTTCGATGGCCAGCCGTTGGCTGGAGAGGGTTTTGCCGACGGATAGCCTCACCATGACGATAAGGGGCGGGGTCTTCGGCCCAACCCTTTAGTGCTGACCGCAATGATAGGCGGGCAACTATCCTAAGCCCGCGAATATCGGGTCCAAGGCTTTTGCCCATAGTTTGACGCCGCCGGTGATGCCGGCCTCGTTTGAAACAAGTTCGACATTTCCAGGCAGAGTGATGTCCACCTGCTTGGCATTCCCGCCGCCAATATAAAGCCTGTCGAACCCCACCAGCGTCGTTATGCACGCCAGCACGCGCCGCAGGCGACGGTTCCAGCGGGGCCGGCCGACCTCTTTGAACGCAGCGACGCCAATGAACTGGTCATAGGTCTTTCCCTTGTGGATCGGATGTTGGCTCAACTCCAGATGCGGCGCCGGACGGCCGTTGAGGAACAGGGAAAATCCCATCCCCGTGCCAAGCGTAATCACGCATTCCAGGCCTTTGCCGGTGATAACGCCCAGTCCTTGAACCTCGGCGTCGTTCAGCAGCCGGACGGGCTTGCCCAGCTTGTCGGTCAAAGCCGCGGCCAACGGGAAATTTCGCCACTCAGGCGTGCCAAGATTAGGGGCCGTCAGTACATGACTGCCGCGCACCACGCCGGGAAAACCGACTGAGATGCGATCGAAATGGCCCAGCGGCGTTGTCAGATTAATCAGCGCATCCACCACCGCCTGCGGCGTCGGACTTGCCGGCGTGTCCACCCGGTTCGGGCCAGCAACCATCGCGCCGTGCTGATCTAGCAGACCCACCTTCAGTTTGGTGCCGCCGATGTCGATCGCCAGAGTGAGCGGGCCGGACTTACGCGGCGGATCGGGGTTTATGTCCATGGACCGTTCTTTCTGCTGCTGCTGGCGAGATAGGGCTGCGCGAGGCAAGGCGAAAGGTCAACGCGGGTGAAACACCCGCCAGATTCCGTCAACCGCGCCGACATCACGGACATCGTCTGCTCCGCGCGCAAGCACCGCTCCGCGTAGGAATACCAGACCACGCGTGCGCCGGGTCACTTCGCCACGCAGTTCGATGAATTCACCCGGCATGATGGCATCCAGAAAGTGGGTATTGAGCTGGATGGTCGTGCAGGGCGCGCGTTGGGCCGCTTCCCATGCCAGGAAACTAAGCCCGTGATCGGCGAAGGCCATCACCACGCCACCGTGGATAACCCCGTTGTTGTTGGCATGTTCGCCGGTCGTGGGCATTCCATAGCGCCAAATACCTTCTGCCTTCCTGGCCCAGGGAATGCCCAGGCCACCGGGCAACGCGGCACGCTTCAGCGGGCGCCATCCGTCGGCTGCATGATCGTAGTTGCTCATAGCGCGGCCAGCCGTTCCGGCAGGTCCAAAAGGCTGGTCAACCGGATATGTGCGCGATCCATCTCCGGCAGGTCCGCGTGCATCCATCCCCAAGGTCCCCGTCTGACGAAAACAGCCTTCATGCCAGCCGCCAGGCTTGGCAGCACGTCGTTGTCGAGCCGATCGCCGACATAGGCAATCGATTCAGCCGGCACGCCCGCCGCATCGATCACCTTGGCGAAAAAACCGGGATCCGGCTTGGCGACACCCCAGCCAGCGGAACTGGCGATCAAGTCTGCCGGCACGTTCAGCCGAACCAAGGCTGCCTCAGCCTCAACCGGCTGGTTGCCGGCGATCAGCACCTTGTAACCCGCTTCGCGCAGCGCGGTCAGGCATGGGATGGCGTCCGGATACAAATCCCGAGCGGTGAAATCGTAAGCCCAGCCCTGCGCCGCGCGTATTTTTCTGGCTGTTCCTGGATCCATGTCGGGGCGAAAAATCTCAAACACCCGGCGGAGCGACTGGCCCCGTTCCATCGTGACCCCAATCGCGGTGAACAGCGTCATCGCGGGAACCCCCAGGAAGTCGGCCCATTCGAGCCAGTGGCGGGTTTCGTCGATCAGGGTTTCCCCAACATCGAAGCAGACGGCACGAACGGTCATGGAGAGCAGGTCGATCCTTCAATTCGAACCGCGATCATGTTGCTTGCAACGTCCTGTGGCAATGCCGGATCAAGCACTGGTTGTTGAAGCAACGGTCATCCTCGTGGCGGAGTTTTAGTTCCTGTCAGACTGGCATGTCGCCGTCGCTGAAAGGCAAGAGATGAACAGCATTATCTATATCGTGGGTCTTGTCGTCGTGGTTGTCGCGGTCTTGAGTTTCTTTGGCTTGCGTTAGCCATAACGAAGTCCCATGACGGCGGTGTTTAGCCGCCGTCATGGCCGTCTTGCACCGAATGATCAGCCGCGATTTGCGTAATGATAATCGGGCATTGAGGTCAGCGACTCCTTGGTGACGCCGGGCATCACGATCCGGTTGTCACGGCTAGCCTTGGTGTTCCCGAATTGCAGCTTGTCGAAGGGCACTTCAACCATCTTGCTGCCTATCCCAAGGAAGCCACCGACCGAAACGACAGCATGGAGTGTCTTGTCGCTGCCGATAACCAGGTCGTCGATGCTACCTACCTTCTGGTCGTGGTCATTATAAACCGACGATCCGACGATCTTGCTGGTTCGCATACCGCCATTGTCGGTCATGACGCTGTTGCGGGCAGAGGGAGAATTATACCCGCTGCCCGTCGGATTGCCCGAAGTGTCATGGGTTGCGGGCGCATTAAGGGCTGCCGGCGAATGATTCGCCGAAGGGGTCGTAGATGTCTGCGCCATGACAGGCAAGGCGACCGATGCGGCCAACAGCGAAGCCGTCATTAACTTGACCATGTAAAAAATCTCCCTTGGCATGGTTCGCCCGGACTTCCTGCCGGACACTGGAAAGAACGGCCCATTCAACAGCGGGTTCTTCGATTTCATCGCATCAAAGAAACATCCTCGTGAAGGTCGGCAAATGTCATTTCCTGTCGCTGGATGAACGCCAGAAAACCCTGGTTCAGGCGATCGCCACGCCGTCGGGCTTGTCATCGGTCCGAAGCAAGGCAAGGGCTCCCCGCCGATATCAGCACCGATTCGGGTGTAGCCTGGGTTAAAAACGGTAAGTTTGTCGAATGGGTTGCGTCACGGCTTGCGCGACAGGCGCGGTGGGCGCTACTCCCCGGCGGTGAAAGTCTGGAGAAGTCAGCCGCCATGGCCGTCAAGGATGTGAAGAAAGTCGTTCTCGCCTACTCAGGTGGGTTGGATACCAGCGTGATCCTGAAATGGCTGCAAACGACCTACCGATGTGAGGTCGTGACCTTCACCGCCGACCT
>DAIEHR010000035.1 GCA_027353465.1 Acetobacteraceae bacterium | reverse complement strand
GTGGTTCCTGTTCCTCCCGCTGATGGGCCACTCCGCCGCATTCGGGTGGCAGACAGGGCCCATTCTCCGCTCCTTCGCCGCGTATCAGATGTGGGGCATAGGCATCAGCCTGCTGTTTCCGTTGCTCCATCCGCGGGAGATTGGGCGCCGGTCGGCCGGCCCGGGTAGACACCATCTTGCAGCCTAGTGGTCCGCTCCACAGGGAAGCATCCTTGCCGTCGGGTGAAGCGGCCCGCAAAATCGGGGGCTGGCTGGGTGTTTCCCCGCCTCGGCAAGGGATTATCCGCATGCGGCGTTGTTTAGCTTTGGTATGTTTGGCTTTGTCGCTGTTGTGCCCCGCGGCCAGCGAGTCTCGCACGATTCTGGCTGCCGTGCCCATTTCCCGCATGGATCTGCCTTGGTGGCGGACCCGCCATGAGGCGAAACTGCGGGAACTCGCGGCATCGAAACCGGAACTGATCTTTCTTGGTGACTCGATCACCCAGGACTGGCAACGCTCCGGCCCGCCGCAATGGCAGGATTTCGCCCCGGTTTGGCAGCACTTCTATGGCGACCGCCATGCGGTGAACCTCGGCTTCAAGGGCGACACGACCGCAAGCCTGCTATGGCGCATCCGCAATGGGGAAGTCGCCGGAATCGCACCAAAAGCCGCGGTTGTCCTGATCGGCGCCAATAATCTCGGCAGGGTCCACTGGTCGGCCGAGGATACGGTCTTTGGCATCGACACCATTATCGGCGAACTCCATCGGCGCCTGCCCGCCACGAAAATCCTTCTGCTCGCCGTCCTGCCCTCCGACCGGTCAGCCTGGATTACCGAAACCACGGCCAAGATCGATGCCACGCTTGCCGTCCGCTACAAGGGCGACCCGCTTGTGACATACCTGGATCCGACGGCGGTGTTCATGCACAACGGAAAGCTGAACCGGGATCTGTTCCTCGACCCGCGACTGACCCCCCCGGATCCGCCACTTCATCCGTCCGCCCAAGGTCAGGCACTGATGGCAAAGGCGATGGAGCCGACACTGGCCGCCATACTGGGCGACCGCCCGCACTTATAAAGGAAGCAGACATGCCCAAGGCCTATTGGGTCGCCCGCGTCGATGTACACGACCCTGATGCCTATAAAGGCTACGTCGCCGCTAACGCCGCCGCCTTTGCGAAATACGGCGCGCGGTTCCTGGTTCGCGGCGGCCGGTCAGAGGCACCGGAAGGAACGCACCGGTCCCGCAATGTGGTGATCGAATTCAAGGATTACGACACCGCCGTCGCCTGCTACCACTCCCCCGAATACGCCGCCGCCAAAGCCCTGCGGGAGCCAGTTTCGACCGGGGACGTGCTGATTATCGAGGGATACGACGGCCCGCAGCCTGAATAACTACCTTCACTAACCGGTTAGGACATGTGCTATCCTGCGGCATGACAGGTCAGGAGGAATTTTCGCGCGTGCCCGACCCGAAGGATCCCCGTAACCGCAAACCGGATGCGGAACGCTCCCGGGCCGATATCCTCGCCGTCGCGCGCGCGGAATTCGTTGAGCACGGCCTCAGCGGCGCCCGGGTGGACGCGATCGCCGAAAAAACCGCCACCACCAAGCGGATGATCTACTACTATTTCGGCAGCAAGGAGGGACTTTACTCCGCCGTCTTGCAACAAGCCTATGCGGGCATCCGTGCGGCGGAAGCCACACTGGAACTGCGGCAGCTGGACCCGTTGGCGGCGCTGCGCCGCTTGATCGAGTTCACCTTTGAATACGAGGACGCGCACCCCGATTTCGTGCGCCTGATTGCGATCGAGAACATTCACCAAGCTGCCTACCTGGCCCGGCTGGCGAAGATCCGCAACTTCAACGCCGACGCCATCGCCACACTGGAGGAAATTCTGTCGCGTGGGCGCGCGGCAGGGGTGTTCGTCCGCGCATGCGAGGCCGTCGATATCCACCTGATGATCAGCGGACTGTGCTTCTACCGCGTGTCCAACCGCCACACATTCGGGGCGATATTCGGTTGCGACCTGCTGGAAACCGAGCTTCGCGAGCGGCATAAGGCGATGATCGTGGATACGATCGCCGGCTATCTAACGTCCCGACAGGCGTGAGCGCTATGCGGCGGTCAGCTGGGCAAAATGCGCCAGCATCCGGTCGGCTGACGGCGTTTGGCCGATAAACAGCCGAAACGCATCCACGGCCTGAAACACCGCCATTCCGCCGCCGCTCAGCACGCGGCATCCCTTGGCGCGGGCGCCGGCCAGCAGGGCGGTCTCCAGCGGGAAATAGACAATGTCGCTGACCCAGTGGCCATGCTGCAACATCGTATCGGGCACGGCCTGTCCGGGGTATTTTGCCATTCCCAGAGGGGTCGCATTGATCAGCCCATCCGCCGCCCCAACCGCTTCGGCCAGATCGCCGCATACCCGGGCCCGGCCCGGCCCGAACCTGGCGCACAAGCTGGCGGCAAGGTCCGCGGCGCGGGCGGCATCGGTATCGACAAGCGTCAGGCAGCCGGCCCCCAGCCCCAGTGCTGCGTTAGCGACGGCACATCCCGCCCCGCCGGCGCCGAATTGCACCACCCTGTCCAGCCGGGCATCCGGCAGCCCCCGCCGGAAAGCGGCCGCGAAGCCGCTCGCATCCGTATTGTGGCCGATCCGCTTGCCATCCTTAAACACCACCGTATTGACTGCGCCGATTGCCCTCGCGTCATCGGACAGCTCATGCAGCAGCGGCAGCACCAGTTGCTTGCACGGATGCGTGATGTTCAGGCCATTGAATCCCATCCGCTCCGCCGCGGTCAGCAGGTCTGGCAGCGCCTCGACCCCAAGCCGCAGTTCTGTCAGGTCTATCAGCCGGTAGACATGGCGAAAACCCAGCGCCTCGGCCTCTTGCATGTGCATCACAGGGGTTAACGATGCCTGAATGCCGGTGCCGATCAGCCCAAGCAGATACACGGCTTTCATAAGTCCCCCGATTGCTTCGGATTGCGGAAGCGATGAATACTGCGGCCGGACGCGGGCAGACGAAACACATTTTTCGCTTGCCCCGCCATCGCGAGCACCGTTATTAACTAACTGGTTAATCCACGTCAACGCCGCGAGCGAGGGCGGGAACAGGAGGAAGCATGACGACGGAAATAGCGCCGTTCCGCCAGATCGTGGCGAACAGCCAGCCGGCGAACGACACGCCATCCTATGGAAGCACGCATTTGCGGCATCCGGCTCGGGTGCCGCTGCGGATTCCCCAAACGATTACTGAAACGACGGGTCCGCGCTTCACGCCGGCCCAGTTCGGCCCAATGCCAGACCTGTCGGTGACGAATGGCAGGCAAGCGCAGGGGGAGCGGATCATCGTCCGGGGGCGTGTGATCGATGAGAACAACCGGCCGGTGCCGCACACGATGATCGAGATCTGGCAGGCCAATGCCGCCGGCCGCTACGATCATCCAGGCGACCAGCACGACGCGCCGATGGACCCGAATTTCCACGGCGGCGGGCGGGTGTTTTCCGATGCCGACGGCTGGTACCAGTTCACCACCATCAAGCCCGGCGCCTATCCCTGGCGCAATCACCACAACGCCTGGCGGCCAAACCACATCCATTACTCGCTGTTCGGCGCCGGCTTTGGCCAGCGCATCGTCACCCAGATGTATTTCCCCGGTGACCCGCTACTGGCCCTGGACCCCATCTTCCTCGCGGTTCCCGACCCGGCGGCCCGGGACCGGCTGGTCGCCGCCTTCGACATCGACATCACCTCCCCGGAATGGGCGTTGGGCTATCGTTTCGACTTTGTCCTGCGTGGCCGCGACGCCACGCCAACCGAGCAGGCGTGATATGGTGGCTGCTACCGCGAGCCAGACGATCGGTCCTTACTGGCACCTGATCGAGGATGAAACCTGGGCCGACCTGACCCGCTTCGGCGCCGAGGGCGAGACGATCGTATTGACCGGCACGGTCTATGATGGGGGCGGCAGCCTCGTTACCGATGCGGCGATCGAGATTTGGCAGACCAGCCCGGCGGCGTCGGACATCTTTCCCGCGTTCGGGCGCTGCCGCACCGACGCCAATGGCTCGTTTCGGTTCACCACGTTGAAGCCCGGCCCTGTCGCGGGATTGGGCAACGCCCAGCAGGCGCCGCACATCGCGATATCGATCTTTGCCCGTGGTTTGCTAAACGCGCTGATCACACGCCTGTATTTCCACGACGAGCCACTGAACGAAACCGATCCGGTCCTGTCGATGATCGAGGACGAAGCCCGCCGCCGCACCTTGATCGCCACCCGGACCGCCTCCGGTGCGTGGAACCTGGACATCCGGCTGCAAGGGGACAACGAGACGGTTTTTATGGAAATATGACGG
>DAIEHR010000273.1 GCA_027353465.1 Acetobacteraceae bacterium | reverse complement strand
GCCTCGGCATGGACGGCCGGCATGTTGGCGCGAAACGCCTCCAGGATCGCATCGCGATGTCCGGGCTTGGCGGTAATGATGGCGACAACGTGGATCATTGGTTCACTGCTCCTTGGTTTAGGCCGCGCGAGGGCGCGCCATCCCCATGATGCGTCAACTCGGCGTCGGCGCGAAGACCAACGGCGGCGAACATCGCGCCATAGGGCGGCAGATACCCGGCGCCCTGAGCGAATCCGCTCTCGGGCAGGGGGCTGATATCGCCAAAACGGTCGGCATCGAACGCTACGTCCCTGCCGGACAGATTGAACACAGCCAGCACGCGCTGCCCATCGAGCTCGCGCACAAAACCCACCAGCGGCTCCGGCAGAACAACCGGCAGCAACGTCCCGCGTATCAGCGCCGGAACGCCGCGCCGCCAGTGCAGGAACCGCCGGTACTCGTGCAACAACGAACCTGGGTTTGCTTCCTGACCATCAACGGCCATCGTCAGGTGCGCCGCTGGCACCGGAAGCCAAGGCACGCCCGAGGTGAACCCGGCATGCGGCGCCGACCCCACCCATGGCATCGGCGTGCGGCTGCCGTCCCGCCCGCGAAACGCCGGCCAGTAAGCGATCCCGAACGGATCGCGCAGGTCCTGCTCAGCTAATTCCGCTTCCGTCAAACCCAGTTCCTCGCCCTGGTAAAGACAGACACTGCCGCGTAACGACAATAGTAATGCCATCAACAACCGGGCGACGGCCGGTTCGCCAGAACCCCAGCGGCTGACCGCGCGCTCGACATCGTGGTTGCTGAACGACCAGCAGCGCCAGCCCTCGGATCGCGCCGCCTCTTGCACCAGCGATGCAACGGTCGGCCAATCGAAACCGCCACGTAACGGCTGCAGCGTATAGGCCATGTGTAACTGGTCGCCGCCCTCGGTGCAGGCCGCCACGCGTTCGAACGCTCCTGGTTGGCTGGAGAATTCGCCCAGCGTCGCGGTACCGGGATAGGTGTCCGTCAATCCCCGGATGCGGGCCAGCAGGCCCATCGCCTCGGGTTGCATCATGTCGCGAATATGCTGCTGCATGCCGAACAGCTTGGCCGGGATTTCCCCCGAACCCGCGGCGGGCAGGTTTGGCCGCAGCGCCTTGTCGTGCAGCAGGAAGTCGATCGCGTCCAGCCGGAACCCGTCCACACCGCGGTCCAGCCAGAAACGCCCGGTTTCCAGCAGCGCGTCCATCACCGCCGGATTATGCAGGTTCAACGCTGGCTGATGGTTCAGGAAATGGTGCAGATAATACTGCCGCCGCCGCGGTTCCCAGGTCCAGGCAGCCCCGCCGAAGACTGACAGCCAGTTGTTGGGTGGCGTGCCGTCCGGCCGTGGATCGGCCCATACGTACCAATCCGCCTTCGCGGATTGTCTGTTGGACCGGCTGTCCAGAAACCAGGCGTGCCGGTCGGAGGTGTGGCTCCAGACCTGATCGATCAGCACCTTCAGACCCAGCGCATGGGCCCGACCCAAAAGCGCGTCGAAATCAGCCAGGGTTCCAAAAATCGGGTCCACCGCCCGGTAGTCCGAGACGTCGTAGCCAAAATCCCGCTGGGGCGAGGCAAAGAACGGGCACAGCCAGATCGCGTCCACGCCGAGCTGGGCGATGTAGTCCAGTTTGGCCGTAACGCCGGCCAGGTCCCCGATCCCGTCGCCGTTGCTGTCGAAGAAACTACGAGGGTAGATTTGATAGACAACCGCGCCGCGCCACCAATCCGATGCCGTCATCGAGTGTTCTCCTCACGACATCGTGTAGAGAACCCCTGCCACCAAACTCAAGAACGATCTTCCTTCTAGACCGGGGGATAATCCGTTATCTCACCCATGAACCGATCAAGATGGGCCAATGTCAGATTTCTCCACCATCGTCCTGTTGCCCTTTATCATCGCGTTTCTGATCTTTGTGCTGCGATTCTACTCCCGTGAGTCCGCGGCTTCGATGAGAAACCCCAGCTTCCTGCTGGGTGCCCTGACCGTCCTCATCGCGGGGGGGTATCTGACGCTGCGTATCACCCACGGCATGCCTGCCTATGGTTCGGTCGGCTTTGGGCTTGCTGGCGTGGCGCTGCTGGCGACGTCGATCGTCCGGATGTTCATGATCTGAGGCGGATTATTTCCGAAACAGCCGAGACCAGAAACCGGTCGTCGCGCGTTTTCCGTGCGAAACATGCGGTGCGTGCGCCGGCGGCGGCAAAGCACTGCTGATCAGATGGCGCCCGATATCGCGGCCCGCGATCCGGGCGCGTTGGAAGCCAACGATGGCGCGGGCCAATTCATCCGGCTGGCGCGCGGCCAGTTCGGCAGCCCAAGCCTCCCCCTGCTCAAACATCCCCGCTCGGCGCATCACATCCAAGCGGCGGAGGCCTGTCTCAACGTCTGTTGTGTCGGCCCAGAGGCCGGCGACCGCGCCCCGCAGCGTCGCCGCCTCGGTCATCGCCGCCGCATCATCCGCCGCCCAGGCTGCTTGCAGCAACGCCTCCGCCTGCTGGGCCCGATCCCCCAGGCGTTCGCAGATCAGCGCCCAGCGACGGAACGGTAACGTCTCTTCCAGCGAGGTTGTGCTCAACAGGCGGTATTCGTCTGATTTCACCACCGGACCGGCCGCCGCTGGCAAGTCCGCCAATGCGGGGGCGGCGGCGGCGCACGACGAACACACCTGGATCCAGTCGCGCAGAGTGGACCGAGCGGGCTCACCGGGGCGCATATCCAGGTCGGGCGCGATCTCGGGTTGCGGCGCGCGAAAGGCCGCCCGGCAGGGATGGCCGCACACGCCGCAAACTTGTTGGGTCATGATCCTACCTCCGCGCGTAAGCCATCACGCAGGCGCTGCATTGCCCGCTCCATCAACGCGGCCGATTGGGCGAAACAAATCCGCAGATAACCTTCGCCAGCATCGCCGAACGCGATCCCTGGCGCGACCGCCACGCCATGACGGCTCACCAGCTTTTTCGCCAGATCCAGGCTGTCCCGAACCCCCTCGATCGCCACGAATGCATAGAACGCCCCGACCGGAGGCCGGTAACGCACCCCATTCAGCCCGATCAGCGCCTCGCTGGCTAAATCGCGCCCGGCCGAACAATGCGCCCGGAACGCCGAAACCGTCGCTGTGTCGCGAATAGCGGCCAGACCGGCATGCTGGGTGAAGGGGGCAACGCCGGAATGCACGGCTTCGACGATGTCGGCGAACTGTTCGCTGGTACCCTCGGGCACGACCAGCCAGCCCAGCCGCCATCCCGTCATGATCCAGGTCTTGGAAAAGCTGTTGCAGACGATGACCCGGTCGTTGGGTTCGGCAACATCCAGCATCGACGGTGCCGCGTCCCGCCCATCGTACACCAGCCGCGAATACACCTCATCGGAAATGATCCAGGTGCCGTGCCGTTTGGCGATGGCGTTGATGGATCGCAACTCCGCTTCGGTCGCGGTCCACCCCGTGGGGTTGCCGGGGGAGTTCAGGACCAGTGCCCGAGCGCCTTTCAGCATCGTGTCCAAGCGATCCAGGTTCAGGCGAAACCCGCCGTCTTCGGTTGGGTCAAGGCCGATCTGCTCGACCACCGCGCCCCGCAATCGCGCCGCATTGGCGATATTCGGCCACAACGGACTGATGACCACCACGCGATGTCCAGCCCGCACCACGGCGTTCATCGCAATCGAGATCGCCGCCATGCCGGACGCCGTCACCTGGATACGGGTTTCCGCCACCGGAATGGCGTGCAACGCGGTTAGATACCCAGCGAGCGCCTCGCGCAGCGCGGGTAGCCCCCGCACATCCGGGTACCGGGTTTCACCGTCCCTCAATGCGCGGATTGCCGCATCCGTGGCGGCGAGAGGGCTGGGTTGGTCGGACTCGCCGAAACACAGGAAATCGACGTCGGGGGTAGCGAAGGCAAGGCGCGCGACTTCGACGATGCGGGAGCCGGGGATAAAGGTCAGATCCATGATGTCCATATAGGGTGTTTGTGGCGCCTCGGCGACCAATACCAGCCGCCACGGTCTCTACTCTATCATGTCGGTGGACTGACGAGCGGCATCCGGCTGCGTGCCAGGGTATGCCGGTCCGATTTGGCCCCCAGGCCGGTTGGCGACGGCGGTTTATATTCGGCGGGAATTTCGTCTCATTTGGCGCGCGATGTTGAAAGCCAGTGCGACTGCTCCGATCGCGGCGACCAGGCCGCCGGCGATCGGCAAAACCTTGTCGGATGACCATAGGTCGGTCTTGGGCCGCGCCTTGACGAAAGCCTCGATCCCCATCGCGCCCGCGAGACCCTCTGGGGAGCGACGATCGGCCGACTGGACATCGGTATAGGCGTTTCCGGGTTGAAAATTCAGTCCGGCCAGGAATGACGCGACCATTTGTCTCGTCGGCTCCGCCTGTTGTTCGCTGGTGGTGACCGCTAGGTGAATGTAGCCATCCCGGCCGAAGCCGATTGCATGAAACGTCACCTCGCCGTCCGATTCACGTGGGGCGCTTTGGGGGATGATCATGGCCGCCCAGGAAATCTGATGCCTTTCGGGATCGTAGGACGGCGGAAGTATCCAGCGACGAGCCTCCAACGGTTGCAGACCATGCTGAATTCGAGCGGGATTTTGGTGCTCCACGGTAAGCGTCAGGCTGGCCAACAGATCGTCGGCGGTCCAGGCGATGGCAGCATCTGAATCGACGAATCCGCCGCGGACAATCGTCACGATTCCAGCGCTTTCCATGCCTTCAGATCCCACCAGCAGGGCAGCGAAGTCCTTGGGGATCGGCCGATTGGATGCGGTTAGCAATCGGATGGCCGGTTCCTTGGGAATCAGCAGCGAATCTCCGTTCAGGCGCAGCGTTGCCTGGTCCTCCAGGTCGGCTCGGGCGGGCGCGCCGATGGCTTCACGCAGGGCCGCGCTAAACGCGCCTTGGGGGGAGTCACCGGTTCCCGTCGCCGGCGAAGCAGCCATGGCGGAAACACACAGGCTTCCGGCGAGAAATGCGGATAGGACTATGCGGAACAAATCGGTTTCCTTCAGCGGCATTCTAATGCCGCCGAAGGATAGCGGTGACCGCAACGGTATGTCACCGACATTGATAAGGGTTCGGAACCATCGCCCGCGGTCATGATGCGGCCGAACCTTTGGCACTTAGGCTGTGCCGGGCTTCCCGCCGGCGCCAGCCGTTGACCGTGCCTTCTGGAGCTATTCCGCGGATGGCTTGGCGGTAGGGGCCAGCTTCGGCGCCGAAGTGACTTCGGCCCCGGTACCGCTGTTGCGTATGCAATCATTGACCATGCGGTCATGCGCGAACAGATCGGACAGGCCGCGGTCGGTGACCTGCGGCGTGTAGTTTCCTGAATAAGGCATGTTTACCGGGGGAGGCGCGCTATAAATGGCCCCCTGATTTTGTTGATCGTAAACCTCCGCGGCCCGCGCCCGGCAGGCAGCCCGGGTTTGGGCGTCGGCCTCCGCCTGGCCTGTGACTGGCCTGGACCCGCAGCCAGATACGGCGACAGCGCCCAACAGTGCCCCGATCGAGGCAGCAAGACGAAAGGGACTCATGGTCGGGCTCCTGACAAGCGTTGGTTGTCCGCGCGCGGTGCTTCGATCTGCACACCACTCGCGAAACGGGCCAGCCGCAACCTGAACCCCGCTTCGTCGAATCGGGCGTCCCGGGTCAGCGGCTGGCTCGCCGCGGCTTTTAGCAGAGCCGGATGGAATTCGGCACCATCCCTGGCCAGATGAAACAGCGATCGCGCCCACGGCGCGCGGGCCAGCAGGTCGATCAGCGCCAATAATCGCAGGCACAGCGACATTCCGGGGGCGTGGGCGATCCCCACCGAACGGTCCACCGCCCCGACCCAGCATCGGGCATCTCGGTCCGCGAGGGCGAGGTCGGTATGGCTGCCGTCCGGGCGGTTGAATCGGAAACCACGCACCGCGCCCTGCTGTTCCAGGAGTGCTGCGTCCCGAGCTGCGTACCATGCGCGTTCCAGGTCACGCTTGCAGACGCTGGGCAGGGATTCGGGGGGCAGGTCGATCAGGTAGGTGACCATCCCATTGGCTTCGCCGCCTACCCGGATGGTGCCGGCGGATGATTGATCGCTGTGCGGGTCCTGCGCGCTCATTAGCTGAAAGATGGACCGGGCAGGGGTCGCGCGCCAGTGCCGAGTGCGTGCCGAGTGCGTGCCGACTGCCTTTCCGCTGGGAAAGGGCGGTACCCCTGCTTGCCAGATGTTTATGTTTCAATCATACTAAAAATATGCAAACGTCAGAGATCGCTTCGGTCTTCAGTGCGATGTCGCAAGAAGTGCGGCTGGAGCTGCTGCGCCTGCTGATTAGCAAGGGGCCGACTGGACTGGCCGCCGGCGACATCGCGCTGCGGCTTGGTCTTTCGCCGTCCAATGCATCGTTTCACCTGGCCGCGCTCGAACGCGCCGGCCTGACGCAATCGACCCGGCAGGGGCGGCAGATCATCCATTCGGTGCGGTTCGTCACCCTGCGGACGGTCTTTGCCTTCCTGACGGAGGCCTGTTGCGACGGGCGTCCCGACCTGTGCGGCGACATCGCCCGGCTGCTGCCGCCTCTCCCCAGCGAGGACCCCGCCATGACCCCAGCGTTCAATGTGCTGTTCCTGTGTACGCATAATGCGGCCCGGTCGATCATGGCCGAGACGATCCTGGAAAGCATCGCGAATGGCCGGTTTCATGCTTATTCCGCCGGGTCCGAACCCGGCTCCGGCCCGAACCCGGAGGTTCTGGCGAAGCTGGCCACCCTGGGCCATGACACCGCGGCATTGCGCAGCAAGTCGTGGCAGGAGTTCGCCGGCCCGAATGCGCCCCGGATGGACTTTATCATAACCCTGTGCGACGCGCTGGATGGTCAGGTCTGCCCGGACTTCGGCCCGGTTCCCGTGACCGCGGCCTGGCCGTTACCAGATCCGGCGAAGTTTATGGGCAGCGCCGTCGAGCGTGCCGCCCTGATCAACGAGCTTTACGCCAGCCTCCGCCGCCGGCTGGAGATTTTCACCTCGCTGCCGTTTGCGTCGCTGGACCGTTTGGCGATCAGGGCACGATTGGATGAAATTGGCGGCGGTATTCCGACGCCTGCCGGGGGGCGCTGATTATGCGCGTCGGCGTCAATGGCATGGGCCGGATCGGCCGTCTGGCGGTCCGGGCGGCACTGGGGGGGATTTTCCGCGGCGAGGACGATCCTCGCGGCGACAACCGGCTCGATATCGTGCATCTCAACGAAGCCAAGGGCGGCGCGGTGACAACCGCGCATTTGCTGGAATTCGACAGCCTGCACGGCCGTTGGCGACATGAATTCGACATCGACGGCGAGGACACTATCCGGGTCGGTGGCCGTAAGATCGGGTTCAGCGGCGAAGTAACGCCGGGCGCGGTTCCCTGGGGCGACCTGGGGTGCGAGGTCGTGTTGGAGTGTACGGGGAAGTTCCTGACGGAAAGTCAGTTGGCGGCGTATTTCTCGTGCGGCGTCAAGCGGGTGATCGTCGCCGCGCCGGTCAAGGAAGCCGGGGCATTGAACATCGTCGTCGGGGTGAACGATCACCTCTACGACCCGGATCGCCATCGCCTGCTGACGGCGGCG
>DAIEHR010000246.1 GCA_027353465.1 Acetobacteraceae bacterium | reverse complement strand
GTATTCGCTGTGGTCGCCGGTCGGCTTGGTCATCCCGCTCGCCGCCGGGTGGGACAAGTTCCAGCAGATGCTGGACGGCGCCTGGGCGATGGACTGCCACTTCCGCGATGCCCCCCTGCGCCAGAACCTGCCCGTCCTGCTTGGCCTGGTCGGCATCTGGAACACCAACGCGCTCGGCTGCGCCACCCAGTGCATCCTGGCCTACGACGACCGGCTGCGCCGCCTGCCCGCGCATCTTCAGCAGCTTGAAATGGAGTCCAACGGCAAACACGTCACCCTGGCCGGTGCGCCGACCGGCTGGGACACCTGCCCGATCCTGTTCGGGGAACCCGGCACCAACGCCCAACACAGCTTCATGCAGTTGGTGCATCAGGGCACGCGCCCGGTGCCGGTGGATTTCATCCTCGCCGCCAATGCCGGCCACGACCGCCCAGACGCCCACCGCGCGCTGGCGGCCAACGCGTTCGCCCAGGCCGAGGCGCTGATGCGCGGGAAATCCGAAACCGCAATCCGCTCGGAAATGACCAAAGCCGGCGCCAGCCAGGCCGACATCGATGCCATCGCGCCGCACCGCGTCGCGGTCGGCGAGCGGCCGTCCAACACCATCCTGTTCAACCGGCTCGATGCCTTCAGCATCGGCCGCCTGATCGCCCTGTATGAACACAAGGTGGCGGTGCAAGGCTGCGTCTGGGGCATCGACAGCTTCGACCAGTGGGGTGTCGAACTGGGCAAGCAACTGGCCAACGGCATCCTGCCGGAATTGCAGCCGGGCGCCGAAAGACATGGACACGACTCGTCCACCACCGCTTTGATCAGTCGCTTCCTGACCCTTCGTGGGGAAGCCTGAACAACCGCATGTCGCGTATCCGCCTCCTGGCCGAGACCACCGTCAATCGCATCGCCGCCGGCGAGGTGATCGAGCGACCGGCCGCGGCGACCAAGGAACTGGTGGAAAACGCACTCGACGCCGGCGCCACGCGGATTACCGTCTGCCTGGATGGCGGCGGCATCGACCGGCTGGAAATCACCGACAACGGCATCGGCATGTCGGCCGAGGAACTGGCGCTGTGCGTGCTGCGCCATGCTACCTCCAAACTGACCGACGAAACCCTGGTGCGGATCACCACGCTGGGGTTCCGTGGCGAAGCCCTGCCGTCGATCGGCGCCGCCGCCCGGCTTGAAATCACCTCCCGCCCGCATGACGCCGACCATGCCAATGCAATCAGCGTCGAAGGCGGCCATGTCTCCGCCGTCGCCCCTGCCCCGGGCCCAGCCGGCACGCGGGTTGTGGTGCGCGACCTGTTCTTCGCCACCCCCGCCCGCCGCAAATTCCTGAAAAGCCCCCGCATCGAGGCCGAACACGCCGAGGCGGTGGTCCGCCGGCTGGCGATGTCCGCCCCCCATGTCGCCTTCCGCCTGGAACTCGATGGCCGCGTGGTCTTCGAAGCCCCGGTTCAGGACCGGATCAAGCGCGTCGCCGCCTTGATCGGAACCGAAGCCGCCGGGGTCATGCTGCCCGTCAGCGAGGAGCGCAACGGGCTGAAAATCAGCGGCTACATCTGCTCGCCAGCAGTCACTCGGGCGACGCCGGTGGCACAGACCCTGGTGGTCAACAACCGGCCGGTGGCCGATCCGGTGCTGCGAACAGCAGTGAAAGTCGCCTATCGCGATGTCATTGCCGCCGGCCGCCACGCCATTGTTGCCCTGTACCTGGATGTCCCGCCGGACGAACTGGACGTGAATGTGCATCCGGCGAAGACCGAATTGCGGTTCCGGGACGGCGCGGCGATCCGTTCCCTGGTCATCGGCTCTGTCCGTCGCGCGCTGGGGGTGGGCACCGGACAGGTGGTGCCGATGCCCGCACCCGGCGGTCCGGCCTGGGCGTCGTTCGCCTCGCGTCCCAACCGGCCGTCCTATCCGGCGCCGCCGCTGGCACTATCCTCTGGCGCGTGGCCGCACGGCAATCTGGCTGAAGCGCAACTGCCGTTTACCGGCGCGCCCGCCGCCCGGCAGATCGCTGCGCTGGCGCCCTCGCCAGACTATCCGCTTGGCGCGCCGGTTGCCCAGGTTCTGGATACCTACATCATTGCCGTCGCCGCCGATGGGTCGCTGGTGCTGGTGGATCAGCACGCCGCCCATGAACGCCTGACGCATGAGGCCATCAAGGCCCAGATGCTGGATGGTTCCGTGCGCAGCCAGCCGATGCTGCTACCGGCCGTCGTCGATCTGCCGTCCGCCGACGTCGCCCGCCTCTGCGCGCGGGCGCACGATCTCGCTCAGCTCGGCCTGGAACTGGAAGAATTCGGCCCCGGCGCGATCCTGGTGCGCGCGTTGCCGGCAGCGCTGGGGGCCACCGAACCCGGCCCGCTGCTGCGCGACCTGGCGGACGAATTTGCCGAGATGGACGAGGAAACCATCCTGTCTTCCCGCTTGGACGCGGTGATCGCCCGCATGGCGTGTCACGGCAGTATCCGAGCCGGCCGCAAATTAGGCCAAGCCGAAATGAGCGCGCTGCTGCGTCAGATGGAAGACACGCCGCGCGCCGCGACATGCAGCCACGGTCGTCCGACGGTACTGAAGCTGTCCAAGTCCGACATCGAAAAGATGTTTGGCCGCCGCTGAGGGTAGTGGCGGCCGTATTGACCGATGACATTCAATCGGTGGAAAATGCGTTAGTGGCTGGCGCACCGAACTGTTTCGCTCTATTCGACTGCACGTCCTGCCGTAAACGATAAGAAAACGTATTGGGGATAGCGAACGTGAACCAGAAACAGATCGTCCGGGCGCTGTGCCGCCCGCGGCGTGGGTGACCTTATGTCGCCGCCCGCAATGCCGCCCTGCCCGCCCCGTTTCGGCATGAATTCGGTGTGCATCGATAATACCCGCGTACCGGTCCTCCGTGACCGGGAGTCCGCATTATGGCGGTGAGCCGGTCGAAACGGTCGTTCAGCCAGGAGCGGATCGTTTTCCTCATTACGATCGCGCTGTTCGCGGTGTTTGCCGTCGAACTCAATAACTTCCTTGCCCCCTCCAATCTGCTGGCTCTGGTCCGCAGCGTCGCGGTGCTGGGCATGCTGGGCATGGCGATGCTGGTCGTGGTGCTGGGTCGCGGGATCGATCTGGCGATCGTGGCGAACATGGCGATCTCGGTGGGCTGGGCGCTGCAATTGATTGCCGGCGGCATGCCGGTCTGGCTCGCACTCTGCGTCGGGCTGGCGTTCGCGCTGGGCATGAGCCTGATCGGCGGCATCCTGATCGCTTATGCGGAGATCCCTTCGCTATTCGCCACGCTGGCGATGGCGACGTTCATTTACGGGTTCGGCCGAGCGCATTTGATCACCGGAACGGATGTTGTCTATCTGCCGCACGATATGGGGCCGGTTGTCCAGCTTGGGCAGGGAATGGTCGCCGGTATTCCGATGCCGATCGTCGTTGCCGCCGCTACGGCCTTCGCGGCGTATCTGTTTCTGAAATACACCAAACCCGGTCGGTTCATCTTCGCGATGGGGGACAACTTCCACGCGGCGCGGATCGGCGGCATCGGGGTGCGCCCGATGCTGGTGTTCCAGTATGTGCTGTCGGGGAGCGCCACATTCCTGGCGGGGCTGATCACCGCGACCTCGGTTGGCGCGATGAACACCCGAATCGTGAATTCCAACATGATCTACGACGTGATTCTGGTCGTGGTATTGGGCGGTGTTGGCCTCAGCGGTGGTCGCGGCGGGGTTCGCAACGTGATTGTCGGCACGCTGCTGATCGGCGTGCTGATGAACGGCATGACAATCATGGATGTTCAGTACACCGTCCAGAACGTCATCAAGAGTCTGATCCTGCTGTTTGCCATCGTTTCAGACAGCATCATCAATCCGCGCGACGAACAGACCGGCCAGCAGGGGGACATCTGACGCGTCGCCGGGCGAACCATCGGGCACATCGCCCGGACAATTGATAATCATAAGGGAGTGGAAATAATGAAATCAGCTTTGCTACGGTTCGCCGCGATCGCGGTTGCCGCCCTGACCGTCGGCGGCGTCACGGCGCGCGCCCAGGACAACATGAACGATCCATATCGCGAGCCAGCGCTGAACGCGCTGAAGGGCAAATCGATCGCGTATCTGCCGATCTCGATCGGGTTCGATCTGGCGCAAGCCTGGGGCGGCGTGATCAAGACCGAGGCCGACCGTTACGGCATGACGTTCAAGGCGCGCGACCCGAACTGGAGCACCGACGCCATGGCGCAGGCGATGACGTCGCTGATCGCCGAACATCCGGACGTGATCGTTACCCAGAACCCGGACTTGCAATCGCTGGCCCGTCTGCTGAAGCAGGCCAACGCGGCGGGTATCCGGGTGATCCAGATGAACATGCAGGGCGCGATCCAGACCGACGCGTTTGTCGGCCCGGATTTCATTTCGATGGGCCAGCAAGAAGCCGGGATGATGGCCAAGGCCTGCGGCAAGGATACCCAGACGTCGCATAAGATCGCCATCGTGCAGGGCGTGCTGACCGGCGGCGTCAGCTACTATCAGGTGAAGGGCCTGTTGGAAGGCCTGAAGGCGCATCCCGAGATCAAGGTGGTTTCCAGCCAGGCGGCCGACTGGGATGCCAGCAAGGCCCGCGCGGTGACCGAGACGGTGCTGCAACAGAATCCCGATCTCTGCGGCATCGTCGATGTATGGGATGGGCAAGGCGTGGGCACGGGTGCCGCGATCAAGCAGGCGGGCAAGCAGGGGCAGGTGTATTTCCTGACCTCCGGAGGCGGCGCGCAGAGCATGTGCGATCGTCTGGAGGATGGGACATTCTCGGCCGCCATCAATTACGATGCACCCGGCATGGGACGCGATGCGTTCACCGCGATCAGCGCCCTGCTGCAAAGCAAGCAGCCCGCCGGTTCGATCAAGTTCCAGCTTTACTCGCCCACGCGGGTGATGACCAAGGCCGACGTCAAGGCCGGTACATGCTGGGATCCGCAGGCCTACGCCGCGCTGCTGCGCTAACCGAGCCTGACACGGGATCGTCCTGTCGGGCGGTCCCGTGCGCTGTTCCGGCCGTTTCTTCGCGGCGTCTCTCAGCATGATCCGGAAGTAGAGGTTCGACTTGGCTTCGTCAGCAACCGCCGCACGCGAAATCCCGCTGCGGGAATCCCTTTCCCGCTTGCGATATCGATATTTTCCCGACCATCTGGTCGGCGAATTACTGTCGAAAAAATGGATCGACAACGCGGTGCCGTTCGCGGTGCTGCTGTGCGTGATCGCGACGTTCGGCTTGCTGATCCCGGATTTCTTTGCCCCGCAAATCCTGGTGATCACCAGCCGCCAGTTGGGCGAGTTCGGTCTGGTCTGCATCTCGATGATGACAGTGATCATCGTCGGCGGCATCGACCTGAGCGTCGGGTCCAACTTCGCGCTGGGCAATTTCACCACGCTGGCGCTGCTGAATCTGGCGGGATGGCCAGTGGCCGCCGTCGTGCCAGCGGTGATCCTGGTGTGCGGCGCGGTTGGTTTCGTCAACGGCGTCCTGGTTGGATTCTTCCGGCTGCGGGCGTTCCTGACGACGCTGGTCACGCTGATCATCGTGCGCGCCGTCGTGGACATGCTGCTGCTGCGGTACGCGCAGGATATGTCGGTCAGTTTCTATGACTCGGATATCTGGGACCTGATCGGCATGGGCGGTGTCGCCGGAATACCGTTCAGCTTCGTCGTCCTGATCGTCGTCGCCTTGATCGGCCATGTGATCCTGACCCGAAGCCGGCCGGGTTGGCGGGCGATGGCGATTGGCGGTTCCCGCCGGTCCGCGCATAACATGGGCCTGTCGGTGCGCGGCACCGTCTGCGGCTCCTACACCATTTCCGGCATGTTGTGCGGGCTGTCCGGCCTGCTGTACGCCGCACGCCTGGGCGGTGCGGGCACCGACACCGGCATGGGGCTGGAAATCGCGGCGCTGACAGCGGCTGTGCTGGGCGGCAACAGCCTGGGCGGCGGGCGCGGGTCCGTGGTCAAGGCGCTGATCGGGTCAGTGATCGTGCTGCTGATGACGAACGGCGTGATCCGGCTTGGCCTGAACAGCGGCTCCGGCCCCATGGTGCTGGGCCTGACGCTGCTGTTCGCGGTGTTCGTCGATGTCCGCTGGCTGAAGAACCGCGATAAACTGCTGTCGAAAGTGTATGTCTCGCCGACCTATGTGACGCTGCCGCCGCCGGCTTCGACAGACGCGGCCTCCGGCACCCCGTTCGCGCTGAATAACCGGCTGCGAAACGTCGAAATCATCGGCCTGGGGGAGGTCGAATCGCCCGAGGACGTGATCCTGGACGACGAGGATTACCTGTTCTGCGGCAACCGCCACGGCGACGTGCTGCGCTTCTTCCCGCCCGACTACAAGAAATGGGAAGTGTACGCCCATATCGGCGGCTCCCCTCTCGGCATGGCGTTCGATCGCGACCGCAATCTGCTGATCTGCGTCGGCGGCATGGGCCTGTATAAAATCGCCCGCGACCGGACGGTCAGCAAGGTTACCGACGAAACCAACCGCTCGCCGTTCTCGGTGATCGACGATTCGCGCCTACGGCTGGCCGACGATCTGGATATCGCGCCGGACGGGCGAATTTTCTTCAGCGAGGCCACCATCCGCTACGAAATGCACGACTGGCCGGTCGATGCGCTGGAAAGCCGGGGCAACGGCCGGATCATCTGTTACGATCCCCGCACCGGCCGCACCCATACCGCTTTGCGCAACCTGGTGTTCCCGAACGGGATCTGCCTGGCGAACGATGGTCAGTCGATCCTGTTCGCCGAAAGCTGGGCCTGCCGCATCAGCCGCTATTGGATCAGCGGGCCGAAGGCAGGCAAGGTCGAACGGCTGATCGAGGATTTGCCGGGCTACCCCGACAACATCAACCGAGCATCGGACGGCACGTACTGGGTGGCGTTGCTGGGGATGCGGTCGCCCGCAATGGACGTCGCCCTTCGCATGCCCGGCTTCCGCCGCCGCATGGCTCGGCGTATAGCGCCGGATCAGTGGCTGTATCCGAACCTGAATACCGGCTGCGTTGTCCGCTTCGACGACACCGGCCGCGTCATTGAATCGCTGTGGGACCAGGGCGGGCTTAATCACCCGATGATTACCTCGATGCGCGAACATCGCGGCTGGCTCTATCTCGGCGGTATTTCCAACAATCGCATCGGCCGGGTCCGGCTGGAGAACGCCGACACGGCCTGGAGCGCCGCGACCGCCTATTGGGGGAAAGCCTGATGTTGGCAGCATTGCGCGGCAGCCTCGACCGGCTGCTGGGGCGCGGCACGTCAGC
>DAIEHR010000244.1 GCA_027353465.1 Acetobacteraceae bacterium | reverse complement strand
GATGATTTCCGGCAGCACGCCGTCGGGCGACATGCCGGAAAAGCGCAGGCCGCTGGCTTCCAGTTGCGCCTTGAAGTTGACGTTTACCTCATAGCGGTGGCGGTGGCGTTCCTGGATCAGCGGGGCGTCGCCGTAGATATGGCGCACCAGACTGCCTTCGCTCAGGGCGGCCGGATAGGCGCCCAGGCGCATGGTGCCGCCCTTGGCGTCGGTTTCCGTCCGGCGTTCGACCTGGTTGCCGCGTGCCCATTCGGTCAGCAGACCGACCACCGGTATGTCGCAGGGGCCGAATTCGCTGGACGACGCCTCTGGCATGCCGGCCAGATTCCTTGCGGTTTCGATTACGGCCATCTGCATGCCGAAGCAGATGCCGAAGAACGGCACTTTGTGCTCGCGGGCGAAGCGCACGGCCTCAATCTTGCCGGGCGTGCCGCGTTCACCGAATCCGCCGGGGACCAGGATGCCATGCACGCCTTCCAGGCGATGGACGGTGTCGGGCTGTTCGAAAATCTCGCTGTCCACCCAGTCCAGGCGCACCTTCACCCGGTTGGCGATGCCGCCGTGGGCCAGCGCTTCGGCCAGCGATTTATAGCTGTCCAGCAGGTTGGTGTATTTGCCGACCACGGCGATGCGGACTTCGCCTTCTGGCGTCTGCACGTTCTCGACGATGTTCCGCCAGCGCGACAGGTCGGGCTCCACATCGGCGTTCAGGCCGAAATGGCGCAGGACTTCGCGGTCCATGCCTTCTTCGTGGTAGGCGATCGGCACCTGGAAGATGGTTGCCACGTCCAGCGCGGGGATCACCTCGGAGGGACGCACGTTGCAGAACAGCGCGATCTTGCGGCGTTCGTTCTCGGGGATCGGGCGATCGCAGCGGCACAGCAGCATCTGCGGCTGGATGCCGACGTTCAGCAGTTCCTTGACGGAATGCTGTGTCGGCTTGGTCTTCAGCTCACCGGCCGAGGGGATATAAGGCACCAGGGTCAGATGCACGAACATGGCGTGGTCGGGGCCAAGCTCGTTACCCATTTGCCGAATGGCTTCCAGGAACGGCAGGCTTTCGATGTCGCCGACGGTGCCGCCGATCTCCACGAGAACGAAGTCGAATTCAGAGGTTTCCCGCAGCACCGCTTCCTTGATGGCGTCGGTGATGTGCGGAATCACCTGAACCGTGGCGCCCAGATAGTCGCCCCGCCGTTCCTTGGCGATTACGTCCTGATAAATCCGCCCGGTGGTGGCGTTATCCAACTGCGTGGCATGCACGCCGGTGAAACGCTCGTAGTGCCCAAGATCCAGATCGGTTTCGGCGCCATCGTCGGTGACGAAGACCTCGCCGTGCTGATACGGGCTCATGGTGCCCGGATCGACGTTCAGGTACGGGTCCAGCTTGCGGAGCTTAACCTTGAAGCCACGCGCCTGCAGCAGTGCGCCGAGCGCAGCTGCTGCGATTCCCTTGCCGAGGGATGAGACCACGCCGCCAGTGACAAACACATATCGCGTCATGGGCGCCCACCATAGCGAGCCGACTCGGGCTTGGGGAAGCCCGTCGGTGAAAAATCGTTCATTGAAGGAACTATCAGTTCGTCGGCGCGGACGGGCCTGACGGCGCGGCTGGCGGCGGCGGCGGAGTCGGCGCCGTGCTGGCGGGCGCCGGACTGGACGAAGCCGGGGTATCCAAAATCGAACGGCCAGGCGCGGCGGATGTGCCGCGGTTGAGCAACGCCAGGGTCAAAGACAGGGCCATGAACATTGCCGCCAGGACCGCGGTCGTACGCGTCAGCAGGTTGGCCGTGCCACGCCCGGACATGAACGAGCCCATGCCCTGAGAGCTGCCAACGCCCAGCCCGCCGCCCTCGCTGCGCTGGATCAGCACGACGCCGATCAAGGCCAGGGTGACGAACAAATGGATGATCAGCAGAACGGTGCTCAACGCGGCAAACTTTCAAACGGACACGGCGGCGAGCATAAACATGCCGCCGCGCGCGCCTCTTACCCTCCCTGCGCCGCTCGGGCAATCGTTAGAAATTCGTCGGCCTTCAAACTGGCGCCGCCGACCAGCGCGCCGCCCACATTCGGCACCGCCAGCAGGGCCGCCGCGTTAGACGGCTTCACGGACCCGCCATACAGAATACGGATCGTTTGACCGGCCTCGCCGAACTGGCGCACCAGTTCCTCGCGGATGAAAGCATGCATTGTGGCGACGTCTTCGTTGGTCGCGGTCTTGCCGGTGCCGATCGCCCAGACCGGTTCGTACGCCACCACGCCGCTGAACGGCTTGGGCAGACTGCCGGCGATCTGCCAGCCCACGACCTCGGTTTCCTGGCCGCCCGACCGCTGATCGGCGGTTTCGCCCACGCAGACGATCGGGGTCAGTCCGGCTGCCACCGCGGCGAGACACTTCTCCCGCACCAGTTCATCCGTCTCGCCATGGTTCTGCCGGCGTTCGGAATGACCCAGGATGACCCACGAGGCGCCGGCATCGAGCAGCATCGGCGCGGCAACGTCGCCGGTATGCGCGCCCTGGGCGTCCTGATGGCAGTCCTGTCCCCCGACAGCGACCGAACTGCCCCGCAACGCCGCCGCCACAGCCGCGACGTGCAGCGCGGTTGGGCAGATCAGCAGTTCGGCTTCAACACCAGCCGCCCCGGCGGCAACCCCTTGGGCGAGCGCCACGGCGTCCGCTGCCAGGCAGTGCATCTTCCAGTTTCCGGCAATCAATTGCGGCATAGGCGCGTCTCCGTTCCCTTCTGATTGATGCTGCTAGAGCAGTTGACGCGGGCGTCAAGGGCTGACCGCCGCGGCAACCTTACCATCCGCGCTCGATCGCGGTCAGTTTTGAAGTCTGTTCAGAACCGCCGCCAGGTCAGCTTGCCGAAATGGCTTCGTCAGCCGCGGAAGGTCGGAGGCGATCCCCTTTCTCTCGGCAAAGCCCGAAATAATCAAAGCCGGAATGTCGGGACGGCGCTCCCGCAGCGCGTAAACGAGATCAACCCCTGTCATACCTGGCATCAGGTGATCGGTGATCAGGATATCAATCGGTACGCCGGTATCGATCATCCGCAATGCTTCTTCCGCCGACGAAGCCTCGGACACCGCGAAGCCAAGTTCGGTCAGCATGTCCGCGGTGCTGTTTCTGACAAGTTCCTCGTCATCCACCAGCAGCACGGCGCCCACCGACAGAGCCGGTTGTCTGATCTGGGCAGCGACCAGCTCGCTCGGGCCGCTTTCCGGGCAAACAGGCAGCCAAAGGTCGATTTCGGTCCCCACGCCCAACTGGCTCGCGATCGTCAGGCCGCCACCCAGTTGTGCCGCCAAACCGTGCGCCATCGAAAGACCAAGCCCCGTTCCCTGGCCAATTCCCTTGGTGGAAAAGAACGGTTCGATCGCATGCCGAAGGATTTGGGCATCCATGCCGGCGCCCGTGTCCACCACCGAGATGCGGACATAGTTGCCAGATAACAACTTCGCTGGATGGCCGCCCGAGACACCCTCAATTCTCGCCGAGATACTAAGGGTCCCCCCGTCCGGCATGGCGTCGCGGGCGTTTACGCTCAAATTGAGGATCGCCATCTCAAGCTGGTTCGGATCGGCCTTCGCCGCCGGCAAATCAGCCGCGACATCGACGCCGATCTTGATGCGGGGTCCCAACGTACTTGCCAGCAGGTCCGCCATGCCGGTGACCAGCCGCGCCACATCCACCGCATCGACCTGCAGCGGTTGCCGCCGAGCGAAAGCAAGCAGGCGCTGCACAAGGATTTTGGCACGCTCCGCCGACTTCATCCCGCCGGCAATCAGGCGGCGCTCCCGCTCGGTGCCCACACCTCCCCGGATCAGCATGTCCAGACTGCCGATGATCGGCGTCAGCAGGTTATTGAAATCATGTGCGACTCCGCCCGTCAGTTGGCCCATCGCCTCCAGCTTCTGCGATTGGCGCAGGGACTCTTCCGCAACGCGGCGTTCGGTGATGTCCACCGCTTCGGGAACGATGGCGATCACCGATCCGTCGGTGCCGCGGATCGGCCGTATGGAGAAATCAAACACGCGCCATCCGCCGGGGACCAGGACCGACAACTCCTCGCGCACCGTTTCGCCGCGTGCGGCCTCTTCCACCGCCGCGCGCATGATATCGGGCATCCCCGGAGTCGCCGTAAACCAAGGCGTCTCCCAGAACGGCTTGCCGACGATCTCGGCCAACGGCGTATCGATGACGGCCAAGGATGTCGCGTTGGCCTCCAGCAAGGTTCCATCAAGCGCCAGAAGACCCTGCAACTGGTAACTGGTTTCGAATACCGTTCGCAGCCGGGCCTCTCGGGCCAGAAGATCGGCGGATCGCTCGGCGACACGCTGCTCCAGGCTGGCGTTCAATTCATGCAGCCGCTGCTCGCTTGCCCGCACGGCCTGTTCGGCAAGCGTTCGCTCGGTTACGTCATAGCCCTCGACGAAGACCCCGGTTACAGCACCGTTCGGTCCGGTGATCGGCTGATAGACGAAATCCAGGAAGCACTCGGATGCCAACCCGGTGCTTGCGGACGTCACTTCGAATTTGGCACCTGTGAAGACCATCGCCTTCCCACTGCCGAACACCTGGTTCAGGCGATCGAGGTAGCCCTGCTCAACCGCTTCGGGCAGCACCTCCGCCACCGTGCGACCGACGACGTCCCGGCCGCCGACGATGCGCCTGTAAGCAGGGTTCGCGAAGGCGAAACGATGGTCCGGTCCTTCCAGCATCGCCATGAAGCTGGGCGCCTGTTCGAACAGTCGTTGCTGCCGCTCGGTCTGCGCGGCGAGGTCTTTTTGCGCGAGAACGGCGGCAGTGGTTTCAGAACAGATGACCAGCACGCCGCCCACGCCGTTGCGGGCGGCCGGGTCGTCGATCGGGCCGTAACTGTATGTCCAATAAACATCTTCGCGCCGCCCGTGGCGCGTAATCGGAACAAGCTGATTTTCGTGCCATGTCGCCGGGCCTCCCGCCATGATCTGGTCGATCTGTGGGCCGATGATGTCCCAGAT
>DAIEHR010000239.1 GCA_027353465.1 Acetobacteraceae bacterium | reverse complement strand
GGCTGGCAGGACGACCCATGGTCCGCCCGAATCGATGCCGATGGCCTGCTGCACGGCCTGGGCAGCACCGACATGAAAGGCCCGATCGCCGCCGCGATCGTCGCCGTTCGGGCTCTGCCCGACACCGTTCCGGCGACTTTTCTGTTCACTACCGATGAGGAAACCACCAAACAGGGCGCCAGGATGACCGCCGAACGATCCACATTGGTGCGCTCGGTGCGGCCCAAGGGTATCGTGGTGGTGGAGCCAACCGGCTTGCAGCCGGTGCGCGGCCATCGCAGCCATATCCTGTTCACCTGCGTGGCGACCGGCGTGCAGGCCCATAGCGCCAAGGGAATCGGGAAGAATGCGAACTGGGCTTTGATCCCGTTCCTGGCGGAGATGAAGGCGGTGTTCGACCGGCTGCTGTCCGACCCGACCTGGCAGGACGACGCCTATGACCCACCGTTCAGCGACTTTAACCCGGTGATCGACAACCACGGCACCGCCATCAACGTCACCGTTCCCGTGGCCACCGCTCGGATCAAGTTCCGCTACTCCAGGAAGATCGATCCCACCCCGATCCGCGATGCGGTCAGACAAGCCGCCGCCCGTTATGGCGTGACGGTGACCGAAGCCGAGGAAGGCGCCCCGCCGGAGCTTCCGGCCGACGATCCGTTCGTTCGTGCCTGTGTCGATATCAGCAGGCAACCGGCTGCCACCGCACCGTTCGGCACCGATGCGTCGGTGTTGCAGACCATCGCGCCCTGCGTCGTGATGGGGCCGGGCGACATCGGTGTGGCTCATCGCCCGGGCGAGGCCGTGCGGCTGTCGGACCTATCCGCGGCAGTGCCGCTGTTCCAGGCATTGGCCACAAGATGGATCTGATTGCCGGCCTGCACACGTTTATCCGCGTTGTCGAAACCGGATCATTTTCCGGGGTGGCGCGGGAGAGCAACAGCAGCCAGTCGGCGGTGACGCGCCAGATCGCCCAGCTGGAGGAGCATTTCGATGTCAGGTTGTTCCATCGCACCACCCGCAAGCTAAGCCTGACCGACGAAGGCCAGGCCCTGGTCAGCCGCGCGCGGCATCTGCTGGAAGAAGCGGAGGGGCTGGAGGATACGTTCGGCAAGAATGGCGGGTCCCCGACGGGCCTGGTCCGGATCGGCATGCCGGTCGGGGCAGCGTTGCTGCTGGTGCCGGATTTCACCGGCCTGATGCGGCAGCATCCTGGCCTGATGGTCGAGATCGTCGTCAACGAACAGCCGGATGACCTGGTGGCGGAGCGGTTGGACCTCGCGCTGCGCCTGGGGCAATCAGCGGATACCTCGCTGGTTTCACGGGCCGTCGGGACGTTGCAATCCGCCCCGGTGGCCGCCCCCGCCTATCTGGAGCGTTATGGCGCGCCGGAGCATCCTTCGGATCTGGCGCGGCACACCTGCATCATCCACGATATGGGGCCGGACAGTACGCACTGGATTTTCGGCGGCGCCAATGGGTCGGTGGATGTGGAAGTAACAAGCGCATTCCGATCCAATAACAGTCTGGTGGTGCGGCAGGCGGCGCTGGCCGGGTATGGCATCGCGCTGCTGGGCGATGCGTTGACCATCCACGACATCCGGGCCGGCCGGCTGTATCGCCTTCTGCCTGACTATACCGCCCGCAAGCGCCAGGCTTTCATCGTCTATCCGTCGCGGCGGCACCTGGCGCAGCGCACCCGCGTGGTCATCGATTTCATGGTCGAGGAATTCCGCCGGCTGGAAATGCGGCTGCGCGATGGCCGGGAATGGGGCGAAAACGAGTCCACCTGGCTGGTGTGATCCGCGTCAGGCCATCATCTCCGCCAGTTCCGTCATGCTGGACACGACCAGGTCCGGCTGGTGCGGCCAGCGGGCGAACGGGCGTTTGCGGCGGTCGATGAACACCGTCCGCATGCCCGCGGATTTGGCGCCGACGCAGTCGAATTCGTGGTTGGCGACGAACAGGACTTCTTCCATGGCCACGTCCATCTTACGGGCCGCCATCGTATAGGTGGCGCGATGCGGCTTGAACGCGTTGGCCTCGGCGACCGAGATCACCGCGTCAAACGGGATGCGATGGTATTGCTTGGCCGCCTCCAGCATGTCGGGGTCGCCGTTCGACAACACCACCAGTTTATAGCGCTGCTGCAAGCGGGCGAGCGCGGCGGGCACTTCGGGGAAACATTCCAGGCGCTCGATGGCGGCGACCAGGGTGCGGATTTCATCCTCGGTATGGGCGATGCCTGCCCGGTCCATGACCTGACGCACGGACAGGTGCCCAATCTCTCGATACGGCATGTGCGCGCGTTGCAGTAGCGCGTCGATCATTGAGTTCTCGAAATGCGTGCGTCGCCACCAGGTGACAAAGGCGTTGGGGTCGCCAGTCCAGCCCTTTGCCTTCAGAAACGGGCCGGCGAAGTCGCGCAGGCTGCCCTGCATGTCCACCACAGTGCCGTACTGGTCGAACATGCACAGTTTGATCGTCGATTTCAGCGTATCGATAATGGGCATGGCTGATTCCGCTTCGGTGTTCGGGTGGTGCATGGCTAGCATCGCCGATGCCGGCGAGCCATAGGGAGCCCCGGGGAAACCATTGTATTCGTGCCGCGCCCCGCCGATCTGAATGCGAGCGCAGCGCGGAGGCAGGCCATGAAAATCGGCGTACCCAAAGAGATCAAAACCCACGAATACCGGGTCGGGCTGACCCCATCCGGGACACGAGAACTGGTTCAGCACGGCCACCAGGTCGCCGTGGAGCACGATGCCGGGGTTGGCATAGGCTACAACGACGAGGCGTATCGCGCCGCTGGCGCCGTTATCGCTGAGACCGCCGCCATTGTGTTCGACACGGCGGAGATGATCGTCAAGGTGAAAGAACCGCAGCCCGCTGAGATCGCCATGCTGCGGCGCGGCCAGATACTGTTCACCTACCTGCATCTGGCCGCCGACAAGGCGCAGACCCTGGGGCTGACGGCGTCCGGCGCCACTTGCATCGCTTATGAGACGGTTACCGACCGCGCCGGCGCCTTGCCGTTGCTGGCCCCGATGAGCGAAGTCGCCGGCCGTATGGCGGTGCAGGTCGGCGCCCATTGCCTGGAACGCGAGCAAGGCGGGGCCGGCATTCTGCTCGGTGGCGTCCCCGGCGTGCCACCCGCCAAGGTCGTCGTGCTAGGCGGCGGCGTGTCGGGCACCAACGCGGCCCGGATGGCGGTGGGGCTGGAAGCCAGCGTCACCATCATCGACAAGTCGCTGCCCCGGCTGAAGGAACTGGACCTGCAGTTCGGGCCGCGTGCCACGACGCTGTTCGCCACCACCGCCGCGATCGAGCAGGCCGTGCTGGCGGCGGACCTTGTCATCGGCGCGGTTCTGGTGCCAGGCGCGGCGGCGCCGAAACTGGTGACACGGGACATGGTCCGCCGAATGCGGCCAGGTTCCGTGCTGGTTGATATCGCAATCGATCAGGGTGGGTGTTTTGAGACGAGCCGGCCGACCAGTCACTCCGATCCGACGTTCGTGCAGGACGGCGTTGTGCATTACTGCGTCACCAACATGCCGGGGGCGGTGGCCCGGACTTCGACGTATGCGCTGACCAACGCGACGCTGCCGTTTGTGCTGGCATTAGCCGGGAAGGGCTGGCGGCAGGCGATGCGGGACGATCCGCATTTGGCACAGGGCCTGAACATCGACGCCGGCCGGGTCACCCATCCGGCCGTCGCCCTGGCGCTGGGTCTGCCCCACACGCCGTTGGGGGATGTGCTGGCGCCGGGCGTTGTGGCGTGACATTGGCCCGAGGCAGCCTGGGTCGCCAGGTTTTTCGCGGTGTTGAAACGTCGTTATCAAACCTGGCCCCGGCGGTCCCGGACGTGGTTGGGTCTATCCACATCCCCGGCCAAGGCGATAAGTGACCTCCTCGGCGAACCGCTATCGATGACATCGGTACGAAAATTCGATTTTACCCGCATGTCGGACATTGGCCCCGTCTGTCAATTGGTTTAGATGATAGTATCCATTGCGTTTGAGTGGGTCTAACAGTGACAGCAGTTCGCGGCTCCCTTGATGTCGTTTCAACCGTGAATGCGATGGGGTGGGCTTTCACTGCCGACACCCGGAAAAAGCTCACGGTGCAGGCAATGCTGAACCATGCCATTGTGGGCGAGGCCATCGCCGACCATCATCGGCCGGATCTGGCAGCCGTCGGGATGGGCGACGGAAACTGCGGCTTCAAAATTGAATTTTATCAAGAAATAGATCCGCTCTATCTACCTTTTATCGTCGTGAAAATCGAAGGGAGCGACGTCGATCTGCCGCGCGCTTCCATGTCGGGATACAGCGAGTATTTCTCGGCCCTCTATCGGAAATTCCCGGTCAGCTCGCGTCATCGCAGCGTCTTCGGCGGTTTGTGGACGGATCGGATCGATGCGGTATCGCTGCTGAAGGACCGGATCGACGTTGGCATGATCGATGGGGATGCGGGCGAGAATCTATCCACCTTCATTCAGGACGGATTTGTGATCGTTGACGCCGAGGCACCTCGGGAAGCGGTGGCGAAGCCCGCGGCAGGCGCCAAACGCGGCGACAGCGCGTCCCCTCCGGCCCGCCGTGGGAAAATCCCTGATCTGACCGAGGCAGTCTGTGGTGTGCTTCAGGCGACACCGGTTCTTGGTCTGTTGAAGCCGATCCTGGAAGGCCTGCCGCTGGCGTTGAACACCCATGTCATCGAAGGCTCCGATGAAGGATTTCGCCAAGCCAGTGCGATGGAAGTCCTGCGGTCCCCTGGCGAATGCGTGACGATCATCGTTTCGCTAGAGGATAAATTGGTTGACCTGGATATCATCCGTGACAGCCACCTGTTTCCCGAATTTTCAGCGCAGGCTGAATCTCGCTGGGTCAACCCGGCCGGCGCGGTGGCGATCGACGTCGCCCTGAGGGAGCAGGGCATGGTTGACAATCATCTGGTTCCGCCCGGCAGCGTCGCTATCATCGGTCCGGGATTGATACACCGCGCCCGCACCGAGTCTGGAACGATGGCTTTGCGTGTTCATTGCACACCGTCCCGCATCGCGCCGCTCGATCGCATCCTGGATGGATCGCGCAAGGAAACCGTCCTGAAATCTGGAGCCCGGATTTGGATGTGACTTAAATAGTACGATCCAACATCCTTCGATGACCGACTACCCTGTTTCTATCGTACACGAAACCTTCTCATCCGCCTTCGTGGACGAAGCCGTGTTCGTCGAACGTCTGGGTGGAAGCAAATCCGACCCCAACGCCATTCGGCGTTATCTGAGTCTGCCCCTCGCGGCCCGCCCGGAACTTACGCCCTTCTTTGACCGGACGTTCTACTGGCGGCGTTACCCCGACATGGCCGCCGTCGATATCGATCCCCTGGTCCATTTCATGAAGTGGGGTGTGGCGGAAACCCGCACACCCCACCCCCTGATCGACATCAAATATATCCAAGCCACCGCTCCGGACTTGCTGCCAGACCCACCGACGATCGACGCCCTGCACGACGTCCTGTCCCAAGATCGGGCCGATCCCAGCCCGCTATTCTCCCTGGATTACTACCGCCGTCAGTTGGACGACCCTGATGCCGTTCGCGGCGGCCTGCTGCGACACTTCCTGGAAGTCGGCCTGCTGCAAGGCCTGAAGCCCAACCCCCACTTCGACCCAATCGCCCACTACCGCCGCGCCGACGTCAAAACCCACGACATCCGCTCCGCCCTGCGCCACTTCGCCCTCTCTGGCGAAACCGCCCCACGCCCCGCCCCGGCCACCGCCCAGCGTCTGGCCAAGGCGGAAACCGAACAGCTGTTTCGCAAACGGGACCCGATCCGGTTCGATCTGGCTGGCCCGCCCGCCATCAGCGTCATCATGGTCGTGCACGACGATTTCCTGCTCACACTGAAGGCCCTGTCCGCCCTGCGCGCCAACCACCCCGGCCCGATCGAGCTGATCCTGATTGATTCCGGCTACACCGACGAAACCAGGCAACTGACGCAATACGTGACCGGAGCCTGCTTCCTCCGCTTCGAAACCGACATTGGTTTTGCCCGCGGCTGCAACGCCGGCCTGGAAATCGCCTCCGCCGACACGGTGCTGTTCCTGTCCAACGAGGTTGAACCAGCCGCCGGAGCGATCGCCGCTTCCCGCCGCCGCCTGCTGTCCCACCCGTCCATCGCCGCGGTCGGCGCCAAGATTATCCGAACCGACGGCCTTCTGGCCGAAGCGGGCCGCATTCTGTGGCGCGACGGGTCGAACACCGGCTATCAGCAAGGCCAATCCCCGCTAACGCCCGAGGCCAACTTCGTCCGCGACGTGGATTTCTGTTCCACCGCCTTCCTGCTCGGCCGACGATCCGCCCTGCGCGCGGCGGCAGGCTTCAGCACCGCCATCACCGACGTGGAGCGACGGGACGCCGATCTGTGCCAGCGCCTGCGCGATGCCGGCAATCGCGTCGTCTATGACCCGGCCGTTGTTGTTGACCGCCTGACCGACCAGCCCGCCGACGCCCCCGAACCCTTGGCCGGCAGCCACGCCGGCACAAACGCCCGCCTGTTCGCTCGGTCCGTGGACCAACCGCGCGGCCGCGTGCTGTTTATCGAGGACCGGCTGCCCCTGCGCCGACTGGGGTCGGGCTATGTCCGATCCAACGACATCGTCGGCGTCATGGCCGACCTGGGCTATCACGTCAGCGTCTATCCCCTCCATCGCAACGACCAGACCCTGGCCGCGGTCTATGCCGATTTCCCCGACACCGCCGAGATCTTTCACGACCGCGGCGAAGCCGGCCTGGAAGCGTTCCTGCAAGCCAGACGCGGCTATTACGACACGATCTGGATCGCCAGGAACCACAACATGGACCTGATCCGCCCCATGCTGGAACGGTGCGGCGCCGACGCGCTGGCCGGCGTCCGCATCGTGCTGGACACCGAAGCCATCGTCGCCAACCGCCAGGCGCTGGTTCACGCCCTTTGCGTCCCCCCCGAACCGTTCGACCTGGATCAAGCCGTCCAGCAGGAGCTGCTTAACGCCCCATTCTGCCAAACAACCCTGGCCGTGAACCCGATCGAGGCTGGGCAACTCCGGTCGCTGGGCCTGCGAGATGTGCGTGTGCTGGGGCACCTGCGGCCCCTGGTGCTGACGCCGCGCGGCTGGGCGCAGCGCGCCGGCATGCTGTTCGTGGGCGCGATGCACGGCGCGGACTCGCCCAACTACGACTCGCTGTGCTGGTTCGTCGATGCCGTGCTGCCGCTGATTGAGCGGCAGTTGGGCTATGAGACGAGGCTGACCATCGCCGGCTTCACCAGTGGCGGGGCCGATCTGGGCCGGTTTGCCGACCATCCCCGCATTACCCTGCGCGGTGCGGTGGTGGATCTGGCCCCGCTGTATAACGCGCATCGTGTTTTCGTGGCCCCCACCCGGCTCGCCGCCGGCCTGCCGTATAAGGTGCATGAGGCAGCGTCTTACGGCGTGCCCGTTGTCGCGACCGACCTGCTGCGGGCGCAGTTGGGGTGGGAGAAGGGACGGGACCTGCTGGCGGCCGACGCCTCGGACACCGAGCTGTTCGCGGCGCATGTGGTGGCGCTTTACCGGGACCAGGCGCTGTGGGCGGAGATCCGGGCCGGGGCCGCCGAACGGGTGCGGGTTGAGTGCGGGCGCGGCGCGTTTGGTGCTGTTGTGGAGGGGGTTTTGGGGTAATGTCGCAAATGGCCTAGTAGCCCGGTTCTGAGCGGCTTCGGCGGCGCTCACCCGTGGTGACTCCGCACTATGTCCACACCTTGCAGCGCGTACTAGCCTCGCGGTAAGAATTGCGGATGCTTAGCCCTATCCTGGTCGCCTCGACCAAAAATTAGAACGAGATCAGATCTATG
>DAIEHR010000026.1 GCA_027353465.1 Acetobacteraceae bacterium | reverse complement strand
CCCGCGAGATCGCCGCCGCCCCAGCGGCGCCGCACGGGCCGGACGGGCCGTTCTACCCCGGCACCTGCCGCGCTTTGTCGGCGGCGGAGCGCGCGGCCCGCATCGCCGCCGGCGCGCCCTATGCGCTGCGGATGGACATGGCGCGCGCGGCGGCCGAGGCCGGGACGCTGCGCTGGCACGAGGAGGCGGCGGGCTGGCGCGCGGCCGACCCGACCCGCTTCGGCGACGTGGTGCTGGGACGCAAGGAGGTGCCGGCCAGCTACCATCTCTGCGTGACCCATGATGACGCCGCGCAAGGGGTGAACCTGGTGACGCGGGGGGCGGATCTGCAACCGGCCACCGCCCTGCACCGGCTCTTGCAGGCGCTGTTCGGCTGGCCGGCGCCGCGCTACGCGCATCATCCGCTGCTGACGGGGCCGGATGGGCGTCGGCTCGCCAAGCGCGACGGGGCAGCCTCCTTGCGGGCGATGCGGGCGGCGGGGATGCGCCCGGAGGCGGTGCGCGCGCTCGCGGGCGGGTAAGACCAACCGGCTTCATGGCCGACTCTTCCGGCCATGAAGCCGGTTGGTATGCGCGCCGGGTTGGCGGGCGGCGGCGCGCGAAACAAGACTCGATACCAGCCGCCGTTGACCCATGCTTCTTGGGTCAACGGCGGCTGGTATCGGCTCAGCCCTCTTCGGCGTAGCGGCCGGCGCCGGCGGGCACGCACAGCATCCCGTCTGCCTCGGTGACCGCGACCGGGGTCAGCGCCGCGCCCTCGCAAGGCCCCGAGAGGCAGGCGCCGTCGCCGATGCGAAACACCGCCGCGTGCATGGCGCAGACGATGCTGGTGCCGTCGGCGGACAGGAACCGGTCGGCGGTCCATTCCAGCGAGACGCCGAGATGCGGGCAGACATTGACATAGCCGAACACGCGCCCGCCCTTGCGAACCAGGAACACGCCGGCGAAGCCCGGTCCGGCCGGAGGAAAGCCGCGCGCGGTGCCCTCGGCCAGGTCGGCGGCCGCGCACAGCGCGCGCGGTGCCGCCGGGATCAGCGCGTCCACCCGCCCATCCGGCAGATCAGGTCCCAATGCGGCGTCGAGACCGGCAGCACGGAAAGCCGCGATTGGCGTACCAGGGCGAGCTCGGCCAGCGCCGGTTCGGCCTTGATCGCGGCCAGGGTGACCGGGCGCGACATCGGGGCCACCGCGCGCATGTCCACCGCGAGCCAGGGGCCCGATTCGGCGGTCGGGTCCGGATAGGCCGCGCGGACCACCTCCACGACGCCCACGATCTCGCGGCCGGTGTTGGAATGGTAGAAGAAGGCGCGATCACCCAGCTGCATGGCGGCAAGGTTGTTGCGCGCGGCGTGGTTGCGCACCCCCGTCCAGGGTTCCACCCCGTTGGCGACCTGCTGGTCCCAGGAAAACGCCTCCGGCTCGGACTTGACCAGCCAGAAGGCCATCAGCCCGGGTCCGCGCCGCCGGCGAGGCGCGCCGCCCTCATCGCCGCGGCGCGGGGCGCTTCGGCGCCGGCGGTGGGGCGGCCATGCGTGGGAGGTCCTCGTCCAGCACCATGATGTGGATCGAGAACGAGACCTCGCCGTCCTCCTCGTCGCGGTGAACCGTGCCCAGGAACTCCTCGCCCAGCCGCAGCTCGACCGAGGCGCCGCGCGCTTTCGGCGCCTCCAGCCGCAGCCGCGGGTTGCCCAGCGTGGTGCGAAGATAGGCTTCCAGCCGGGCAAGGTCGGTCGGGTTCATGGCAGCTCCGAATGCGGTCGCGTCGTAGATTACAAGGGCGGCGCGCGGCTGGCCATCCCGCGCGGCGGCCGATGCCGCCGGGCACGTGGCGCTGAGGGGACCGAAGCCGGGCGAGCGCGGGCGGAACCGACGGGGGAGGAGGAAGACTGAGAGCGTGCTATCCAGGGCTCCCCAACGCCATCCGTGACGGACCCCATGCTCCAACCGCCCCCCGCTCAGCCCGGCCAACCCGAATCCGAGATCGATACCCCCGCCCTGGTGCTGGATCTCGACGCCTTCGAACACAATCTCGACCGCATGGCCGCCCTGCTCGCACCCACCGGGGCGCGGCTGCGGGCACACGCCAAGACCCATAAATCCCCGGTCATCGCCCATCTGCAACTCGCCCGCGGCGCGGTCGGCCAATGCGTGCAGAAGACCGCCGAGGCGGAAATCCTCGCCTGGGCCGGCGTCCCCGACATTCTCGTCAGCAACGAGGTGATCGCGCCGGCGAAACTCGCAAAGCTCGCCGCGCTGTCGCGCATCGCCCGCGTCGCCGTCTGCGCCGATGACGCGGCCGGGATCGTCGTCATCGAGGCCGCCGCCGAGGCCGCGCGCACCCGCCTCACGGTGCTGGTGGAAATCGACGCCGGCGCCGGCCGCTGCGGCGTGACCCCCGGCCCCGAGGCGGTGGCGCTGGCGCACCGCATCGCCGCCTCCCCGCATCTTCGTTTCGGCGGGCTGCAAGCCTATCAGGGCAGCGCCCAGCACCGGCGCACACCGGCCGAACGCACCGCGCTGATCGCCGCCGCCACCGAGGGCGCGCGACGGACGGTGGAACAACTCCGCCAGCAGGGCATCCCTTGCCCGATCGTCGGCGGCGGCGGTACCGGGTCGTTCGCGCTCGAAGCGGCCTCCGGCGTCTTCACCGAAATCCAGGCCGGCAGCTACATCTTCATGGACGCCGATTACGCGCGCAACCTCGATGAATCCGGCGCGCCGGTCAGCACCTTCCGGCAATCGCTGTTCGTGCTCGCCCAGGTCATGAGCGCGCCCCGCCCCGGCATCGCGGTCCTGGACGCGGGACACAAGGCGGTGGCCGTCGATTCCGGCCTCCCCCTGGTATGGAACCGGCCGGACCTGCGCTTCGTCTCCGCTTCGGACGAACACGGCAAGCTGGAAGTGGCGCCGGAAACCACCGCCCCCAAACCCGGCGAGAAATTGCGCCTGGTGCCCGGCCACTGCGACCCGACCGTGGACCGCTACGATTGGTACGTGGGCGTCCGCGGCGGACGGGTGGAATGCCTGTGGCCGGTCGCGGCGCGCGGCGGCCTGAGCTGAATGGCTACATGGTGAACCGAACCCCCGCCAGAACGGTGGGACCGGGCATCTGGAAGCCGTTCACCGGTTCGAACCGAGAGTCGAGCAGGTTCCAGCCGTTGAGATAGAGCTGCACCCGTGGCGTGTACTGGTAATTGGCGGTCATGTTGGCCACCAGCCCATGCTGGCCGATACCGTAGCCGATCCCATTGCCGCTGTTGTCGTACAGGTAGTCGTGCGCCGAACCCGTATAGATAACGGTGGTGATGATCTTCAGATCGGTCAGCGGCTTCAGCGTCAGGTCGAACGACGCTTCGTTTTGCGGCCGGCGCAGCAGTTGCGACCCAATGGCGGGCGATTGGCCAACCGAATCGGTGTTCAGCAGCGTGTACGCCCCATGCAACTCCATCCACCAGACCGGACGCAGCGTGGCTTCCGATTCCACGCCATGCGCATGGGCGGAGCCGACGTTGATATCCGTAGGGACGGGCGCATAGACCCCGACGATCAGGTTACGAACGCGCTGATCGAAATAAGTTGCCCCGAACGTCAGGAAATCTACTCGCCAAGGCGTTGGGATATCGGTGGTAAAGCCGGCTTCCCAACCCTCCGACAGTTCCGGCTTCAAATTGGGGTTGCCCACAAACCCACTCGAATCCACCCCATATCTGTCATACAGCGACGGTGCTCGGAATCCGGTTCCATATGAAACCTTCAGATGCGACCAGACCTCCTTCAGGTCGTACACCGCGCCGGTGCGCCATGTGGTTGCCGAGTCGCCGTCCACCGCATCGTGGCGTATCTGCCCGGTCACGGTCAGGCGCTGCAGCACGGTGGTCTGCAACCCCGTATAGAACGCGTTGTCTGTCATCGACGCCGCCGCATTCTGTGCGTACAGGAAGCCGCCGTAGTTATCATTGGTGCGCACCTTGGCGGTGTCGGCGGTATATTCGTAGCCGAACGTCATCGCGCTGGCGGACAGCCAGCCGTGCCGGATGAAATCATCCAGATGCAGCGTGTTGTTCCACTGCGCATCCGTCCGGTAGGAATGATAGCGGTCGTTGGTCGAAGTCTGGTTGGGGTCCAGCGGCGCGAGCGGTTCCAGGTATTGGCGATCGTCCTGCGCGCGTCCGACGAACAGACCGCTTTCCAGGCGTCCGTCGAACAGATGGGTGGTGCCGCCGACACGGCCCAGCAGCGACGACGTTTGCCCGATCGAGTTGGAATTGTCGTAAGTCGGCGCGCCGAGGGTGTCGTAACCGAAATAGGCAGCCTGCGCGCGCAGCAGCAGTGACAGCCGGGTGCCCTCAACCGGGGTGTATCCCAGGTTCAGCGTCATGATCCGGTCGCGGAAGCCCTGCGGCACGCCCCTATAAACATTTTCCCCCTGCGGAATGGAATCGTAACCGCGCTGCGATTGGGACTCCGCCGTCAATGCGAAATCGATCGGACCCTCGACGCCGCTGGCGGTGACGCTGCCGCGCACCAGGGCCGGGTAGCCGCCAGCGAGATCGCCGCTCCAATGCACCCCCTGTTCGGTGCCGCGGCGGGAGATCAGGTTGATTACCCCGCCGATCGCACCGGACCCATACAGGGCCGCCATCGGCCCACGGACGATTTCGATCCGCTGAACGTCCGACAATGTGTCAACGCCGAAATTATAGGCGGCCGTCGGGTCCGACGCATCGGTGATCGGCATCCCATCCCGCAAAACCAGCACATGGTCGGAGTTCATCCCACGGATAAACACGCTGGTCTGGCCGCCGAGGTCACCCGATGGACTGACATGCAGTCCGGGCACGTCTTCCAGCGCCTGGGCCAGGCTGTTGTAGCCATGCGCCTCGATGTCCGCGCGGTCGATCACCGTGACGCCGGCGGCGATGTTCTCTACCGAGGTGGGAATACGGGTCGCGGTCACGACCTGGTCCGGCGCGAACTGGGTTATATCCTCGGCCGCGGCCGGGGTTGCTGTTATCAGGGCTAAGACCGTCAAGGCGCGATAAGGGCGCATGCGGGTACTCCATCGACGACACTGTCGATTGCTCGCATACGGGTTTCTCCCCGCTACGCCGGTTTGTCCTCGTCCGGAGCACGCGCGCAGTCTCGATGGCGGCCGGTCTCCTGGCTCGCGGGTCTCGGCCTTGGGTCCGCCTTCTCACCCGATAGGGGCAATGGCATTTGGACCGGGCTCGCCGCTTACAGTTGCGAGGGCAGCCGCCTTTCGGCAGTTCCCGTTTCAGCCCTTGCGGGCCACCGTCATCTGTTTTGGCCTATAGCGCGCCGCCGCGGATCCGGCAATTAGCCGCCGAAGTGCCGTTTCAGCCGGCTGATCGCCTCCTCCAGCACCTCGGGCCGCTTGCAGAACGCAAACCTCGCGTAGTGCCGGGGTGCATCCGGCTCGTCGTAGAAGGCCGACACGGGAATCGCCGTTACGCCGGCCTGTTCGGTGATATGGCGGCAGAATGCGACATCGTCGCCGTTGAAACCCAGCGGCGCGAAGTCTGTCGTGACGAAATAGCTGCCGTGGCTGGGCAGCACCGTCAGCCCAACCGATGCAAGGCCCCGAACAAGCAGATCCCGCCGGTCCTGCAGGTCGCGGGCAAGCGAGGCGAAATAGGCATCGTCCTTACCCAGCCCGACCGCGACCGCCCGTTGCAGGTTCGGCGCGGTGGTGAATGTCAGATTCTGATGCGCTTTCTGCACCAGGGGCGTCAGCGCGGCCCCCGCTGTCACATAGCCGACTTTCCAACCGGTCAGCGAAAACGTCTTGCCGGCGCTGCCGATGCGCATCGTACGCTCCCGCATCCCCGGCAATGTCATCAGCGGGATGTGCTTCAACCCATCGAAAACCAGGTGTTCATAAACCTCGTCGCAGATCGCATAGGTGTCGTGCCGTTCAACCAGTTCGGCGATGAAGGCCAGTTCGTCCGCCGTGAACACCTTGCTGCACGGGTTCATGGGGGAGTTGAACAGGATCGCCTTGGTCTTTGGGCCGAACGCCGCCGCCAGCGCGTCGCGCGGCAGCTCCCAATGCGGCGGGGTCAGGCGCACGATCCGCGGGATCGCACCCAGCATGCGCACCACCGGCACATAGGTGTCGTACAACGGTTCGATGAGAACGACCTCGTCGCCCGGGTCCAGCACAGCCATCAGGCAGGCGGTGATCGCCTCGGTGGCACCAGAGGTGACCGTAACCTCTTTCATCCCATCGATGTCCAGGCCGTAGAAGCGCTTGTTCGCGGCGGCGACGGCCTGGCGCAGCTCCGGCACGCCTGGCATGGGCGGATACTGGTTGCGGCCGTCCTTCAACCCGTCGGCGGCCGCCTGCACGACATCGGCCGGCCCCTCGGTATCGGGGAAGCCCTGACCCAGGTTGATCGATTTGTGTTCATTGGCGAGGGCCGACATCACCGTAAAAATGGTGGTGCCGATAGACCCCAGATAGGTGTTCGCACCGCGCATCGATGGCACTCCGTCCCAATTCGTCCTGACGGCAGGGAATATCGCTCACGCGACTGCTTGGAAAGGGCAAGCGCTGCCGCGTAAGCAGCGTATCTATTTCTCCCACTGCGTGCATAAAAAGCAGGCGGACTGCCCCGGTTTCAACTGTGCAAACAATAGGCGGGCTTTGACGGCCGCTTGGGTGGTGTATTGTCTCGGGGCCAATCGGCTGGATTTGTGCTGAATCAGACGCCGCCCGTGCCGTCACCGATAAAGGTTGGCGGTCGGTTAATGTTCGTCGTTGCCGCTTGGCACGGCGCATGCAAACCTGTGTTGCTGTTCATGCCGCTGACATGCGAAGCGAAACGGGCAGCCTGAACTTTGTGGGAGGCCCGGCTAAACCGGGCTTGATGGACATGAAAAAGATCGAAGCTGTCATCAAGCCGTTCAAACTCGATGAGGTGAAGGAAGCCTTGCACGAGGTTGGACTGCAAGGCATCACCGTGGTGGAAGCCAAGGGGTTTGGCCGTCAAAAGGGTCACACCGAGCTTTATCGCGGTGCCGAATACGTTGTCGATTTCCTGCCGAAGGTGAAGATTGAGGTGATTTGCGACGACGCCCTTCTTGAACGTGCGGTCGAAGCGATCATCAATGCCGCCCGCACCGGTCGCATTGGCGACGGCAAAATATTCATCTCCTCCATCGAAGAGGTGATCCGTATCCGAACCGGCGAACGTGGGGAGGACGCGATCTAGGGGTTCGCCCCCCAACGGTGCTGCTTCCGGCGGCTTCGGTCCGGGGGCGTGATATCCGTGCGAATGGCAGGTTAATTCCGCTTCCGGCCCTCCGCGACAGAGTTTAAGGAGGGTCGGTTTTCAAGGCTCCGCGTGGTGCGGGGCCTTTACCAGCCGCGTCCTGTCGTCCCCTGACGGGTGGGACATGTGCGGCGTTCAGACAGTTAACGGGGAAAATCAGGATGGCGAAGAAGCCGGCAGCAGCAGCACCATCGGGACCGAGTCCCGAAGTCAGCAGGGTGCTTAAGATGATGGCGGACAACTCCGTGGAATATGTGGACCTGCGGTTCACCGACCCCCGCGGCAAGTGGCAGCACACCGCCCAGCACATCTCCACGATGGGCGAAGACGCATTCCGTGACGGGATCATGTTCGACGGTTCGTCGATCGCCGGCTGGAAGGCAATCAACGAGAGCGACATGATCCTGATGCCGGATGCGGCGACGGCGACCATGGATCCGTTCTCCGCCAAACCCAGCATGATCGTGTTTTGCGACATCATCGAGCCGTCCACCGGCCAGTTCTATTCCCGCGACCCGCGCGCGACGGCGAAGCTGTGCGAAGCCTACGTGAAGTCCAGCGGCATCGGTGACAGCGTGTCGATCGGCGCGGAAGCCGAATTCTTCATTTTCGACAGCGTGAAGTTCGGCACCGGCGGCAATTTCGGCCACTTCTCGATGGACAGCGTCGAAGGCCCGGGATCGTCCATGAAGGACTATCCGGAAGGCAACATGGGTCACCGTCCCAGCGTGAAGGGCGGCTATTTCCCGGTTCCCCCGGTCGATGGCGACAGCGACCTGCGTGCGGAAATGCTCTCCACGATGGGCGAAATGGGCCTGCCGATCGAGAAGCATCACCATGAAGTCGCGCAATCGCAGCACGAGTTGGGAACGCGCTTCAACTCGCTGACCACGATGGCCGACCAGATGCAGATCTACAAGTACTGCGTCCATAATGTCGCGCACAGCTACGGCAAGACGGCGACGTTCATGCCGAAGCCGATCTATGGCGATAACGGATCGGGCATGCACACGCATATATCGATCTGGAAGGCCGGCAAGCCGTTGTTCGCGGGTAATGGCTACGCTGATCTGTCGGAAATGTGCCTGTATGCCATTGGTGGCATTATCAAGCATGCCAAGGCAATCAACGCGTTCTCCAACCCCTCGACCAACAGCTACAAGCGGCTGATCCCCGGGTTCGAAGCGCCGGTGCTGCTGGCCTATTCGGCCCGTAACCGTTCGGCGTCGTGCCGGATTCCGTACACGACCAATCCGAAGGCCAAGCGCGTCGAGGTTCGGTTCCCCGATCCGAGCTGCAACCCGTATCTGTCGTATTCCGCGATTACGATGGCGGCGCTGGATGGGATCAAGAATAAGATCCACCCGGGCGATCCGATGGACAAGGACCTGTATGACCTGCCGCCGGACGAGCTGAAGGGCATTCCGACCGTGTGCGGAAGCCTGCGTGAGGCTCTTGGCGCCCTGGCTGCTGACCATGACTTCCTGCTTGAGGGCGGGGTGTTCAGCAAAGACCAGATCGAGAGCTATATCGAGCTGAAGTGGAACGAAGTGTATCGCTTCGAACATACGCCGCACCCGGTTGAGTTCGAGATGTACTACTCGGTCTGATCCCTCAGGCCTGCAAATGAAGCCCCGCCGTTCGTTCGGCGGGGCTTTTTTTGTCCCCGTTTTGTTAAGTTGTGGTAACGGACATTCGTTACGCCGCCGGACCCGGCATCTTCAGGCCCGAAAATCAAGGCCGGGGCAATGCGCCGTATTTAAACGGCCGCGATCGCAACGATTGCCGCACGGCCCTTCGCGCGGGCTGAATTGCTGATCCTCAACAGTCAACTGTGGCAGCAGCGGGCAACTGCACGATTAATGGGCATACTCGGTGACGCGAGCGGCCCGGCGACAGCGGAATCCCCGAAAAATCCCGACTGACGATGTTGGCACGATTATTGATTAACAGACATCCACGTTCGGCTTCTGCTTCGTGCGGCGGCGTGACGGAACGGCAGGACAGGACAACAGATGCAGGCTTCTCGCAACCCCAATGAAAGACCGGAGGACCGGCCGACATGAAACTGATCATGGCCATCATCAAGCCATTCAAGCTTGACGACGTCCGGGAAGCCTTGACCCCGCTTGGGGTGCAGGGATTGACGGTGTCGGAAGTGAAGGGATTTGGCCGTCAGAAGGGCCAGACCGAAATCTATCGTGGCGCGGAATATCACGTCAGTTTCCTGCCCAAGATAAAGATCGAGGTCGTGGTCGCCGCCGATCTGGCGGACCAGGTGATCGAAGCGATCTCCAAGGCAGCACATACCGGCAAGATCGGTGACGGTAAGATTTTCGTTCTGGATATCGAACGCGCCATGCGGATTCGCACCGGCGAAGTCGATTCCGAAGCGCTGTAATCCGCAAAAAAGATAGGGAAACCGGACTATGAAACGACCCCGTTTGTATTGGGGACTTAGCGGGCTGATGTTCGCTTTGTTGCTCGCTTTGCCGGCGCTGGCCGATGATGCGGCGCCTGCCGCCGCGGCCGCCGCCGCCGCTCCGCCGAAGATCGACACCGGTGACACGGCATGGATGCTGACCAGCACCGCGCTGGTGCTGTTGATGACCATTCCGGGCCTGGCGCTGTTCTATGCTGGCATGGTTCGCAAGAAGAACGTGCTGGCGACCATGATGCAGTCGTTTGCAATCTGCTGCATCGTCACGATAGTCTGGGTCGTTGCTGGCTACAGCATCGCCTTTACTAACGGCAACGCCTATATGGGCGACTTTTCGCGGTTCATGCTGAACGGCATCGGGGAACATATCTCCAAGGGCGCGGACATCGCGTTCACCTTGGGCGCCGGCACCGACGCGGCTGCCGTTCAGACCGTCCCCGAGACGGTCTATATGATGTTCCAGATGACATTCGCGATTATCACTCCGGCGCTGATCGCCGGCGCTTTCGCCGATCGTATGAAGTTCTCCGCGATGTGCAT
>DAIEHR010000194.1 GCA_027353465.1 Acetobacteraceae bacterium | reverse complement strand
ATCCTTCATCAACGTCTCCGTGATTGCCCCCGGCGTATAGCGATAGGGGCCGATTTCCCGCACCGCCGTGACTTCCGCCGCCGTCCCGGCCAGAAACACCTCGGTCGCGCGTGCCAGGTCCGCTTCCTCGATCTGGCGTTCAACAACCTTCATCTGGTTGCGTTTCGCCAGGCTGATGACGCTGCGCCGGGTGATCCCGTCCAGGAAGCAATCCGGTATCGGCGTATGAAGTTCTCCATCCATCACGAAGAAAATGTTCGCCCCGGTGGTTTCCGCCACCAGCCCACGCCAGTCCAGCAGCAGGGCGTCGGAATAACCTTCCTGCTCCGCCTTCACCTTCGCCAGCGACGCGATCATGTATAGTCCCGACGCCTTGGCCTTGATCGGCGCGGTGTTCGGTGGTGGCCGCCGCCATTCCGCCTGGCCCACCCGGATGCCTTGCATCCGCTCCGCCCCGAAATAGCTCGGCCACGGCCATGCGCCGATCGCCAGATGGATCGATGTTCCGGTCGCCGACACGGCCAACTGCTCCGACCCGCGCCACGCGATCGGGCGGACATAGCCGTCGGTCAAGCCGTTGGCTTTCAGCACCGCATTGCTGGCGGCGTCGATCTCATCGACGGAGTAGGGAATCTCGAAACTCAGGATGCGGCCGGACTCGATCAGCCGCTGGGAATGGTCACGCAGGCGAAAAATGTTACCGGAGTAGGCGCGCTCGCCTTCAAACACCGCGCTGGCATAGTGCAATCCATGCGATAGAACGTGCAGCCTGGCGTCCCGCCAGGGCACCAGAGAACCGTCCAGCCAAAGCCAGCCGTCCCGGTCGTCGAAAGGAAGTAGCGTCATGGTCGTCCTCGCGGTAATTTTGTTGCGCTCAGCGGCGTCAGCCTAAAACATATCTACATTTTAAGTCAACAATACTGACCCATTTCGGAATCGAATGACTGGCATGCTGAAAGACAAGACCCGCTTCGTCCCGCCGCCCAAATTGCCCCCGCCGACCCCGGTTGTCGATCTCAGCGACGCTGAAATGCGGATCGCGCAGGATCTGTTGTTCTTCGCCTATCGCGATTTTACCAACGTCGCCGATCAGGTGCTGGATGAACTGGGGCTGGGGCGCGCCCATCATCGCGCGCTGCATTTTATCGGCCGCAACCCTGGTATCACCGTCTCTAGCCTGCTGGCGGTCCTGCGCATCACCAAGCAATCATTGGCTCGTGTCCTGAATCAGTTGGTTGATGAGGGGTTTGTCGGCCAGGCGCCCGGGTTCGAGGATCGGCGCCTGCGCCTGCTGACATTGACCGACAAGGGCGCGGCGCTGGAACGCCGGCTGTTCGACGCGCAGCGTAATCGGATATCCAAAGCCTACAGCGGTGCCGGGCCGTTGGGCGTGCAGGGGTTCCACGCGGTGATGCGGGGCATCATGGATCAGGGCGCGCGTGACTATATGGATGGAACCGGATCGGCGGAGGACACCTGACAGCATGCCTGACGATTGCCACATCCTGGTCGTGGAGGACGATCCCCGCCTGCGGGAGCGCTTGGCGCGCTATCTGAGCAGCGAGGGGTTCCGCGTAACAACCGCCAGCGACGCAGCGGAAGCCAGGACGAAACTCCGTGCGATCGACCCGGACCTGATGGTGCTGGATGTGATGATGCCGGGTGAAAGCGGGTTGGACCTGACCCAGTCCTTGCGCCAGGATCGCAGGCACGATCTGCCGATTTTACTGTTGACCGCGCGCGGCGCCCCCGAGGACCGGATCGCCGGGTTTGAGGCCGGGGCCGATGACTATCTGGGCAAGCCGTTCGAACCGCGGGAACTGGTTCTGCGCATCCGAGCGTTGCTGCGCCGGGCGCCGCCGCCGGCGTCGGTGGAGGTGCCGGCTGGCCCGATGCGGATTGGGCCAGCCGAGTTCGATGTCGAGCGTGGCGAACTGCGCGACGCCGGCGGCCCGATCCGGCTGACCGGCGGCGAATCCGCGCTGCTGACAGCGCTGGCCCGCAAGCCGAACGAAGTGCTGTCCCGCGAGGACATCGCCGAAGCCCTGGGCATGGACGACGCCGGGGAGCGTGCGATTGATGTTCAGGTCGTGCGCCTGCGCCGCAAGATCGAGGTTGATCCGCGCGAGCCGCGCTTTCTGCATACGGTGCGAGGACGTGGTTATATCCTGAAGCCAGGTGCCTGACATGCGCGCCCGCATCCCAATGCCGTTCGGGAACCCGTTCAAGCGCCTGATGCCGCGTTCGCTGTTCGGTCGCACGCTGCTGATCATGCTGGTCCCGCTGGTGCTGGTGCAGGCCATTGCCCTGCAACTGTTTTATGGCAACCATCTGGGGATCGTGTCGCGGCGCCTGTCCAGCGCGATCGCCGGGGAAATCTATTACACCGTTGAACTACTGCGGCAGTTTCACAGCCCGTCGGATCGGGAATGGGTGCTGCAAATGGCGCGCGACCAATTCACCCTGGGCATCAAGTTGGAACCAGGGGCCCACCTGCAGCCAAAAAAATGGCAAAATGTCCTGGGGCCAATGGATGATGACCTGGCCGCGGCGCTGACTGAAAAATTCAATGTTCCGTTCAATATGGACTGGTCGTCCGACCCGCGCTCTGTCCTGATCAGGCTGCAACTGCCGGATGGCGTGCTGGACGTGCAGGCACCGCGCAAGCGGCTGTCGATCGGGACGGTGTTCTTGTTCGTCGGCTGGGTTGTCGGCTCCGCGCTGCTGCTGTTCGTCATCGCGGCGCTGTTCATGCGGAACCAGATACGCGCCATACGCCGGCTTGCCCGGTCGGCCGAGGCCTTTGGGATGGGGCGCGACGTGCCGCCGATTCGGCCGGAGGGTGCTACCGAAGTGCGGCAGGCGGCGGCGGCGTTCAACCGCATGCAGGATCGAATCCGGCGCTTTCTGGCGCAGCGCACGGAAATGCTGGCTGGCGTTTCCCACGATTTGCGCACCCCGCTGACCCGGCTGCGGCTGGCGCTGGCGATGTTGCCGCGAACCGAGGAACTGCGGCAGGACGTCGCGGAAATGACCGCTGATGTGGAGGAAATGGACCGGATGATCGGCGGCTATCTGGCGTTCGCCCGCGGCGAGGGGACGGAGCAGGCCGAACCGGTCAATCTGGCCAATATCCTCGACGACGTTGCCGCGGGGGCTCGGCGGGCCGGGGCATCGCTGGTGCTGGAGGTTCCCGCCGACCTGACGCTGAAACTGCGTGCCGACGCGGTGCGCCGGGCGATCACCAATCTGGTGGACAACGCGCGCCGGCATGCGCGACATGTGGCGCTGGGCGCGGTGGCGCAGGGCCGGTCGGTTCTGGTGACGGTGGATGATGACGGGCCCGGCATACCCGCCGACAAACGCGAAAGCGTGTTCCGGCCGTTTGAAAGCGGATCGGCAGGTGGCACCGGCCTTGGGCTTACCATCGCGCGGGATATCGTTCGCGCCCATGGCGGAGATATTGTCTTGGAGGATAGTCCCCTGGGTGGCCTTCGCGCGCGTATCCGGCTGCCGGTCTGACCCATGGCCAAAACTGTCGAACAAGACGCGGGTGCGCGTCTGATCGGTCTGGAGGTGCTGCGCTTCCTGGCGGCGATCGGCGTGCTGGTCTGGCACTATCAGCACTTCATGTTCATCGGGCACGAAGAAACGCCGTGGGACCCGGCCCGCCTGCCGTTCCGTTGGCTGTTCGCCCCGTTTTACACCTATGGTTATGAGGGGGTGGAGCTATTCTGGTGCATCTCCGGCTTTATATTTACCTGGAAATACGCCGATCGGATCGGGCGGGCGGGGCTGTCGTTCGGGCGCTTTGTCTGGTTGCGGTTTTCCCGCCTGTATCCATTGCACCTTGCGACCCTACTGATGGTGGCGGCGCTTCAGGTCATGTATGCCGATCGGTATGGCCAGACATTTGTCTATATCTTCAATGATGTCCGGCACTTCGTGCTGAGCTTATTTTTCGCGAATTGGTGGGGTTTCCAACTAGGAGAATCCTTCAACGGACCGTCCTGGAGCGTTTCGGCAGAGGTGCTGACCTATATCGTATTCTTCTGGGTGTCCCGCCTGGTGGGATCTGGATGGAAGGTGGATCTGGTCACCATGGCGGCTTTTGCCATCGGGGCATCGGCGGTGCGGTCGGTGTTTGGGATCAAGTTGGCATTCACCGGGGCCGGCACGTTCTTTTTCCTGGGCGCGCTGATCCTGCACCTTTATCGCTGGATCGAATTGCTGGCCCCGCGCAGGCGCAACCTTGTCGCGGTTGGCTGCGCTGTGTTGATCCTTGGTGTGTCTGGCTTGGTGTATCGCCGAACCCTGGCAATCGCGGGCGGTGGACTGTTGATCTTCCCGGCCTCGGTCCTTCTGGTGCAACTGGCAATCCGGCCGCGGGGGGCGTGGGCCAGGCGGTGGCTGACCGATCTGGGGAATCTGACCTATGCCAGCTATATGCTGCATTTCCCGATGCAGTTGGCGGCGATGCTGAGCATCGGACCGGCGCTGATACGGTCGTGGATTTACGACGACTGGTTCATCCTGGCCTATCTGGGGGCGGTTCTGGTTGTCGCGGTGGGTGTGTTCCGCTGGGTGGAGCGGCCGGCGCAGGACTGGCTGCGGCGCTTTTAGTGGCGGTTCCCGGGGGACGCGGCAGCGATTGCCGCCACG
>DAIEHR010000192.1 GCA_027353465.1 Acetobacteraceae bacterium | reverse complement strand
GTGCCCGCACCCATCAAACGACGCGCCGCCGCCTTATACAGCGTATCGATCACCAGCGTGGACTTGCCGCCGCCCGACACGCCGGTGACGCAGGTAAACGTCCCCAGCGGGAACTCCGCCGACAAGTTCTTCAGATTGTTGCCGCGCGCGCCAACCACCCGCAGCACCCGGTCCTTCTGCATCGGCCGGCGCATCGGCGGCACCGGAATCATCCGCCGTCCCGACAGATAATCCCCGGTCAGGGACTTCGGATTCGCCGCGACCTCCAGCGGAGTGCCCTCGGCGATCACATGCCCGCCATTCACCCCAGCCGCGGGGCCCATATCGATCAAATGGTCGGCTGCCCTGATCGCATCCTCATCATGTTCCACGACAAGAACGGTATTTCCCAGATCCCGCAAGCGCCGAAGCGTTCCCAGCAGGCGTTCGTTATCGCGCTGATGCAGCCCGATCGACGGCTCATCCAACACATACAGCACACCGGTCAATCCGGATCCGATCTGACTCGCCAGCCGGATGCGTTGCGATTCGCCACCGGACAGCGTCGCCGATCCGCGTGCCAGCGTCAGGTAATCCAACCCGACATCGACCAGAAACCGCAGCCGATCCACGATCTCCCGCAATATCCGCCCCGCGATTTCCTGCCGCTGCGGCGTCAGTTGCGGCAACACCTCGGCAAACCATCCAAGCGCATTGCGGATCGAAAACTCCGAGGCCTCGGCGATGTTCTTTCCCGCCACCCGCACCGACAACGCTTCCGGCTTCAACCTTGCGCCGTTGCAGACCGCGCACGGCTTCTCGGCTTGATACCGAGCCATTTCCTCGCGCACCCAAACGCTGTCGGTTTCCTGCCAACGCCGTTGCAGGTTTTTCAGCACGCCTTCGAACGGCTTGGTGACGGTGTAGCTACGCACGCCGTCCTTATAGGTGAACGCGATCGGCTCCTCGGTGCCGAACAGGATCGCGTGTCGCACGTCCTCCGGCAGTTCGCTCCAGGGCGTTTTCGTCGTCTGCTTGAAGTGCCTGGCGAGGCTTTGCAGTGTCTGATCGTAATACGGCGACTGCGCGCCGGTCCACGGCACGATCGCCCCGTCAGCCAGACCGGCACGGTCATCCGGTACCACCAGTTCTGGATCGAAGAAACTTTCGACCCCGAGTCCGTCGCAGGCCGGACACGCCCCGTGCGGTGAATTAAAGCTGAACAGCCGGGGTTCAATCTCCTCGATCGAAAATCCGCTGACCGGACAGGCGAATTTAGAGGAGAACACAGTCTGCTCCCCGCCGTCGGCGTTCTCGGCGTAAACCACGCCGTCCGACATACTCAACGCGGTTTCGAAACTATCCGCCAGCCGGGATGCGATGCCTTCGCGCACCACCAGCCGGTCCACCACCGCCTCGATCTCATGCTTGGTCTTGCGGTTCAGGGCCGGGACCTCCGCGATCTCATACAGCGTGCCGTCCACCTTGACCCGGGTGAAGCCGCGCCGTTGCAGTTCGGCCAGTTCCTTGCGGTATTCGCCCTTGCGGTCGCGCACCACCGGCGCCAGCAGCAGCAGGCGGGTGCCCTCTGGCATCGCCATGACGCGGTCCACCATTTGGGACACGGTCTGCGCTTCGATCGGCAAACCCGTCGCGGGGGAATACGGCACGCCGACCCTGGCCCACAGCAGGCGCATATAGTCGGCGATTTCCGTCACCGTGCCGACGGTGGAACGGGGGTTCTTTGACGTCGTTTTCTGTTCGATTGAAATGGCCGGCGACAGGCCTTCGATGCTGTCAACATCGGGCTTTCCCATCAGCTCCAGGAATTGCCGAGCGTAGGCGGACAGGGATTCGACGTACCGGCGCTGGCCCTCGGCGTAGATTGTATCGAACGCCAGCGAGGATTTCCCCGACCCCGACAGTCCGGTGATCACAGTCAGCGTGTCGCGCGGAATCACGACGTCGATGTTCTTTAGATTATGTTCCCGCGCGCCGCGCACGTGGATGTTGCCGGCCATGGATCGGTGATGCCTCTGTGTGTTCCGCTGATGTTCCCGGTGTGCCACACTCCGGGAGGAACGGGAAGTCCCGGCATCTATGTGGTCCTGGATCACGGCATCGCTAGTGGCCTGCCTGACCGGCCACCCATTTCGTCAGGCGTGCGGTCCGATACCGGCCGAAGCATCCTTGATGAAGCCCCCCACCTAATGAAAGGCCGGTAGATTTTATCCGTTACCGGCGGCGGGTTCCCCGCAACCGATGCAGCCTGTCCAGGCAGGCCCGGCAGGTGATGGAGTCCGATGGCGGTTCAGCCCATCCGGATCGGGCGCCCGGTTCGGTTGCACATAATGCAATCCGGCAATTTGGTGTGACGGCGTGATAGATCGCGGATCTGCCACCCGCCACCGCGGGTCCGTCTTTCCGTAATGCCACGAATGCCCGTCCCGCCTCGGTAATAATGTCCGCCTCCATCCAATGCTCGGCGGCATAGCTACAAGCTAAAGATTCCGTGACCACTCACAAGGTTGCGAGCGCCCAGGATGGCATTACGTTAGACGGCACCGGAGGACCGCACCTGACAGATCTCTCGCCGTTGATCGCAGCGCCCGGCGCGCACTCCCTGCCCTACTTCGATCCGGCCTTCCCCGGCCGGGAACTGATCCTGCATGCCGCCTGTCCAGCCGGCTGGAACCCGAGCTTTCCGGTGGTGCTGGTCCATCATGGGGTTGCCCGCAACGGCCGCGATTACCGCGACTATTGGCTGGCGCACGTCGATCGGTGCCGTATGCTGGCCATCGCCATTGAGTTCCCCGAGGCCAGCTTCCCCGAATACCTGATGTATAATTTCGGCAATCTGCGCGGCAAGGACGGCACACCGAACCCCAGGGACCAATGGACGTTCGGCATCGGGCCGCGGCTGTTCGACGCGCTTCTGGCCCAAGGCATCACCACAACCCGCTTGTATGGTTTGTTCGGCCATTCCGCCGGCGGCCAATACGTGCACAGGATGCTGTCGTTCGGGTACCGCGACCATGTCGCCGTCGCGGTCGCCGCCAACGCCGGCACGTATGCAATGCCGGATCGCGGGATCGACTGGCCCTGGGGCCTTGGCGCCACCGAGGTCAATTCCAGCGACCTCCCTGCCCTGCTGCGGTTCCCGCTGACCATCATGGCCGGCACGGAGGATACCAGGACCGCCGGCAAATTCTTTCCGAAAGGCCCCAAATCGCTGCGGCAAGGCCCGCACCGCCACGCCCGCGCCCACACCTATATGGCGACGGCACGGAGGGCCGCCGCGGACCATGGCGTCGCATTGGCATGGCGTTTGATCGACGTGTCCGGCGTTGGCCACGATGCCCGCCGCATGTCCGACGCCGCCGCTCCACTCATCGCGAAGGTGCTTAATACCCCCCTGGATTGATACGCGGTTGCAGCCTAACGTGCGCCCAAAATGGAAGGGGCATGGCTGAATGAGACGCCGCACCGTTCTGCAAGCCGCCGCCGTGGTTTCAGCAAGTCTTGCCGCGCCACGGATTGTTCGGGCGGACGGATCGACAACGGTGAACTTCGCGCCACAGGCAGACCTGGCATCGCTAGATCCGGTTTGGACCACGGCCGACATCACCCGTAACTACTCGCTGGCGGTTTTCGACACCCTGTACGCCTACGACTCCCAGTTCCAGGTGCAGCCCCAGATGGTCGCGGGGCATCGCATCGATGACGACGGCAAGACCTGGGAACTGACCCTGCGAGACGGCCTGGCATTTCATGACGGTCAGAAGGTCCTGGCCCGCGACTGCGTCGCCAGCATTCAGCGCTTCGCCCGGCGCAACCCATTCGGTCAGGCGCTGTTTGTCCGCGTTGCCGAGATTTCCGCCCCGTCCGACGCGGTGATCCGGTTCCGCCTGAACCGGCCCTTCCCCTTGCTCCGCAGCGCATTGGCGGAAGTCTATTGCGCAATCATGCCCGCCCGTCTGGCCGCCACCGACCCGTTCCAACAGATACCGGAGGCGATTGGCAGCGGCCCGTTCCGTTTCGTCGCGAACGAGCGAATCCCCGGGTCGCGCGTCGTTTTTGCTAAAAACACCGCCTATGTCCCGCGCAAGGACGGCGTCCCCAGTTTCAACGCCGGCCCGAAGATCGTGAATGTCGATCGCGTCGTGTGGAACTTCATCCCCGATCCGGCCACCTGCTCCGCCGCCCTGCAACAAGGAGAGATCGACTGGTGGGAGAATCCGTCGCTGGATCTGCTGCCCCAGATCAAGTCCTACAAGGACGTCACCGTAACGGTTAAGGACCGCACCGGGGAACTGGCCTGCCTGCGGTTCAATCAGCTGAACCCCCCGTTCGATAATCCGGCTATCCGTCGCGTCGTGGTGGCCGCGATGGACCAGAAAGAGGTGATGGAAGGCGTCGCCGGCGCCGAACCGTCACTGTATAAAACCGATGTGGGTATTTTCGCGCCCGGCACCCCGATGGCCAGCACCGCCGGGGTGGAGATCACCCGTGGTCCGAAGAACTACGAGAAGCTGAAGCAGGACCTGATCGCGGCTGGCTACGACGGCCGCAAGATCGTGGTGCTGGCCGCATCGAACTTCCCGACGATTTGGGCGGAAGCGCAGGTCGCCACCGACATACTGTCGAAAATCGGCTTCAACGTCGATTTCCAGGCCATCGACTGGGGATCGGTGGTGCAACGCCGCGCGAGCCGAGAGCCCGTGGATAAAGGCGGCTGGAACATTTTCTATACGTTCCTTGGCGGGTTTGGAAACATCTCGCCCGCGCCGAATATCGCCATTCGCGGGAACGGCGCCCCCGCCTGGTTCGGCTGGCCGACTTATCCGAAGATGGAGGCGCTTTACGCCGCCTGGTTCGACGCCCCGGATCAGGCAGCCCAACAACGGATTTGCGACCAAATGCAAATTGCTTTTTGGCAAAATCCAACTTACGCACCGCTTGGAATGTACGATCAGCCCACGGCTTTCCGCTCCTATATGCGGAATGTGCCCGATGGCTGGCCGCAATTCTACGGATTAGAGAAAGCGATATAGCGACTGATGGGACTTTCCGCCGCCCCTGCCTCCATGTTCTCCACCCGCGACAGGTATTTCGCCCCCTGCGTGCTGGCCCCGTTCGCCGAAGACATGGCCCGCCGCCTGGGTCGGCTGTCGAACGGGCCGGCGCTGGAAATCCTCTCCAGTACCGGCACGCTGACACAGGGCATGGCATCCTCGCTGTCCGCTGGTATGACCATCATCGCAACGGATCCAGACCCGGCGGCGGTGGCGCATGCTTCGGGAAAACCCGGGATGGGACGGGTGACCTGGCAAACCGCCGAACCCTCCGCCTTACCATTCCGCGACGCGACGTTTGGCGTCATCTCCTGCCTGCTGGCACTATCCACCTTGCCCAACCGCTTGGCGGTGTTCCAAGAGGTGCGGCGAGTCATGAAGCCGGGCGCACGCTTCCTATTCAGCGTTTTCGGCAATATCCGGCAGAACCCGGTCGCGGACTGCATCCAGGCCGCGCTTGACGCGATGGCGCCCGAACAACCGCCCAGCTTCATCAGCCACGGCATGCACGGATACGCCAACTGCGAAACGATCGACGACGACCTGACGGCCGCCGGCTTTACCGATGCCATCTACACCACGGTCGATGTGCCGTTCGTCGCTGCCTCGGCCAGCGAGGTGGCCACCGGATACTGCCTGGGCACGAAACTGCATCAGGAGATCGGGCGGCGGTTCCCGGACTGCACCGACATAGTAACCCAGGCTCTGGAAAAACAATTCGGCACCGGCACGATCAGATCAACCATGCGCGCCCATGTCGTGACCGCCGCCGGATGAGCCGCGTCGTGGTCATCGGCGGTGGGGCCGTGGGCATCGCCACCGCCATCGAGCTGCTGCGGGATGGTCATGACGTCACGATTCTCGATCCCGGGCCGCCGGGGGGAGAACAGGCCGCCAGCTATGGCAACGGCACATTGCTGAACCCAAGCTCGGTCGTTCCGATGTCGTCACCGGGGCTTTGGAAGAAAGTGCCTTTGTATCTGCGCGATCCGCTGGGGCCATTGACTATCCGCTGGTCGTATCTGCCGAGCGTGTTGCCGTGGCTGATTCGTTTCATCAAAGCCGGGTCATCGGCGGCGAAGGTCGCAAGGACTGGCCGAGCGTTGGCGCCGCTGCTGGCGGATGCGCCTACGCTGCACCGCCGCCTGGCCGAGGAAGCCGGCGTAGGCGACCTGATCACCCGCCAAGGGGTGTTGTTTGCGTTCCCTGACCGCGCGGCGTTTGAGGCGGAGTCGCTGTCCTGGCGCGTGCGCCGCGACAACGGCACCCAATGGCTGGAGCTCGATGCCGACGAACTGCGCCAGCGGGAGCCGACGCTGGACCGGCATTACACGTTCGGCATTCTGGTGGAGGGAAACGGCCAGTGCCGCGATCCCGGCGCCTATGTCGCGGCGCTAGCACGCCATGCCGCCTCACTGGGAGCCGCTGTGGTGCGGGCTGGCGCCACTGGGTTTCGGATCGAGGCCGGAAAGCTGCGCGCGGTGACCACGCGCGAGGGCGAAATCGTCTGCGACAAGGCGGTGATCGCCGCCGGCGCATGGTCGAAGGCATTAGCAAAGGCGGCCGGGGACCGGGTGTTCCTGGAAACCGAGCGCGGCTACCACGTCGTGATCGCCGATCCGGGTGTGGAGCCGCGCTATCCGGTGATGCCCAGCGACGGCAAGATGGCGTGCGTGATGACCCCAGACGGTCTGCGGCTGGCCGGACAGGTGGAACTCGCCGGCCTGGAAGCCGAACCGAACTGGCGGCGGGCCGAGGTGCTGCTGGCATTCGCCCGCAAGGTTTATCCGGGTCTGCGGGCCGACCTGTCGATGGATAACGTCAAGGTCTGGATGGGGCACCGGCCCTCGACCCCGGACGGATTGCCGGTTCTGGGCCTCGCGTCCGGCTGTGCTGACGTGGTGCATGCCTTCGGGCACGGGCATGTGGGGCTGACGGCGGCAGCGATGACCGCGAAGATCGTTGCAAACCTGCTGGCTGGCCGAACCGCCCCGTTCGACCTGGCGCCGTATTCGGCCACCAGGTTTCGGTAAGCCTACCTACCGCTAGCGCCTTGGTTCGCCGATCGCCGGCAGATCGCTGGCCATGCCCGCCAGGACCTCGGCGATGTGCCGGGTTTGAACCGCGTGGCCCTGCCGCTTCAACCGGCCGGCGATGTTCAGCAGGCACCCCAGATCGCCCGCCAGAACCGTGTCGGCCCCTGTCGCCACGATGTCGTCGGTCTTGTTCGAAACCATCCGCACCGAGATATCGGGATACTTGACGCAGAATGTGCCACCGAATCCGCAGCAAATCTCGGGTTCCGCCATCTCCACGATCGTCGCGCCAGCCGCTTTCAGCAGGTCGCGCGGCTGCTGCTTGATCCCCAGTTCGCGCAGGCCGGAGCAACTGTCGTGATAGGTAACGGTGCCGACGGACGCAACCGAACCGGTGTCGCGCACGCCCATCACATCGGTCAGGAAGCTGACCAGTTCATATACCCGCGACGCCATCGCATCGGCCTGTGCGCGCAGATTGGGGTCGTCATCGAACAGATGCGGCAGGTGGTGCTTCAACATTCCGCCGCAGGATCCCGACGGCACCACGATATAATCGTAACCACGAAACGCTTCGACGATCCCAACAGCCAGATCGCGCGCGGTTTTCCGGTCGCCGGAATTATACGCCGGCTGCCCGCAACAGGTCTGTGCTCGGGGGACCTCCACCTGGCAACCGGCCCTTTCCAGCAGCCGGATCGCCGCGAAGCCGACCGAGCGCCGGTGCATATCGACCAGGCAGGTCACAAACAGAGCAACCCTGGGCTTGGTCGCGGTCATCGCAGATCCTTATCGTAAAAAGACGGGGGCTGGATACACTCTGCCCCCGAGACTATTCCATCCCCCGCCGATCCGGCGGATCAGCCGCTGCGGGCGGCCACCAGCCGCCAGGTCGGGTCGCGCTGAGACAGATCACGCTCGAACGTCCACAGATCGGTGATTTCGGTCACCGCGTCCGTCCCGGTCAGCGGCCGGCCGTTCTTGTCATGCGTATAGCTGATCTGGTCCGACACGATCCTGGCGGTCACTAATCCGACCCGGCCCTTCAGTTCGGCCGCGTCGATGCTGAGCTTATGCATCGACTTGATCTCGCTGACTTGCGTTTCCCCGGCCTTTTCGCGCGCCGCGATCGCCTGCTCGAACGCCGCATAGGTTTCGTCACCCAGCAGCGGGCGCAGCGCCACGCGGTCGCCCGCCGCGAATGCGGCCACGATCATCCGAAACGCCTGATCCGCGCCGGCCAAAAACCGAGCGGGATCGAAGGCGGGGTCGATCGCCCGCATCTGTGCCAGGGCCTGCCCGGTGGGCGAGGCGGCGTCGGGCATCGCCTGCGTGGCGGCAGGCGCCACCGGCGGCTCTGCCTTAGCGTCGATCACCGGCCCGGGCGCCGGACGCAAGGGCGCCTGCTGCACCGGGGGGGCCGGACGCTCGAACCCCTGACGTTTACCCAGGACGCTTCGCAGCCGCAGGACCAGAAAGGCCGCGACCATGCCAAACAGCACCAGATCGATTGGAAAACCGCCGCCCGCACCCATGCCAAATACTCCTTCGTCAAACAGATAGGCGCGCGACTCGCTTCTGACAAACGAAACCGGCCGCGCGGCGCACTTGCCGCCCATTTTGGCTGCCTATATCCCTGCGATATGATCTTGCTCCGCCATGGCCAAAGTGAATTCAACCTGCATTTCGGCGCCACCCGCCGCGATCCCGGCATTGTCGATCCACGCCTGACGCCGCTGGGGCACGAACAGGCCCAAGCGGCCGCGGAACAGCTTGCCGGTCAGGGAATCGAACGCATCATCGTCTCGCCCTATACGCGCGCGCTGCAGACCGCCTATCCGGTCGCGTCCGCCCTGGGTGTGCCGGTGACGATCGACCCCATTGTGCGCGAGCGATACGCCTATGCCTGCGACATCGGCTCCCCCCGCCACGCGCTGGAGAGAGACTGGCCGCAGCATGATTTCACCCGCATCACCCCAGTCTGGTGGCCCGATGAGGAGGAGCCCGAGGCCTCGATCGTCGCTCGCGCCGCCCAGTTCCGCGCCGATCTCGCCGCTCGGCATGACTGGGCGCGCACGCTGGTTGTGACGCATTGGGGCTTCATTCTCAGCCTGACCGGTCAAAGCGTCGTCAACGGGCAATGGCTGCGTTGCGATCCGGCGGGACCGCCGCCGGAACAACTGGTCTGGCACGCCTAGGACGATTTCCGGGCCGCCGGTTCGCGTTCGGATCTTGCTTAACTGGTGGCAAACACCGGACATCCGTGCTACCCGGCGCGCCAACGCTGAAGACGGCGCAGCCCCTACCCGCACGGAGACTTCGATGTCCGAGACAACGTCCGCCCCGCAGGCCGCCGGCCAGCCGCTGGTGGTTAACATCCAGTATGTGAAGGATCTGTCCTTCGAGGTGCCCGGCGCACCGCAGATCTACAGCCAGCTTCGGTCGCAGCCGCAGGTCGGCATCAACCTGGACGTCCAGGCCCGCCGCGTGCAGGAAGGCCAGGACGTGTATGAAGTCGCGATTATCATTCGCGCTGAAGCCCATGACACCTCCGCCGTGCAAACCAACGGGCAGGCCGCTTCCCCAGCGCCAACCGTCTTTGTCGCGGAACTGACCTATGCCGGCGTGTTCACCCTGGCCGGCATTCCGGAAAACGCGGTGGAGCCGGTGCTACTGGTGGAATGCCCGCGCATCCTGTTCCCGTTTGCCCGCAACATCCTGGCCGACGTGACCCGCGATGGCGGTTTCCCGCCGGTTCTGTTGCAGCCAATCGACTTCGTGGCGCTGTGGCAATCCCGTCGCGCCCAGGCCGGCGCCGCCACGGCCGTCGCCTAAGCCTGTGTTTGGCACGGTCCGGAATACTGGACCGTGCCAAACCGCTTAGTGGCTACTCTTTCGCGAAGGCTTGGTCCGAAATCTCTGTCGTTTTGTCGGCCGCGGCCGCGATTTCGATACGGTCACTGCCCGGCACCGTGATCGACGCCTGCATCCGCCGCGCCCGCATACCAGCCGCAAAGGCATTGCACGCGCGGCTCCATAATTCCCCAATGGCGAATTCGGGCCGATAGGTCCCCGCGGGCAGGTCGCCAAGGTCAGCGTGACTGCCCGGATTCAGAAAGACCGAGGCGATGACCGCGCCGGCTGCATCCCGCAATTTCAGCACAACGGGCTGAACCGCGCGATTGTCGATATGCACCATCCCGTTCCCATGGCCGCTACGCTCCAGCACCTCTGCGTCGGTGGGGGCAGGGCCGGAGTTGTAGCCGCAATAGGCATTCCGAGCGGCGGAAAGGTCGCCGGGGGCGAGGCGGGCGGCGCTGATGAAGCCGTTGGCCTGCCCATCGACCAAAACCTCCAGCATACCGCTCTGCCTGATGATCCTAACCGCCTGTACCGCACTGAACGGCGGCAATTGCGCCAATGGGACCAGGACGTTTCGTTCAGGATCAAGTCGCCAGATCACCGCGGGGGTGCCCGCCGGCACGACATAGAAATTCGGCGTCCCGGCCAGCCGGACCGGCGCTGGCCCGTACAGCACCGCTAAATGGTCAGCTTGGGATAACGGCGCTACGGATTGCGCGTTTGGCCTGATCCCCGCGTTGTTGACGGGAAGCGGACTCAGAAGATGGCTGCCCGCTTCATACAGCGATAGGCACAGGAATACCCCAAGCGCGACCCAAACGCCCAGCGGCACGCCAGGAAATACCAGCCGTCGCGCCGACATGCCGTCCGCCCCGCCGCTTGATGCGCCCGTGGGCCGGAAAGCAGCAGGGCGGAAAAATGCACTGGGGCGGTAAGCCGTCCGGCGGACGGCGGCGGCGACCTCCGGCTCCATCACGGGGGGCTGCGGAATGACGCGGGCCTTGCGGTCATAGGCATTCCGCAGGTCTGGGTTCGACAGCACGTCATACGCCCGTTTGACCGCAACGAACGCCTCGGAATCCCCAGTGACCGGCACGTCCGGATGCAACAGACGCGCCTTGGCTCGGAACGCGCTGACCACGGTCGCCCGCGAAGCTGCCGGTTCTATGCCGAGGCAGGCGTAATAGCCGTCTGGGTCTAGGCGAGTCGGGGATGGCGGCATGGTAATTAGATGCTAGGTCCGGTTCGCGGCGGCAAGCCTGCACGATATCTGTGTACTGATACGGATATAGCAGAACATACCGCTGGGGCGGATCGATTGAGGGAGACGGCGTGTCCATTGCACAAAAAGGTGCCCTTCGCTGGGTGGCGCTCGTCATCCTGCTGACGGGCGGGTTCATGCCGCCGCTGGATTTCTTTATCGTCAACGTCGCGCTCTCCTCGATCCACGAGCGGCTGGGGGCCAATCCGGCGCAACTGCAGCTCGTGATCTCGGGCTATGCATCCGGCTATGGGGTATTCCTGATCACCGGCGGCCGGCTGGGCGATTTGTACGGTCGCAAGCGCTGCTTCCTGATCGGCATGGCGGGGTTCTCCATGGCCAGTCTGATGTGCGGCCTGGCGGCGTCGCCCATGCTGCTGGTGGTGGCCCGCGTCGTCCAGGGGGCGGCGGCGGCGGTTCTGTTGCCGCAGGTGCTGGGTACCATCCGCGAACTGTTCCAGAATGAGCGCGAGTTGTCCCGGGCCATGAGCGCATATGGGATCATGATGGGGCTGGCTGCCGCCATCGGGCAGTTCAGCGGCGGAGCCCTGATCCAGTGGAACCCGATGAACCTGGGATGGCGCGCGATCTTTCTGCTGCCATTGCCGATTTGTGCCGTCGCGTTGGCGGCGGCATGGAAGATCGTGCCGGAAACCGGCGGCGGCCGGAACGTGCGACTGGACCTGGGCGGCGCGGGGCTGATCTCCTTAAGTCTTGCCGCCATCGTGGTGCCGTTGTCGGAGGGTCGCGAACAGGGCTGGCCCGCCTGGGTGTTCGCCTCGCTGGCATGCGCCCCGTTCCTGGTTGGGGCGTTCCTGTGGCATGAGAGCCGCCTGAGCCAAAAGGGCGGCATGCCGCTGGTGGACCTGGCGCTGCTTCGCATTCCCAGCTTCCGCCGGGGCGTGCTGGTGGCGACGCTGTTCTTCTTTACCACCAGCTTCTACCTGCTGTTCGGACTATATCAGCAGGAAGGCCGCGGTCTGGCACCGCTGGAGGTTGGCCTGGCGATTGTTCCTTACGGAGTGGGTCTCTTTGCCGGGCCGCTGATCTCGGCCCCGTTCGTCAGTCTGCGGCCGAAGCTGCTGGCGATCGGCATGGGATTTCAGGTCACGTTCTATGTCGCGATCGGCTTGCTGGTGGCCCTTGGCGTGACCGGCGTGCCGCTGTCCGCCGCTGTTTTCCTGGCCGGGCTGGGCCAGGGCGTCGCGTTTCCCAGATTGTTCGCCACCGTGCTTGGGGATGTGCCCCCGGCACAGGCCGGGGTGGCCGCTGGGATCACGAACTCGGCGCTGCAGATCGGCGCGGCGATCAGCGTGGCGGCAATCGGATCGCTGTTCTTCGTCGTATTGGACGGCGGGACAGGGGAGCGTGCCTACGCCCATGCGTTCTCGATCGCGCAATGGACCGCGACAGCCGGTCTGTTTCTTGCGATGCTGATCGCGATACCCGCCAGGCGCGGACGCCCCGCGGAACCGCGCTTACGCGGATAAATCCGCCAGACACACTTGCGGCCCATGGCCGTGAATGAGTATGGAGCGTCGCATGCGAACAATGCCGTCCACACCGCGCCTGACCGCACCCATTGCGCTGGGATGTTCCGTCCTGCTTATCGCCGGCTGCAGCACCGACAAGCTAACGCGGACATTCGGCCTGACCCGCGATGCGCCGGACGAATACACCGTGACGACGCGCGCGCCGCTGTCGATGCCGCCGGACTATAACCTGCGTCCCCCGATGCCCGGCGCGCCGCGCCCGCAGGAACAAAGCGAGCGGCAGCAGGCCAAGGAAGCCCTGGTGCCAGAGAGTGCGCTGAACGCCCCCGAAAGTGGGATTAGTCCGGGCCAGGAAGCCCTGCTTCAGGAATCCGGGCCTGCCGCGCCGGCCGATATCCGGCGCGAGGTGGACGCTGACGCCCATCGCACCGAGGCCGACGACGGCTTTATCGACAAGCTGCTGTACTGGCGCAAGCCGTCCACGCAGCATGTGCAGGTGGACGCCCAGAAGGAATCGAAGCGTCTGCGGGAGAATGCGGCTCTGGGCGAAGGGCCTGACGTGGGCACCACGCCGATCATCCAGCCGAAGAAGGAAGGCTGGTTCAGTAAGCTTTTCTCGTGGATCTAGGCCGGTCCGAGCGTGAGCGAGACAACACCGGCGGCAGGGGATTATAGGATGGGCGCGTCTGGTATCCGCCAGACTGATGCGGCGAATTTTCAGCCGACCCCGCCGGATGGAATTTACCGGATCACGGCATCCCTGCTGGATGAGGCCGAGGCGGTGTTTCGGACCCACATGGGTGAATCGTTGCCATGTATCACGGCATCGCGGACGGACCCCTTCGCCGGATTGCTGGACCATGCGCTGGGATGGGCCGTCGGGCGCCTGCGGGACCGGATTGGCGCGGATTCCTGGGCGTGCATGGAGGATGCCCCGACGTCGAACGCGGTAACCCACGTCGCGGGATTCCTGCATTTCGTCACCACATGGTCGGGTCATCCGTTGTTTCCGGCGATGACGGCGACCGCCGCCGACCGGGGCTTTTCGTTGCACGGGCTGGCCCCTTTTGCCGCCGCTCATTGCCTGATGATGATGGGCAACCAGATCGCGTTTCCCGAACCGCAAGGCTATCCCGGCCGGATCGGGGTTTTCACGATGGCGACCAAAGCCGGGCAAGTGGCGGTACATTGTCAGACGTTTGAACGGTTCGAGTATCCGTTCGGCCACAAATGGGACCATGCCTCGCTGCGCGCCGAGGTGAACGAGGTCATCAGCGGGGCGCAGAGCCGCATCAATCTTCGCAACCCGGGCGCGCTGATCCTGTCACCGGGAACCGCGCTGAATGGTTTCGACGACGCGCTGCTCGACGCAATCAAGGAAGCGCTGCCCGCGCAGGGACGCAGGAACCGCGGGCTGATGACGGTGGCACCCGTGGTGCTGCGGCTGAATCCGTTGCAGGACCCGCACGCGGTCCAGTTCGGCTATGGCTGCTTCCCGACCGTGAACAAGTATTACCGCCTCGACCCCGCCACGCGAACCGGCGGATAGGCGGCCCTGGCGCCATAACCGGCGCGCCGGCATGGTGCCCCCACCGAACCGGAGACCAGATGGCCCCGCACGTTGACCGTGTCCCTGGCGATATCACGATCCCCCGATCGACCGGCGTCGTGGTAATCGGGGGCGGAATCATCGGCGTTTGCACCGCGTTCTTCCTGGCCCGCAAGGGCGTGGCGGTGGTGCTGTGCGAAAAGGGAGAGATCGCCGCCGAACAGTCCAGCCGAAACTGGGGCTGGTGCCGCAAGATGGGGCGGGACCCGCGGGAAGCCCCGCTGGCGACGGAGGCACTGCGCCTGTGGGCGGAGATGAACTCCTTGGTGCAGGCTGAAACCGGCTTTCGCCGCAGCGGTATCGTATATCTGTGCCGCACGCGAAAGGAACTGGCCAAACGGGAGGCCTGGCACGAACAGGTCGGCAAGGTGCTGGGCCTGGACAGCCACATGATCACCCGCGACCAGGCCGCGCGGGTGTTGCCGGGTCTGGCCGGTCCGTGGCTGGCTGGACTTTATACCCCCAGCGACGGACGCGCGGAACCGGCTCATGCCGCGCCTGCGATCGCCGAGGCGGCCAGGGCATTGGGGGCAGGCATCCTGACCCAGTGCGCGGTGCGCGGGGTGGAAACCCAAGGCGGCCGGGTTTCGGGCGTGATCACGGAACAGGGCCGGATCGCCTGCGACAGCGTGGTGCTGGCCGGCGGCGCCTGGTCGCGCCTGTTCTGCCGCCCGATGGGTCTGCGCCTGCCGCAGCTAAAGATCCGGTCATCGGTCCTGCGCACCGAACCGCTATCGGGCGGACCCGAAGCCTCGGTCAGCGGCGTCGGCTTCGGTCTGCGCAAACGTCTGGACGGCGGCTATACGGTTGCGGGATGGGGCCGGGACATCACCGATCTGACCCCAGACCATTTCCGTTTCTTCCGCGACTACCTGCCCGCCATTCGGATGGCCGTGGGCGGTGTCGGCCCGCGGTTGGGGCGCCGGTTCTTCCAGGAACTGTTGCAGGCGGCGCGCTGGGACCTGGAGACCCCGTCGCCATTTGAACGGATGCGGGTTCTCGATCCACCAGCACATCCGGCGATCCTGAAACAGGTTCGCGCCCACGTCACCGCGGCATTTCCGGTGTTCCACACGATGCGGGTGGCGGAGACGTGGGGCGGCATGATCGACGTTACCCCGGACGCCATCCCGGTGATCTCCGGGATCGACGACGTGCCCGGGTTTTTCATCGCCACCGGGTTCAGCGGCCATGGGTTCGGAATCGCGCCGGGTGCCGGACGCCTGATGGCGGAAATCGTCATGGGCGAGACGCCAGTGGTGGACCCGGCGGCTTTCCGCTACAATCGATTTTCGGATGGAACGCGGCCGACTCCGTCGCCGCTCGCCTAGGGATGTTTGGGATGGTCAATCGCTTCCCCTTGACGCGTATGCGCCGCCTGCGCTCCAGCCAGGTGATGCGGGATCTGTTGCAGGAAAACACCGTCTCGGTGAACGACCTGATCTATCCGATTTTCGTCGAGGAAGAACTTGACGACTTCGCCCCGGTTGATTCGATGCCCGGCATCTTTCGCATTCCAGAGCGCAAGCTGGACGCGGCGATCAAGGAAATCGCCGCCGCCGGCATCAAGGCGGTGATGACCTTCGGCGTTAGCCACCACAAAGATGAGATCGGCAGCGACTCCTGGAGCCGCGATGGGCTGATGGCGCGGATGATCAAGCGGGCCAAGGACGCCGCGCCGCGGATGATGGTAATCTCCGATACCTGCTTTTGCGAATACACCTCGCATGGGCATTGCGGCGTGATCCACGGCAACGACGTCCACAACGACCATACGATCGAAAACCTGGGCAAGCAGGCGGTGGTCGCGGCGGAAGCCGGGGCGGACATGATCGCACCGTCGTCCATGATGGACGGCCAGGTGACGGCGATCCGTTCGGCGCTGGATGGCTCCGGGTTCAGCAACATTCCGATCATGGCGTATTCGTCGAAGTTCGCCTCGGCGTTCTATGGGCCGTTTCGGGCGGCGGCAGGGTGCGACCTGGATGGGGACCGCAAGGCGTATCAAATGAACCCGATGAATGGGCGGGAGGCGTTGCTGGAGTCCGACGTCGATGAGGCTGAGGGCGCCGACATCCTGATGGTGAAGCCGGCAATGCCGTATCTGGACGTGCTGACCAAAATCCGCCAGCGCAGCCTGCTGCCGCTGGCCGCGTATCAGGTCAGCGGAGAATACGCGATGATCAAGTTCGCCGCTCAGGCCGGCGCGATCGACGAGCATCGGGTGATGCGGGAGAGCCTGGGCGCGATCAAGCGGGCCGGCGCCGATCTGATTCTGACCTATTTCGCGATGGACATCGCCCGTCAGGGATTTTGATCGCCTTGGATGGGGTAAGCGGCCTTCGGCGGCAGCCGTCGAATTAGACACCCCAACAAGGCTCATCATGATCAGACTGCTCGGTATTGATCCGGGGTTGCGCTTCACCGGCTGGGGAATGATCGACGTTGACGGCAACCGCCTGATCCACGTCGCCGATGGCGTCATCGCCACCGACAACACCCACTCCGTCCCCGATCGCCTGAAAGTCCTGCACGACGGGCTGCTGGCGCTGCTGGACCGGCACCGCCCGGCCGAGGCCGCGGTCGAGGAAACCTACGTCAACCGCAACGGCGCCGCGACCCTGAAACTGGGATATGCCCGGGGAGTAGCCCTGCTGGCGCCCACCCTGGCCGGCGTACCCGTCACCGAATACGCCGCCAAGACGGTGAAACTGGCCGTCGTCGGAACCGGCGGCGCTGAAAAGGACCAGGTTGGCATGATGGTGCGCCGCCTGTTACCCGGCGCCACCCTGAAGCGCGCCGACGCCGCCGATGCCCTGGCGGTGGCAATCTGCCACGCGCACCACCGCTCCTCCCTGCTGGCCTGGACCAGGGCCGGGGCCAAGGCGGGCTAATGCAGGGTTAGCAGCGTATCCGCATGGCCAACCTTCGCCGGTTGGATCAACTGCGCTGACGCCACCCGCACGGAGTGCAAGCTGCCCTCGATCTCCCGCTTCCAGAAGTCCAGGAACTTATGCAAAACTGGGTAACGTGGTGCAATATCAAGATCTTGCCAGATATACGACTGAAGCAAATTGGGATGGTCCGGCAGGTGATAGAGAATTTCCGCGGTGGTCAGGCGATAGTCTTGCAACTGCCGAACAAGGCTCATGGCTTTCCGCTTCCTTTCAGAGCTTCACAACCGAACCGTACCCAACCCAGCGTGGGCAATGCCGGCCGGTATAACATGATGTCGGAGATGTTCTGAGGTACGCAACCAAAAACACAATTAGTTCAGATACTTAGCACTCACGCCAAAAGAGTGCTGCCAAATGCTTGACAGCCGGGCGTTGCGAGACTAGATCGCTGGCACTCCCCAGATGGGAGTGCTAACAACCGGCAGGGTGCTTATCCATAAGGCCCGAGCATGGTTGTGGCGATCCGATCAATCTCTGACTGAGAACGAACTCAGGAGCGTCTTAAAATGAGTTTCCGTCCCCTGCACGACCGGGTCGTAGTCCGGCGCCTGACCGCCGAGGAAAAGACCGCCGGCGGCATCATCATCCCCGACACCGCCAAGGAAAAGCCGATGGAAGGCGAAGTCGTCGCCGTTGGCCCCGGCGCCCGTAACGAAGCCGGCGCGCTTGTTCCGCTGGACGTTAAGGCCGGCGACAAGATCCTGTTCGGCAAGTGGTCCGGCACCGAAGTGAAGCTGAATGGTGAGGAGCTCCTGATCATGAAGGAG
>DAIEHR010000172.1 GCA_027353465.1 Acetobacteraceae bacterium | reverse complement strand
AAAGGCTATCTGCGCCACGTCGCACTCAGCGTCGCCGATCCCTGGGAAACGGCGGAGTATTACAAGGCGACGGTTGGGCTGGAGGAGGTCGCGGAACTGGATGGCCCGCTGGCCGAGGGGGTGTTCCTGACCGACGGGGTGGTCAATCTTGCGATCCTGCACTTCAAGGATGAGGAAGCCTCACAGGGCAAGGGCGTGGACTTCGTGGGCATTCACCATATCGGGTTCTGGGTGGACGACATTATCGTGTCCGGCCAGCAGGCTCGGGCTGCCGGAGGCACCTGGATCATGGGCGACCCGAACAATCCGGACGGGTATGAGGTGAAGCACACCGACTTGTCGAATATCATCTTCGACATCGCCGCGCACGGCTGGGCAGGCTCACAGAAGCGGCCGGGTGAGGCGGAGAACGAAGTCCATCCGAACCCACGCCGTCGTCTCGCGAAGTTTGATGCGCGCCGCGAGGCCGCCCGGCGGAAGATCGAAGCGAACCAGATGGCGGTCGCGGCGGAGTAAGGGTTTTTGGCAGCGCAGGCGTGGTGGGCGGGCCAGCGCCCGCCGTGACGATGGGAATGCCCCGCCCGGGTTTCAGGCCGGGGCAAACAGCCGGTCTTCGCCTGCCCCGGACTGGGCGGACACCGGATCGATAATGCCCTGGAACGCGGCATCGCGTTGCAGCACCGGCAGGACTTTCTCGGCGAACAGGCGCATGTTCATTTCGGCCAGATGATGCGGCATGCTGCCGAACGAAAACTCCGTCACCAGATGATCCGTGCCGGTCAAACGACGCAGTTCGCCGATTTGCTGGATACAGTCATCCGGCGTGCCGACGATCTGAATGCTGAGGTAGAAGTCCGTCGCCTTGGTGCGGAAACTTTCGTCTTTCATCTTGGTGTAGGTCTTGGCGAGTTTGCCATAGGACTCGTAGCCTTTCACCGCGCCGAGATGACCGTCTGAGAAATGGTAGTGGTTGTCTATGGAATCCCATTTCTCGCTCAGGTATTGCATCGCCCACTCCCTGGCTTCCTCGCGGCTGGGGGCACAGGCGACGTTGGTCAGGACGATGGGCGGGCGCGGCGTGTGGCCGACGTTTTGCACCATGGCGCGATACTTGTGAACATCCTCGGCGGCCTTCGCCCATTCGTTCTGCATCACGATCAACATACCGAATCCAAGCTTCGCCATCACCTCGGCTGACTCGGGACTGACCGAGGATGCGTAGAAGCGACGTTCCGGATGAGAAATAGGTCGGGGACGGATCGCCACGCGAGGAATTTTATAGAATTGCCCGTTCCAGTCGAAGGAATCCTCAGTCAGAGCCTTGATGATCAGTTGCGCGGATTCGACAAAGCGCGGGCGGGCTTCCTCCATCGGGATGCGAAATCCGTCGTATTCGATGCTGGCGGCGCCGCGTCCAAATCCCATCAGCGTGCGGCCGCCACTCATGACATCCAGCAGGGCGATCTGTTCCGCGACCCGAATGGGATCGTGCCAGGGCAGCACGATGACGCAGGTGCCCAGGGTGATCTTCTTCGTCCGGCCCGCATAGTAACTCAACATTTGCAGCGGCGACGGCGACATGGAGTAGCCGGTGAAGTGGTGCTCCAGCGCGAACAGACTGTCGAACCCCAGGGGTTCCGCCAGGTCGCCCAGCGCCATGTGTTCGTTGAACAGAGCGACATCGGGCCGCCCGGGCTGTGCGAGGATGCTCAGTGCGGTGCCAACTTGCATGACGTCCCCCTATCGCAAGGGGGAGAACGATGCTGGCATGACCAGCTTGTTCTCCTGCTTCAGCACCAAGCCCGCCGCAGCGCCGCCCGGTGGCCAGATGCCGCGCGCCATGGCATCGGCGCGGATGCGCTGACGTTCGCCAGCGTCCTTATACGCCCAGATATGGACCCATTTGTTCAGGTTGCCGAATTCCGAGTACCAGGCGCCGACCAGCGGCGACAACTTCACCCGTTCCTCGATCTTGCCCGACCAGCGTTCGATCATGCCGGGAAGCGCACCCGGCGCCAGCACATAGGAGCGGATTTCGAACAGCGGGCCGACCTCGCGCGGTTCCAACGGCGGAGAGAACGGGGCGGGCAGGAAAGCCTCACTGTTCATCGAGACGATGAATTCG
>DAIEHR010000159.1 GCA_027353465.1 Acetobacteraceae bacterium | reverse complement strand
GGCGGCAGGTGCTCGCGGATCACCAGTCCCGGCCGGTATTCGATGATCTGGAAGCGTTGCCCGATGATCGACGGGTCGTCACACAGATGCAGGCCACGCGCGATGAAGGGCAGCGCGTCAGGCAGGCGCGACAGGATACGGAACTCCCGCGCCATGTCGAAGGCACCAGCGGGCAGTTCGCCCATCGGCGGGCGGCGCAGCACGGCGGGCTTGCCGTCCATCTGGATCAGGTAATTCAGGTTCGCCAATCCCCCGGCGAACTGCCGCGGCGGCGGATCGGTCCGCAACCGATGGCCATGTTCGGCCAGATAGGTGGCAACGGCGCCCCAGTCGAGTTGCACGCTTTCGGCGGTGGACCGCAGGCCGGTTTCTGTTGTCACGCTTCCTCCTGCTACTATCACCCCGACTCAATACAGGAGGAAATGAATGACGCAACCGACCGAGGTCAAACGGGCCGCCGTGCTGGGGGCCGGGACGATCGGCGCAAGCTGGGCGGCATGGTTCCTGTCGCGCGGAATCGCCGTGGATGTGTGGGATCCGCGCCCCGAGGCCGAGGCCTATGTGCGCCGGTATGTCGCCGAGGCATGGCCGGCGATGGCGCGGCTGGGGATGACGGCCGACGCGTCACCGGACGCATGGCGGTTCCATGCCTCGCCGGAAGCCGCGGTGGCGGATGCCGACGTGGTGCAGGAGAACGCCCCCGAACGGCTGCCGATCAAGCGTGAGTTATATGCGCGAATCGACGCGGCACTGCGCCCGGATGCAATCCTGGCCTCCAGCACCTCCGGCCTGATCATGAGTGACATGCAGGCGGGGTTTCGCTCAGCGGCGCGATTCGCCGTTGGGCATCCGTTCAACCCGCCGTATCTGATTCCGTTGGTGGAAGTCGTAGCCGGCCGCGACACCGCGCCCGAGACGGTGGAATGGTGTCTGGCGTTCTACAAACACATCGGCAAGAAACCGATCCACATCCGAAAGGAAGCCGCCGGCCATCTGGCAAACCGGCTACAGGCGGCGTTATGGCGGGAAGCGGTCAGCGCGGTTGTCACCGGCCTCGCCAGCGTGGAGGACGTCGATACCGCGATCAGTGCCGGTCCTGGATTGCGCTGGGCGGCGATGGGACCGCACATGACGTTCCACCTGGGTGGAGGCGAGGGCGGCATGGAGCACATGCTGGCACAGTTCAAACCGGCGTTTGAATCCTGGTGGGCGACAATGACCACGCCAGAACTGTCGGAAGCGAATTGCCGGCAGATCATCGATGGGGTGAAGGCTGAGGCCAACGGCCGAACCCTTGCCCAACTCGCCGCCGAACGCGATGCTATTTTGCTGCCGTTGCTGGAACTGGTTGCAAAGCAAGGCTGATCAGTTGGATGTCCCCAACTCACCCCATACTCTTTGTAGCCGAGTCGCCTCGGCATCCCCGGCGATAGTGCTGTTGTTACCCAAGATCACCGTGCGTCCGGTCGCCCCGGGGGTGTTCGGGTTAGCGGGATCGCCCGCGCCAGACTGGGCGCAAGCTGCCAGCGGAATAGCCAGAAGGACTAAAACCCACCGAATTTCCATTGGACTGTTCCTGTCTGCCTAAGAATCGCCCCTCTATTATGGCTTAGGCGGAAAGGGAGTTCCAGCCCGGTCCCGAAATGGTGCCCGGGCTGGAAAAGAACGCCCTTACTGACTCATAGTACCGGCTTTTTGTTCGCGGGTTGCCTTCCTGTCGCCAGCGATCGTGCTGTTGTCGCCCTTGACGATAGTCTCGCCGGTGGCGCCGGGTACGTTGGGGTCCGCGGCGGAACGGCTCTTTTTGGCGGTTGCCGTGTGGTGCGAAGGCTTCGCGGCGGTGCTGTGATGGGCGGGAGGTTTGGCCGACTTACTGCCATCATTCACTTCGTTCTGGGCGAAGGCGAACCCAGCCGGGATGGTGAGCAGTGACAAAGTCAATAAGGCAAAGCGTGATTTCGTGCCCATAGTAGATATCCTTCATTCCAGTCCGAACAGATTGTCCGGACGATATGGTTATGGAACGCCCTTGGTTCTAAATCGGTTCATGACAATTCGTTCACCAAACTGCCATCCAACCGCGGCGCCGATCATAGGCAGTTAAAATAATCGCGCCAGTTCATGAACCAGAATTCATTGTTTCGGTTTCGCTGAAGCGCACGAGGACCTGACCTTCCTGAACCATCTCCCCAGTGGCACAGCTGACCTCCTCGACGATGGTATCAGCGAGCGCGGCCAACCGGAACACTGTCTTCATTGCCTCCAGCACCACCAGGACCTGGCCACGGGAGACGCGATCGCCTGGGGAGGCCAGAATTTGGGTCACGAGGCCAGGAATGGGGGCAACCAACCGATCACCGGCATCTTCCTCCTCGTCGAACGCGGCCATCGGATCGGGAAGAGTCAACCGCCACGTTTGGCCGCCATAGCGCAAGGTCACCGCGTGATGATCGACGGTTGCCGCCACGGTCAGATGCACTCCGTCCAGTGAAACCCTCAGTTGGCCGGCGTCCAGCGGCTGGGCTGCGCAGATGATTTCCCCGATCCGCCACGCGTCACCGTCGCGGGTGACCGTTACCGGATAGTGGTTGTCGCCGTCCCTGAACTCCAGAACGCGAGCGGGCGTGGTGTTCAGCCACCAGAGATCGCGCGCGTCCCAGGGATCGCCGTTCACAGGCGTCAGCTCCGCCGTCAGAACCGCCAGCGCGGCGATAGCCAGGATCTGGGATGGCGGCGGAACCTGGGCAGCCAGTAGGGTTTCACCTTCCCGGGCGATAAATCCGGTGTCGATGCCGCCGGCCAAGAAATCCGGATGCGCCACGATGCGCCCGAGCAGATCGAGGTTGGAAGCGACTCCAACGACGGAACAATCAGCCAGCGCCTGCCCCATCCGCCGCAGCGCCACCGCCCGCGTCGGCCCGTGGCAGATCAGCTTGGCCAGCATCGCGTCATAATGGATCGACACGGTATCGCCGGTGGTGAATCCGGTATCAACGCGCACATCCGCGGTTTCCGCCGGCGTATGGAACAGAGCCAGACGCCCAACCGAGGGGGCGAAATCGCGCGCCGGGTCCTCGGCATAAATCCGCGCCTCCAACGCATGGCCGAAGATGGCAATCTCGGACTGGGCCGCCGGCAGGTTTTCGCCGGCGGCAACGCGAAGCTGCCACTCCACCAGGTCGAAGCCGGTAATCATCTCGGTGACCGGGTGTTCGACCTGAAGCCGCGTATTCATCTCCAAGAAGAAGAATCCATCGTCATCGACGACGAATTCCACCGTGCCCGCGCCAACATAGCCAACCGCCAGCGCGGCGGCCACGGCGGCGGCCCCCATCTCCTGGCGCCGGGCTTCGGACAACCCGGGCGCGGGCGCCTCCTCCAGCACTTTCTGGTGGCGGCGCTGGGCGGAACAGTCGCGCTCGAACAGATGCACGGCGTTGCCCATTGTGTCGGCGAAAACCTGCACCTCAATATGGCGGGGGCGTTGCAGATAGCGTTCGATCAGCACTCGGTCATCACCGAAGGCCGAGGCGGCTTCCTGGCGGGCCGACGCGAGCGCGGCGGCGAATTCGTCCCGAGCATTGACAACCCGCATGCCGCGGCCGCCGCCGCCGGAAACGGCCTTGATGACCACGGGGAAGCCGATCCGGTTAGCCTGATCTTCCAGGAAGGCCGGGTCCTGACGATTGCCGTGGTAGCCCGGCAGCAGCGGCACGGCGGATTTTTCCATCAACGCCTTGGCGGCGGATTTCGATCCCATGGCGCGCATCGCCGACGGCGGCGGCCCGACGAAGGTAATGCCGGCAGCGGCACAGGCTTCAGCGAACGCTGGGTTTTCCGACAGAAAGCCATAGCCGGGATGGATCGCGTCGGCTCCGGCCCGCAGGGCCGTTTCGATAATCCGGGGAATATTCAGATAACTCTCCCGCACCGCCGCCGGCCCGATCGGATACGCTCGGTCGGCCGCCTGAACGTGCAGCGCGCCGGCGTCGGGGTCCGAATAGACGGCGATGGTTTCGATGCCCAGGCGGCGCGCGGTGCGGGCGATGCGGCAGGCGATTTCGCCACGGTTGGCGATAAGCAGGGTGCGAAACATGACGGCTACATCCGGAACACGCCGAAGCGGGTTTCCTGCAGGGGTTTGTTCAGGGCGGCGGACAGCGACAGGCCCAGCACGCGGCGGGAATCGGCGGGATCGATAATGCCGTCGTCCCACAGCCGGGCGCTGGCATAATAGGGATGGCCCTGCTGATCGTATTGCGCCCGGATTGGGGCCTTGAAGGCTTCTTCCTGTTCCTTCGTCCAATCGGCCGACCCACTGCGCACCGTCGCCAAAACACCCGCCGCCTGTTCGCCGCCCATGACGGAGATTCGGGCGTTCGGCCACATATAGAGAAAGCGCGGGTCGTAGGCACGCCCGCACATGCCATAGTTACCTGCACCATAGCTGCCGCCGATGACCATGGTGATCTTCGGGACAGCGGTGGTTGAAACGGCGGTGACCAGCTTGGCGCCATCCTTGGCTATGCCGCCGGATTCGTATTTGCGGCCCACCATGAAGCCCGCGATATTTTGCAGGAAGATCAGCGGAACATTGCGCTGACTGCAGAGCTCGATGAAATGCGCGCCCTTCAGCGAGGATTCCGAAAACAGAATACCGTTGTTGGCGACGATCCCGACTGGGTAGCCGTAAAGATGGGCGAAGCCACACACCAGCGTGGTGCCGTATAATTTCTTGAACTCGTCAAAGTCGCTGCCATCAACGATCCGAGCAATGACCTCACGCACATCATAGGGTGCGCGCAGGTCCGCCGGGACGACACCCCGCAGCTCCGACGGGTCATACTTGGGCGGCTCAGGGGTTTTGGTCGTCAGGCTGACCGACTTCCCACGGTTCAGACCCGCGACGATGCGGCGGCATATCGACAGTGCATGGTGATCGTTGCGGGCATAGTGATCGACGACACCAGAGGTGCGGGCATGAACATCGGCACCGCCGAGGTCTTCGGCCGAGACGATCTCCCCGGTCGCGGCTTGCACCAGCGGCGGGCCGCCCAGGAAGATCGTGCCCTGCTTGCGGACGATGATGCTCTCATCACTCATGGCCGGGACATAGGCGCCACCGGCGGTGCAAGACCCCATGACGACGGCGATCTGCGGAATGCCCTCGGCGGACATGTTGGCCTGATTGAAGAAGATGCGGCCGAAATGCTCGCGGTCGGGGAAGATTTCGTCCTGCAGCGGCAGAAAGGCGCCGCCCGAATCTACAAGATAGAGGCATGGCAGATTGTTGCGGCGCGCTATTTCTTGCGCCCGAAGGTGCTTCTTTACCGTCATCGGGAAATAGGTGCCCCCTTTGACGGTGGCATCGTTGGCGACGATCACGCATTCCCGGCCCGACACGCGACCGATTCCGGTGACGATACCGGCGGCGGGAACATCGCCGCCATATAAGCCATAAGCCGCGAGCTGTGAGAACTCCAGGAACGGAGACCCCGGATCGATCAGGGCGGCGACACGGTCGCGCGGCAGCAGCTTGCCCCGGGCGGTATGGCGGTCCCGCGCGGTGGCCCCCCCGCCTTGCGCCACAGCGGCGACCTTGTCGCGCAAGTCTGCGACCAGGGCCCCCATGGCGGCGGCGTTGGCGGCGAAGTCCTCGGATCGGGGATTCAGATTGGAACGGAGCATGGTGGCCTGCCGGGCGGTGATGAAGCACGGGTGGTGTACAGCCGGTTGGGAACGGGCGCTACTCCCCGTCCAAGAGCCCTTTGAGCGGTCGCGGAGGGACGTTCAAAGGGCCCGATCTAACTTCAAATCCGGATGTGGTACAAAAACATCATGCGTCTTTCTTGCCAAAATCCAGGTTAACTGGCGGTTACGCACCCATGCGCGAACGCATTAACTATAATGAACCGTTGAATGAAGGTTTTTTTATTCTCGGTGAGATTGACTGTCATATCAGGGTGCTGTCGGTTACGTTTACGAAAGCGCGGCAAAGAATTTATGTGGCTGCGTGGAACCGATAGAGGGGGCTTAAAATGAAAAGTAATGGCGGTAGCATTAATACCGTACGTGGCAGTGGCGATGGTCGTTGCTCGGTCGCAATATCATCGGATCACCAATTGACAAACCAGCCGACTGCGTCATCGCGGATGCGATCTGCCCGTAAGCCGTTGATGAGCATGGGCGTTGTCGCGATGATGGGCATGTTGCTCTCTGCCTGCACGAATCCTGGGACCGCGGCCCTTGGAACCAATGTGCCATTGAAACCCGCACCGGATCTAACGGGTTCGGCGACACCGGGATTGCGCGTTTGGCGGTCTCCTGATCTCGCCGCAAGTGAACGCGCCGCGTCTGCTTACATGATTCCGCCCGTCACAGTATATCGCGGCAAAGGGTCCTTCTACTCGGATCTTAGCCCGCAAGACGTTGACCAGGTTGCGGCCATGCTGACCCAAAATGTTCGCGAGGAGATGGGTCGTCACTTCAAGCTCGTCAATCAAGCCGGGCCAGGCGTTGTAACGATCTCCTTGATCCTGGCTAAGATTACTCCCCCGCATGCTGATTACAGCGCCGCGGGACCCAGCGGCATTCCTGGCACACTGGTAGGTATGCCGGAAGGACCGGGCACGACGGCGGGCACGTTGACTGTTTCCGGCAAATTCACCGAATCGCAGACTGGCGCCTTGCTGGTTGGGTTTGTCGCGCCCGTCAGCCCGCAGGTCGCGGACCTGCCCCGCCCTGGAACCCCGGCTCGGGCACTCGAATTTGCCGACGCGGCGAGCCACCAGTTTGCCAGTGATCTGGTGAATGCGGTCCTTCGTCAGCGGGCAATCAACCAGGCGCCGGCGAAGAAGTAGCCCAAGCCACCGATCCGCCCCGTCCAGGGGCGGATCCCCCGACTACCAAGACTGTCAACTAAAGTAACGGCCGGTGACGGTCTAAACGGAGAAAATCATGAGTAAGTTGCGCTATAGCTTTGGGCTGACCACGGCTGCGGTCGCGTGGGCCCTGGCAGGCGTCTGGGCCCCCGCCAGCGCCCAAACGGCCACCACCGCGGCCGCGCCGAACCCCTTGTTCGATGCCTATGACCAGGTCGTATCGTTCGGCCAGAGTCTGGCCCAGAAGGGCGTGTTCCTTAACGTCGTCGTGGACGAAAACATCGGTGCGCTGGTAGCCGGCGGTGTGAAGACGGGCGTTGCGCCGGTTGACCAGATCAGCGGCTCCGCGGTGTTCGATCTGCAGACGATCATGGGTCTGACGGGTGCGTCGATCCACATCGGGTTTGACCAACGCGGCGGCGCCGGCGGCCCGCAGGGTCTTGGCGGTCCGGGCGGCATCGCCGGAACCAGCGTGCTGATGCAGTCCGACGCTGAATCGCTGCGCTTTGGCCTGGCGGAATTGTACTGGGAACAGGGGTTCGATCACGACCGGCTTGACTTCAAAATTGGTCGTACGCAGCCAACCACCGACTTCTTGTTCAACGACATTTCGTGCGCATTCATCAGTAGCATCATGTGCGCGCAGCCGGGCACGTTCTACCTGAGCAACAACAGCTCTCCTTATGGCTATGCTCAGTGGGGCGGTCGGGTGAACTTCCAGTTCACGCCGCAGACCTATATCCGCGCTGGTATGTATAACGAAGACCCCAGCCAGACCGGCTTCAACTACAGCGGCACGAACTGGAATACCGAGCACTCGGTCGGTGTGTTCTCGGTCGTGCAGATCGGCTACAAGACAACTTTCGCCAACGCTGCTCTGCCGTCCAACTACTACATCGGCATGTATAACGACAGTTCGTCCTACTTTGCGCCCAACGGGTCGATCGCTTACGGACGTCAGTCGTACTATGCATGGGCTGAGCAAACTGTGTGGCGTCCGGATCGCGCTACCAAGCAGAGCCTGACGGCCTTCGCCAGCGTCGAATTGTATGACAAAGGCAGCCCGTTCTATGGTCAGTACACCGCTGGTATTTGGGATCGGGCACCGTTTGGCACCGCGCGGCCGAACGACGCTTTCGGCATCATGGCCTCGCTGTATAAGCACAACGTAAGCCAGGCGGAATCAGAAGGCTATAGCTCCGCCAGGACCGACCAGTGGGCATTGGAAGCAGACTATGACATCGCCGTCGTCCGCGGCATCACTGTGGCGCCATATGTGCAGTATGTGATCAACCCCGATAACCCTGTTGGTCAGCCGAACTACTCTACCGGCTCCAAGACTCTGTCTAACGACGTTGTCGTTGGTCTTCAGTTCATCCTGAACCTCGGCGAAATGTTCCAGTTCCCGGAGTTCGTCGCTCACTAACGCTCAACAGCGTATGCGGGTGGTCCCGGGCGTGGCGGTTGCCGCGCCCGGGATTTTTTGTTGATCCCAACCCTGGTTCGCCAGCAGCTTACAGCCCCGGGCGACCGGACGGACGTCAAGCGGTTTCGGTGAACAACTCCCGCCCAATCAGCATCCGGCGGATCTCGCTGGTCCCTGCCCCGATTTCATACAGCTTGGCATCGCGCAACAGGCGCCCGGTCGGGTAGTCATTGATATACCCGTTGCCGCCCAGCGCCTGAATCGCTTCCAGCGCCATCCAGGTAGCCTTTTCGGCGGCATACAGAATGGCGCCGGCCGCGTCCTTGCGCGTCGTCTCCCCCCGGTCGCACGCCTTGGCGACGGCGTAAACGTAAGCCTTGGCGGCATTCATCGTGGTGTACATGTCCGCCAGCTTGCCCTGCATCAACTGGAACTCGCCGATCGCCTGGCCGAACTGCTTACGCTCATGCACATAGGGCACCACGACATCCATGCAGGCCTGCATGATCCCGATCGGGCCCGCGGCCAGGACCGCACGCTCATAATCCAGTCCACTCATCAGCACGTTCACACCACGGCCGACGGTGGACAGCACGTTTTCCTCCGGCACCTCGCAGTCCTGGAACACCAGTTCGCAGGTGTTGGACCCGCGCATCCCCAGTTTGTCCAGCTTCTGCGCGGTGGAGAATCCCTTGAACCCTTTTTCCACCAGGAACGCGGTGATCCCGCGCGACCCAGCCGCCGGATCGGTCTTGGCGTAGATCACCAGCACGTCGGCATCCGGCCCGTTGGTGATCCACATCTTGCCGCCATTCAGCACGTAGCGGTCGCCTTTCTTGTCCGCCCGGGTACGCATGCCCACGACGTCGGAGCCCGCGCCCGGTTCGCTCATGGCCAGGGCGCCGACCTTCGTGCCGTCAATCAACCCCGGAAGGTAGCGGCGCTTCTGGTCGGCGTTTCCATTTCGGAAAATCTGGTTCACGCACAAATTCGAATGCGCCCCATACGACAGCCCAACCGAGGCAGACGCCCGGGAAATCTCCTCCATTGCCACCACATGTTCCAGATAGCCCATGCCGGCACCGCCATACTCTTCAGAGGCGGTAACACCCAGAACACCCAGCGCGCCCAGTTTAGGCCATAGGTCCATCGGGAACGCGTTGTCGCGGTCGATCGCGGCGGCGCGTGGGGCGATTTCCTGGGCGGAGAATGCCTCGACGGTAGAGCGCAGCATGTCCGCGTTCTCACCGAGATCGAAATTCAATCCCGGCAGACGGTTTGGCAGGGTGGCCATTTCCTGTTTCCTGACGTGTTAGCGGGCGATATCCGGTCCAACCGGCAACGGCTTCCGGCACCATGCCGACAACCGAGGCGACCCCGCCCCAATCGCCAGGATACGCGGTCGCGGTTGGGTCCGTCCACCGGCCGACATGGATGCCGAAGGTGGCCGTTCGGGGAATCGAACCGGCGTGATACCGTCGGCTGATGGCCAATTTCCGATTCCTGCATGCCGCCGACCTGCACCTCGACAGCCCGTTGCGGGGCCTGGAAGCCGATCCGTCGGCCCCGGCCGAAATCATCCGCATTGCCACCCGTCAGGCTTTGGGGCGCATGGTGGATTTGGCGATCGAGGAGAAAGTAGATTTCGTCCTGATCGCTGGCGACATCTATGACGGCGAATGGCCGGATTACCGCACCGGGCTGTTTTTCTCGACCCAGATGCTGCGGCTGCACCGGGCGGGTATTCCAGTCTTCACCATTCGCGGCAATCACGACGCGGCCAACAAGGTAACCCGCTCGCTGCGGATGCCGCATGTAACCATGTTCGACCACGCCGCCGCCCATACCCATCGGCTGGATGCGCTGGGCGTGGCCATCCATGGCCAGAGTTTCGCCGACCAGGCAGTGCCGGACGATCTGTCGCGGGCGTATCCGCCGCCGGTGGACGGCCTGTTCAACATCGGGCTGCTGCACACCTCCGCCGAGGGGTATGCCGCCCACGCCCGCTATGCCCCCTGCGAAGTGCCGCGCCTGAAAGCCCACGGCTACGACTATTGGGCGCTTGGCCACATTCATCAGCGGCAGGAACTGGCAAGTGATCCGTGGATCGTTTTCCCCGGTAACCTGCAGGGCCGGCACATCGGCGAAACCGGCCCCAAGGGCGCCACCCTGGTCACCGTTACCGACGGCGCCGTGTCGGTGGAGCACCGCGTGCTGGACGTACTGCGCTGGGCGCATGTCCGGGTGGACCTGACCGATGCGCCAGACGAAGCAGAAGCCTTGAACCGGGCGCAGGCGGCGATCGGCCAGGAACGCGATGCCGCCGCGCGGCCATTGGCGATGCGCGTGACATTATCGGGAACCACGCCGGCCCACGCAGCCCTGGCCGCCGATGGGCTGCGGGAAAAACTGTTGAACGAGGCGCAGAACCTGGGCGGCGATCACCTGCTGTGGCTGGAATCGGTGAAGCTGGATACCAGCCCGCCTCGGGACACCGACAAGGAGCGGCCGGACAACCTCGGCCGCCTGCTGAGCGAAATCGACGCCATCGCCGCCGATCCGCCAGCGGACCTGCTGGGAGACTGGCCTGCCCAGTTGCTGACCCGGCTGCGGGAGGCGTTGCCAGGGGATCATCCGCTGCGCAACCCGGCCAGCATCCTGGAACAGGCGAAACGCAAGCTGGAGGCGGAGTTAGGCTGATGCGTCTGGCCCACGTCCGGCTGGAACGGTACGGACCGTTCGAGCAGCTCGACCTGCCGCTCGATCCGACCCCCGGACGGGTCAATCTGATTGTCGCGCCGAACGGCTACGGCAAATCCGTGCTGCGGCACGGGATCGGCGAATTCCTGTTCGGGATCGATTCGCGCACCCCGATGTCCTTCCGCTTCGGGACGGAGCGGATGCTGCTGAAGGCGGAAATTCAGCACGACGGCGGCACCGACTCGTTGGTGCGCCGCAAGGGCAACGGCATCACCCTTGCCCGCGTAGATGGCACCCTTGTCCAACCCGACGAGGAACGCCGGCTGGTAGGCGGCGCCAACAAGGCCGTATTCCAGGAATTGTTCGGTTTGGACACCGCGCTGCTGCGGTCCGGCGGCCGCGAACTGATCCGCAGCCAGGGACGGCTGGGCCAGGTTCTGTTCGCGGCGGGTGGCGGCATGGCCAAGGTGCGCGAATTGCTGACCGAACTGGAACGACGGCGCGACGATCTAGGCAAAACCGCTCGGCACAAGAGCCGTCCTTTATGGGCGGCACTGGACGGGTGGGAAAAGGCCAACAACGATCTGCGCCGTTCGGCGATGCGCCCGGACGGCTGGATGGCGCTGGAACGGCAAGCGGCGGACACCGCACGCGACCTCGAAGCCCTGCTGCGCGAACAGACCGACATTGGGCGGGAGCGGGAGCGGCTGCGCACCATTGGCGCCTGCCGCCCCTGGCTGGACCGGTTACGAACGGCTGCGGCGGTGCTGGCCGGCGCGGGCGATGTTCCCGAACTGGATGAGGGTTTTGAAAAGCGCTGGCGCGACGCCCTGCAAGCCGGCGTCGTTACCGCCAGTAGCGCCGAGGCTGCCCGGGAGGCGCTTGAGGCAGCCCGGGCAGCCCGCGGGACACTGGGTTTCGATCCTGACTGGATCGCGGCGCAGGCCGATATTCAGGCCTTGGTGAACCAGCGCGCCGTTGCGGCTCAGGCCGAGACTGATCTGCCCGGGGTGGAACGCGAACAAGCAGCCCAACAGGCCGCCGCGGAGCGGATCAGGCGCGATCTGGGCTGGGATGGTACAGTGCCGCTGCCGCCCGTCGCGGCGGTGAAGGATGCCCAGCGCCGGTTACGCCTTCACCCCAAACTGGCGACCGACGCCGAATCGGCCGCCGGGGCCGTGGAATCCGCCGACCGCACATTGCGGCAAACGGCGGCAGACCTGACGGCCCTGCCTGGCCAGGGCAACGTCGCCGGTATCGCCGATCTGGCGACGTTGCTGCGCGCCAATGGCGATCCGGCCATCCGCCTGGAAGGCGGCCGCCGCTCCCTACGCGAAGCCGAGGCCGCGCTGCGTGCCGCGCTGGCCGCCATCCCCGACACGCCGCTGACCGAGGCCGCCCTGGCCGCAACCGCCGCACCGACGGAGGCCAGGCTGGAAGCCGCCGGCCGGGCGTTGAACGAGGCGGAAACCGCCCACGCCCAAGCGGTGCGCGAGCACGCGGTTCGGCTCGATGACATTGAAACCACCCAAAAAAGTCTGATGGCCGTTGAACAGGCGGCGATGCTGCCGCCCGCCGGTGCGCTGGCGCGGGCCCGCACCGAGCGCGACTTGCTTTGGGGACGGATTTGCGGGCCCGACCGTCCAGACCCAGCCAGCGCAGTGGCGTTCGATCGGGCAATGCGCAACGCCGATGCCATCGCCGACGCGCTGATCCGGCATGGGCAGGAAGCGGCGGAGGCAGCCGCCCTGCGGGGGCGCGTCGACAGCCTGAAAGCCGGCCTCCCTGCCCTGGCCGATGCGGTGTCCAGCGCCGATGCGCTTGTGGCGGAAGCCCGCGAGGTGCTGCGGGCGATGGCCCGCGCCGCAGGCGGCGACGCCTCGGACCTCCCCGCTTTGCGCGGCTTCCTGAAGGCTCGGGAGGCCGCCGTGGCAGGCCTGATGGCGCGCGATCGGGCGGCAGCGGAACTATCCGATCTTAGCGCGGCCATGCGCGCGCTAAGCGATCGGCTTGCGGCGGCGATGGAGGTGCCGCCACGCGATCTGACGGAGCTTGGCACATTGCTGGCCGAGGCCGATCGAACCATTGCGGCGGATGCCGCCCTTGCCTCCCGCCGTACAGTCCTGACGGAACAGGCGAAACGCGATGCCGCCGTCAAGGCAAACGCCCTGCTCGACGCGGAAAAGGCGACCCGGGCGTTGATGGATTGGCAAAGCGGCTGGAACAGCGTGGCGGCGGAGTTATCCCGCCCGGCGGAGGAGACACCGGCGGCGGCGGCCGATGCAATCGCGCAGATCGACGAACTGCGGAAAGCCGAGGCGGCGGCGGCGAAAGAACAGGCCCGGATCGACGACATGCGGGCGGCGATCGGCCGGTTGACAGCCAGGGTCGCAGCCCTCGCCACGTTGGCGCCGGACTTGGCCTCGTTACCTCCTCTGGACGCGGCCGAACGCTTCGGACGGCGTATTCAGGCGGAGCTACAACTGGCGGCGCGCTGCGCGGATGCCGATAAGCGAATCGCCGAGGCCGAAGCGAAGCTGTCGGGCGCCGTTGCGGAAGCCGGCTCTTCCGCCAGCACCCTGGCGGGGTTGCGGGCGGCCCTACGCGCCGGCACGGACGAAGAAGCCGAAAACCAGTTGCGGCGTGTGCGTGCCGTGTCCGCCGCCAGGCATGTCCGGGACGAGGCGTCACGCGAACTCGCCGTCCAGGGCGGCGGCCTCAGCGTAGAGACCCTGGAAGCGCGCTCGGCGGAAACAACGGCGGATGCCGACGCTGAGCGGATCGCCGCGATCGACCGCCGCCAGCAGGGACTGGACGCTTTGATCGCATCCGCCCGCGATGCCGCGCAAGCCGCCAAGGCGGCGCTGGAACAGGCCGGCAGCGGGCTGGATGCGGCGGAAGCCGGGCAGCGGCGCGAGTCGGCCCGGGCGATGCTGGCGCGCACGGCGGAGGAGGCGCTGGTGCTTCATGCCGCCCATGCCATGTTGAAGACGGCGCTGGACCGGCAGGCGGCCAACGCCGACCAACCGCTGCTGGCCCGCATCGGGGCGGTGTTCCAATCCATCACCAACGGCGTGCAGGGCGGCGTGCGGGTCGAGCACACCAGGGACAGCCAGACCATGATGGCGCTGGAGGCCGACGGGGTCACCCTCAAGGCGCTCGATCAGCTCAGCGAGGGCACCAGCGACCAGCTTTATCTGGCGCTGCGGATCGCCGCGCTGGAGGATTACGCCCGCAAGGTCCCGCCGTTGCCGTTCATCGCCGACGACATCCTGCAAACCTCCGATGATGCCCGCACGCTGGCGACGCTGCGGGCGCTGGCGGCACTCAGCGAGACGGTGCAGACGATCGTGCTGACACATCATCCGCACGTCGCCGCGCTGTCGGCAACGCTGCCCGCGGGCATGGCGCGGATCATTCCCCTGCTCGCGTGAATCGCCGAATCTGTTGCCAAGGTCACAGCGATCGCGGCCCGCCGGGCATAAGGTCCTCGTCATCACGCGGATACAGGAGGACACGATGACACAGAGTTTCGGTTCAGTGACGGTCGAAGAGCAGACCCTTGGCGACACGCGTTGGGTCGCGCTGCGAGCACGCGGCGCGGAATGGTCCTGGCTCACCCCGGACGACGCGCTTCTGTTGGCGCGGCATTGGCTGACGACCTATGGCGCCGGACTCGCCCCGCAAGCAGGGTCAGACCGCGGGTAGCGGCCTAGGCGTGCCGTGGTCGTCAACCGCCACGAGCACGAATTCCGCCGCCGTGACCCGCACCCGCTCCCCCTGGTTGCGGCGCAGCACGTAAGCCTCGACTCCGACGGTGACCGAGGTGCGGCCGATCTTATCGATCTGTGTATAGACGCACACCACGTCGCCGACCTTGACCGGCTGCAGAAAGTTCAAATGCGACACCGCCGCCGTGGCGACACGGCCCTTCGCGCGGGTGCCGGCGGCGATCCCGGCCGCCAAATCCATCAACGACATGATCCAGCCGCCGAAAATATCGCCCGCAGGGTTGGTGTCCGCCGGCATGGCGACCGTACGCAAGGACAATTCGCCGCGCGGTTCGGGGCTGCTGTTCTGCACCTGGGATTCCTTCTGCTATAAGCTCGCGATCATGACCGATATCCTCCTTCGCGACGACCGCGACAATATAGCGACCCTGACATTGAACCGTCCGGCCGCCCGGAATGCCCTGTCGATTGGGCTGATGGAGGCGTTGGACGCCGCCCTGGCCGCTATCGGCGAGGACCGGTCGATCAATGCCGTCATCATCGCCGCCAATGGCCCCGCCTTCTGCGCCGGGCATGATCTTCGGGAAATCCGGGCAACACCGGGCCGGGAGGCGTATGCGGCGGTGTTCGCGCTTTGCTCCCGCTTGATGCAGCGCATCGTTCGGCTGCCAAAGCCGGTGATCGCCCAGGTGAACGGCGTGGCGACCGCTGCCGGCTGCCAGTTGGTGGCCACGGCCGATCTTGCGGTGGCCGCCGAGGGCGCTCGATTCGCCACGCCCGGGGTCGATATCGGATTGTTCTGTTCAACCCCAATGGTGGCCCTGACGCGCGCCGTCGGCCGCAAGGCGGCGATGGAAATGCTGCTGACAGGGCAAATGGTGCCGGCGGCGCGGGCGCGCGAACTGGGATTGATCAATGCGGTGGTGCCCGAGGTCGAACTGGCGTCGGCCACGCGGGCACTGGCACTGCGGATCGCGTCGAAAAGCCCGCTGACCGTTGCAATCGGCAAGGAGGCGTTCTATCGGCAGGCCGAAATGGTCCTACCCGATGCGTACGCCTATGCGTCGGAGGTCATGACAAGGAACATGATGGCCCGTGACGCGGCGGAAGGCATCGATGCGTTCCTGGATAAGCGTCAACCGCAATGGACGGGGACTTGATCGCGTATGACACCGTCTCCACCTAGGCGGGACCGATGAAAGACCCATACGAAATTCTTGGTGTTCAGCGTTCGGCGGACGAGGCGACCATACGGACCGCCTATCGGAAGCTGGCAAAGAAGCATCATCCCGACGTCAATCCTGATAAGAAGGATGCGGCGGCGGCGTTCGGCGAGATCAGCTCTGCCTATGACCTGCTGTCCGACAAGGAAAAGCGTGCCAAATTCGACCGCGGCGAGATCGATGCCGAGGGCCATGAGGTCCACCGCCAGTATTATCGCGATGCCCCTGGGCAGGAACGTTATGCGGGTGCGGGTGCGGGCGGAGGGGCTGGCGGCTTCAGCCAGGAGGACCTTGAAGCCTTTATGGCTCAGGCGTTCGGTCAGAGTGGACGCCGGTCTGATTGGGGCGCCAGCGGGAGGCCAATGCGCGGGCGCGATATGCAGTATTCGTTGACTGTCAGCTTCGTCGATGCCGCGATCGGCACGACGCGGCGGCTGGCGCTGCCCGATGGCAAGACCCTGGATGTTCGCATCCCGCCCGGCACCGATGACGGACATGTTTTGCGGCTGCGCGGTCAGGGCGGCGCCGGCTTCAACGGCGCGGCCGCCGGGGATGCGTTGATCGAGGTGACGGTCGCCCCCGATCCGCGCTTCCACCGCGACGGCGACGATATCGTTACGGATCTGCCGGTGACGCTGAAAGAAGCGGTGCTGGGTGTGTCGCTGGAAGTGCCTACCGTGCATGGACCGGTGCGGCTGACCGTGCCCCCTGGCTCCGGAACTGGCACAAGGATGCGGTTGCGCGGCAAGGGCATTCGTCAGGGCCATCAGTTCGTGCAGGTGCAGGTCGTGGTGCCTCCGGGCGATGAACCGCAACTGGCCGAATTCCTGAAGACCTGGACGCCCAAAGGGACGTTCAATCCCAGGGAGAAATCATGATGGAAGGGATCACGATGCGCTTCACCGCCGTCGTGGCGATGTTCCCCGACCTGCGGGAGAGCGACCTGGTGTCGTGGGTGGAGCGTGGCTGGGTTCGCCCGGAGGGCGTCGAGCCGGACTGGATGTTCGCCGAAATCGACATCGCCCGGGTCCGCCTGATCCGCGACTTCCGCGGCGTCATGGCGGTGCCCGAGGATACGATGCCGCTGGTCCTGTCCTTGCTGGATCAGGTTTACACGCTGCGTGGCCAGATCCATGCCATCGCCCGCGCCGTGGAGGGACAGCCGGAACCGGTCCGGTCCGCGATCCTGGCGGCGATACGGGGCTGACGGGCCAGCACCGGGCCGGATCGTATAGGCTAACCGTTGGGATTACGCACGAAACCGTCCCTGTTGGGCATCCGCACCTTGGGCAGGGTTGCCGCATCCAACACGGCGGCATCCGGGACAATGCCGTTCAGCCGCAGGACATAGGCAGTCAGGGCGTACACTTGATCGTCCGACAACGATCCTGGTGCCTGAAACGGCATGGCCCGACGAATGTAATCGAACAGTGTGGTTGCGTACGGCCAGTAACTACCCACCGTCTTCACTGGCTTCGGCGTTGCCAGCGTGCCCAGGCCACCCATCAGCCGCGGCGAACCAGCGACCGGCTTCTGCCCTTGCTCTCCATGACACGCCGAACAACTGGACGCGAACAATGCGGCCCCGTCCGTCACGCTGCCACGTCCGGGCGGCAGCCCTGCCCCGTCCGCGCGGACATCGATATCGGCGGCGGCAATTTCGGCCGGGGTGGCTGGGCGACCAAATCCCAGGGGCGACGGCGGTTCGGCAGCGGCGGCCAGGCCAAACCCGATCGATCCAAGAGCGATCGCCCCAATGCTGGCCAGCAGCGCGATTCTAGAGTGCAAGGGTCATCTCCCCGGCGGGGGCCATCCGCCATGTGGTGATGGCATTGTAATGATAGAAGTAGTTGGCCCCCCGAGCGGCCAGCAACTTATCCCGGGTCGGCTGCACGGCCCCGGTTTCGTCGGTTGCTCGGCTTTGCAGCATGGCGGCTCCGCCGTCCCAGGTCCAAGGCAGCCGGAACCGGGTGAGGCATTTTGACAGCACGGGATCCTGAAGCACCGCATCCCGCCACGTCGCGCCGTTGTCGGTGGATACCTCCACACGGACGATCCGGCCGTGCCCGCTCCACGCCAGGCCGGTGATCTCGCAGAACCCGGACCCGCGCGGGCCATGCCCTGGCGACGGCTGGGTGATCACAGACTTCACTTCCATGGTGAAGTTGAACTGCCGAGCGGTGCCGTCCGGCATGAGGCTGGAGTATTTGGAGGTTTCTTCGCGCGTTTGGAACGGTTGATCGCCGAGCTTGAGGCGGTGCAGCCACTTGACGCTGGTGTTGCCCTCATACCCCGGCAGAAATAACCGCAACGGGTAGCCCTGTTCCGGACGCAGCCGTTCGCCGTTCTGGGCATAGGCCAGGATAGCATCGTCCAGCGCCTTGGCGACAGGGATGGAGCGGGTCATGGCGGCGGCGTCCGCGCCCTCGGCCAGCATCCAGGTGGCACCCGGCTTAAGCCCCGCCTCCGCCAATACGTCAGCGAGGCGCACGCCGGTCCACTCGGCGCAACTCAGCAGGCCGTGGGTCATCTGCACGGACCATTCCGGCTTGCCGGACTTGTACAAAGGAGTGTTGCCGGAGCATTCCAGGAAATGAACGCGCGAGACGGACGGAAACCGCATCAGATCGTCCATTCCGAACGACAGCGGCCGATCAACCATGCCATGCACCAGAAGCCGATGGCGATCAGGGTCGATCGCGGGGGTTCCACCGTGATCGCGGACATAGTGCAGGCCGTTCGGCGTGATAATGCCGTGCATGTCCTGCAGTGGGGTCAGCATGTGGGCGGCGGTGGGGAAAGGCGGCTTTCCCCCGGGGATTCGCACGACGGCTTTTTCAAATACCGACGGTACGCCGTATGGATTGTCGGTGACCGGTGCGCCTTGTTCCAGCATTGACGGCGGCGCATCCGACTCCGCGGCGGATGCCGAACCAGACCGCGCGGTTTGAGATGCGGCCGATACGCCCGCCAGCGCGAGGCCGGTTCGGCGGAGCACGCCCCGTCGCGACATACCCGTCGCCACATTGCCTGGCATTCTATCTCCCTGTCCGACGCTTTCGTTTCCTGACCCGTTTGTAAACCAGCTTCGCGATATAATCCACCCGTGCGGCACGAGGCAGCCCACCGGCAAGAACCTGGCCGTCCCGGACCAGTTGAATCAAACACCCGCCCCGGCTAGCGTCGTTCCGCTAACCAACAAGATCCGGCAATAACAGCCGGAGCAGGGAAGGACCACGAAATGAAATTCAAGCCTGTCTGGGGCTGGTTGCCCGTTATTGCCGGTAGCTTGCTGATGACTTCGCCGCCATCAGATGCCGCGGGCCCAGTGCGCGGCGTAACCGATACCGAAATCGTGATCGGCACGATCACCGACCTGTCGGGCGTGACCGCCGTCCAGGGCGTGAACAATAGTGACGCGGTTCGCATGGCATTCGATGAAGCCAATGCCAAGGGCGGCGTCAACGGACGTAAAATCAAGTATATCGTCGAGGACAACCAGTATCAGGTGCCCCGCGCGGTTCAGGCGATGAACAAGCTGCTGAACAACGACAATGTCTTCGCCACGATCGACAACGGCGGCACGCCGATGAACGATGCCAACATGCCAACGCAGTTCGAGAAGAACGTGCCGAACATGTTCCCCCTGACATCCGCCAGGTCGATGTATGAGCCCTTCAACAGGCTGAAATTCGCGCAGTTTGCGTCGTACTACGATCAGATGCGATCCGCGGTGAAGTATTTCCATGAAAAGAAGGGCCTGAAGTCGTTTTGCGTGGCCTATCAGGATTCGGATTTCGGCAAGGACGTGCTGGCCGGCGTCGTGGCGGAAACCGCCGCGTTGGGTCTGAAGGTGGTTGCCACCACCGCTCATCGTCCGACCGATACCGACTTCAACGCCCCAATGACGAAGCTGCATGATGCCGGCTGCGACGCGGTGATGATGGGAACGATCGTCCGCGATACCAACATCATCATCCAGACGGCGAGGAAGATGAACTGGAACGTGCCCATGGTGGGCCAGTTCGCCGCCTATGACACCGCTGTCGCCAGCCTGCCCGGCGGCGCGACGGAGGGCTTCTTTTGCATGACCCCCGCGCTGTACGCCTATCCCGACGACCCGCGCCCGGCCGTTCAGGATTTCGCCAAGCGCTACAAGGCACGGTTCGGCCGCGATCCGAACTTCCATGGCGAGGTTGGTTACACTGCCGCACAGTTAGTGCTGATCGGCTTGCAGAATGCCGGACGAGACCTGAACGTGGACAGCTTCATCAAGGGGATGGAAGCGATCCACGACTACAAGGACATCTTCGGTTCAGAATTGTCGTTCGGGCCGAACCAGCATCACGCCTCTACAAAGTCGTTCCTGACCGTGGTCAAGGACGGCCGTTGGGTGCCAGTGGAACAGACCGCCCTGGGCTACTAGCCGCCTCCCCTGGAACGGCGGGCCTTCGTTTTTGAAGGCCCACCACCTGTCGCCGGGTCGAACTGAAGCGAACAGACGCCGACAGGCGACATCACCTGCCATCCTCTTCACCTGTCCCGATCGGCTGCCGGTCTGGACATTGCCGCCGTTCTGTCCAGACTACAGATGAACACGGGGAACGACGATACCGCCTGGTTACCCATCCATGCGGCTATATCGTCAGGATGTGCCCAGCAATTATCCGGCGCGTCAGGGACGATCTGGCACGCCCATAAGACGGCGGAGCGAAACGATGCGTCAAATGGTCATGGTTGGATTTTTGCAGGCACAGAACTGCACGACGCTGGCAAGCGCCTGGCGCCATCCAGACGCTCGGTCCGACTTCACCTCTGCCGCCTATTACCAGCGGATCGGACAGATCCTGGAAGAAGGCAAGTTCCAGCTCGCATTTTTCGACGATCGCCTGGCAATGCCCGACATCTATGGCGGCAACCCAGCCGAGGTTGTGGCCAATGGCGTGCGGGTGGTGAAGATCGATCCGGTTGCGACAATGATGGCGATGGGGTTCGGCACAAAATACCTGGGCATCGGCTCCACCGCCTCCACCACCTACTACGAACCGTTCGACGTCGCCCGACGATTCCAGACCGTGGATCACATGATCGGCGGCCGCGCGGCGTGGAACGTAGTGACATCGGTGAACGATGCCGAGGCCCATAATATGGGCCGCGAAGTACACATGGATCACGACCTGCGCTACGACCGGGCCGACGAGTTCATGGAAATCGTGCTCAGTTGCTGGGATGGCTGGGAAGACGGGGCACTGGTAGTGGACAAGAAATCCGGCCTGTTCGCCGATCCGTCCAAGGTTCACCGACTGGAATACAAAGGGAAATTCCTGAATTCCGCAGGCACGTTCACCGTGCCGCGCAGCCCGCAGGGACATCCGGTGGTGATCCAGGCCGGCGCCAGCAATCGCGGCAAGGTATTCT
>DAIEHR010000147.1 GCA_027353465.1 Acetobacteraceae bacterium | reverse complement strand
ACACCGAAGGCTGCCGAGCCCTGGGCGGCTGGGTCGCTCGGGAGTTGGACGAGATGGAACGGTCGGACGACCCCGATGCCCGCAAGCGCGCGGGGGACTTCACCGCGCTGATGACCCCGGTGGTGAAGGCGCTGTTCACCGATCTGGGGTTCGAGGCGACCAATATCGGCATGCAGGTCTATGGCGGCCACGGCTACATCCGCGACCACGGCATGGAACAATTGGTGCGCGATGCCCGCATCTCGATGATCTACGAGGGGACCAACGGCATCCAGGCGCTGGACCTGGTGGGCCGCAAACTGCCGCAAGGCGCGGGGCGGATGCTGCGGACGTTCTTCCATCCGGTCAGCGAGTTCATCGAGCGCAACAGCGCGCATCCGGTGCTTGGCGACATGATCAAGGGCTTCGGCAAAGCCTTCGGCGCGCTGCAACTGGCGACGGCCGAGGTCGCCGGCAAGGGAATGGCCGACCCCGAGGAAGCCGGTGCCGCCGCAACGGAATATCTGCACCTGTTCGGGCTGGTCGCGCTTGGCTTTATGTGGGCACGGACGGCTGTGATCGCGGTAGAGAAGCTGGCCACGCCCGATGCGGATGCCGGATTCTATAAGGCTAAGCTGACGACGGCCCGGTTTTACATGGAACGGGTGTTGCCCCGGGTCGGCGGATTGCTGGTGGCGATTAAGGCGGGCAAGGGCGCGATGATGGAGATGGATGAGGCGGCGTTCTGAGCGGGGGGGGGCCGATGGCGTCCCAGATCAACAGCGCGCGCCGTTTAGAATCCCCCAACGAAGCCCGGCCAGCGGGAACACCCTCCCACCGCCCGGGCGCTCTGCCACTGACCTCAAAATGGTGCGCTAAGCCGCCGCCGCGGGCTTAGCGTTCAAGTCCGTGCGCCGCGCCCGCAACCGCCGGATCCGCCGAGCATCGGCATCCAGCACGCGGAATTCGTAACCCGAGGGGTGACTGATCACCTCCCCCCGCGTCGGCACTCGGCCAGCCAACGTGAACACCAGTCCGCCGACCGTATCGATGTCCGCGTCCCGCTCATCCTCGGTCAGGATCGGGCCGATCTTCTCCTCAAAATCCTCGATCGGCATGCGCGCGTTCAAATCCAGCGCCCCGTCCGGGCGCTCTGTTAACATCGGCGCCTCGACATCGTCATGCTCGTCCGCGATGTCCCCGGTAATGGTTTCGACCAGATCCTCGATCGTCACCAGCCCGTCGATGCCGCCATACTCATCGACCACCAGCGCAAGATGCATCCGCTGCAGCCGCATCTGCGCCAGTAGGTCCAGCACCGGCATCTGCGGCGCCACCATCAGCGGCTTGCGCATGATCGCCTCCAGGGAGAACGCCTCCGGCCGGCCGACATAGGCGAACACGTCCTTGATGTGGATCATGCCGATCACATCGTCCAACTGCTCCCGGTACACCGGCAGGCGGGAGTGACCGTCGTTGCGGATCAGTTCGATCGCCTGTGCCAGCGTCACATCTGCCCGCATCGCCACGATATCCGCCCGTGGCACCATCACATCGTCAGCCGTGGTTTCCCGCAGCCGCAGCACGTTGGCGATCAGCAGCCGCTCATGCCGGTCCAGCTCCGGGGCCTCACCCGGCGTCTGTTGCGCGTCCGCCGCCTCTTGCACCAGCTCCGCGATGGAGTCCCGCAAGGAATGCTCCGCCTGCTTGCGCCCAAGCAGATAGCCCAGCCGGCCCAGCAGCGTGCCCCGGTACGCGCTCATGCGCGTTTCCACGGGTTGGGCACGCCAATCCGATGCAGGATGCGGGATTCCGCCATTTCCATGCGGCGCGCGTCGCCTGGATGGTCGTGGTCCTCGCCGCTCAGATGCAGCGCCCCATGCACCACCAGATGCGCCAGATGGTGTCCTGGCCGCCGGCCCTGGGCCTCGGCCTCGGCACGCACGACGCCTAGCGCCAGGATGATCTCCGGCGCTGGATGCTCATACGTCAGCACGTTGGTGGGCTTATTTCTGCCGCGGTGCCGCAGGTTCAACCCGCGCACCACCCGATCGGAGGACAGCACGATCGTGCCCTCCATATTCGCTGCACGGGCGGCCCGCCGGACAATCGTGCCGGCGTTCGGTATCACCCTGTGCCAAGCCGGATCCGCCACGACGACATCGACGGTTGGACCATCGAGGTCGGGCGGCCGGGTACTAGGAGGTTCCATCGCTACTTCATAACTCGCTTGAATACGGGCGCTCACGCTCCCGCAGCACCTCGCCCTGCGCTGCTTCGCGGGCATCATACGCGCCGACGATGCGCGCGACCAGGGGATGCCGCACGACGTCCCGCTGCTCAAACCGCACCACGCCGATGCCCTGGATGCCTTCCAGCGTATCGAGGACATCGCGAAGCCCCGACCGGACGCCCTTTGGAAGATCGACCTGGCTCAGGTCACCGGTGATCACCATCCGCGTGCCCTCGCCCATGCGGGTCAGGAACATCTTCATCTGCATCGCGGTGGTGTTCTGCGCCTCGTCCAATATGGCATAGCAATGTGCCAGGGTGCGGCCGCGCATGAAGGCCAGCGGCGCGACCTCGATCTCCCCGTTGGTCATCCGGCGGATGACCTGATCGGCCGGCATCATATCGTGCAGCGCGTCATACAGCGGCCGCAGATAAGGATCGATCTTCTCTTTCATGTCGCCGGGCAGGAAGCCCAGCCGCTCCCCCGCTTCCACCGCGGGGCGGGACAGCACGATCCGGTCCACCTTGCCGGCCTGCAGCATGGCCACGGCCTGCGCCACCGCCAGATACGTCTTGCCCGTGCCGGCCGGACCGACGCCGAACACCATCTCGTGGTTCGACAGGGCCTCCATATAGCTCACTTGCCCCGGGCTGCGAGGCCCGACCGCGCCGCGCCGGGTGCGGATTGCGGGCACGTCCGACAGCGGCAGGCGTGGGTCGTTCTCCGCGTCCGCCATCCGAATCGCCGCCTCGATTTCCGCCCGTCCCACGCTTTCACCCTGTTCCAGCCGCCGCCAAAGGCCCCGAAGCATCTCTTGCGCCACATCGACCCGCGAGGCATCCCCGGCAATGGCGATACGATTGCCACGGCAGGAGAGCCGGACCCCCAGCGCCTGCTCGATCCTGACCAGATGGCGGTCATGATCCCCCAAGAGAAGGGGCAACAGGCTATTGTCGTTGAACTGGAGGGTAATGGCCTTGCCGCCAGCGGAAGCGGGAGCAGCCATTGGTTTGCCGCTTGCAGCGGTGGACGGTGCCTGGGTGGCAGCGATCTGTGTCAAGCTGTTCGTCTCTCCTGGACAAGGGTTCCCGCGAGTGAGTTTGGATGGTTAGCGACGATTCGCACCAACGATTCAGTACCAATAAGATTAGCACTTCCCGAAAGGTGAACTGGCTGGAGAAATGGTGACCGTCCGGCAATCTGACCAGGGTGACGGCCCAATCCAGTGAAAAGAACTGGCAGTTCCAACCCGACGCAGCCGGCATTGAAGGCAGCCTGCTGCTCGCGCAGCAGCGCCTGAAGTTCTTGAAGGCGGCGGTCTTTCTCCGTCTCCGCCACCTGCCCCGGCGCGCCAGCCGCCGGTGTGCCGGGGCGCTGAGAGTATTTGAAGCTGTACGCCAGCGCGAAACCAATGTCCCGCACCAGGCGCATCGTGTCCTCGAAGTCCGCCTCGGTCTCGCCCGGATGGCCGACGATGAAATCCGACGACAGCGCAAGGTCAGGCCGGGCGTCGCGCAGTTTGTCCACGATCCGGCGGAAGTCGTCGGCGGTGTGCTTGCGGTTCATCGCCGACAGCACGCGGTCGGACCCGGACTGGACCGGCAGGTGCAGGAACGGCATCAGCGTGGGGATGTCGCGATGGGCGGCGATCAAATCGTCGTCCATGTCGCGCGGATGAGAGGTTGCGTATCGGATCCTCAGGAGGTCCGGAATCTCCGCCATCTCCCGCAGCAGGCGCCCCAAGCCCCAACCGTCGCCATGCCAGGCATTGACGTTTTGCCCCAGCAGCGTGATCTCCCGCGTGCCCTGCGACACCAGATGCCTGGCCTCGCGCAAAATCGTGGCGGCAGACCGGCTCTGTTCAGCGCCGCGGGTATAGGGCACCACGCAGAAGCTGCAGAACTTGTCGCAGCCTTCCTGGATGGTCAGGAACGCGGTGACGCCCTGCGGCGTGGCACTCTCCGGCAGATGGTCGAATTTATCCTCCGGCGGAAAATCGGTCTCGATCACCGCCCCGCCGGCGCGGGCGGCCCGCGCGACCATCTCTGGCAGGCGATGATAGGTCTGCGGCCCCAGGACGATATCGACATACGGTGCCCGAACCAGGATTTCGGCACCCTCGGCCTGCGCCACGCAGCCGGCGACCGCCAGGATCATCCGCCCGCCCCGAGCCTCCTTCAGCTTGCGCAGGCGGCCCAGTTCGGAGAACACCTTCTCCGCCGCCTTGTCGCGAATGTGGCAGGTGTTCAGGATGACCATATCGGCGTCGTCCGGCTCCGCCGCCGGGCGATACCCCAGCGGGGCCAGCACGTCCGCCATCCGGCCGCTGTCATACACGTTCATCTGGCAGCCCCAGGTGATGACATGCAGGCGCTTGCGATCGGTTTCGGTCATTGGGGAGGCTCCGCAACACCCGTCCGGACCGTTCCGGTTCGGGGAGCGGGAGGAATGATCGGCTGGCCCTTCCAGGTCAAGCTGAACGGCTCGTTTGGGCGCGGTTGCGCGTAGCTTCCTCCTTCATTCATAGCAATTTGGCATTCATAGCAATTTGGGCGCATGCGGCCGGTTCGTGTCAAGAACGGTGTGAGGTGTCATGCAGGCTTCATCGGCCAAACGGCCTGACCCGCCGCGCCGCCTCGCCACTCACCAGTCCGGCGCGCGGCGCACCCAACCGGCGCAAGCGCGCTCTGTCCGCCCCCCTATCCGGAACGAAGATGCCGTTTTGCCCGGATGTTCACGCAAAGAAACACGTCCAAAATATCGGAAAATAAGAATTGTTTTTTCCTTGAATATCCAAAAATTGGTGGTCCATTTACTTTTGACATGAAACAATTTTCCCTTGGATAAATGCCGATCTTTGCTAAACCATGTGTATTATCCGTTCACTCGTCCTAACCGTGCGTCCCGGCTTGCACCAACCGCGGCTTGGAACGCGCCCGACCGCCAAGATGATAATAAGATGATCAGCCGACTGTTTCGCAGCCTCAAACCCGGCCTGTTGGCAACGCTGCTGCTTCTGGCCGCGGCGACGTGGTGGCTGAGCGGCGTCTGGCAGGATTACGAATCCCGTTCCGAGGTCAGGCGCATTCAAACCGATGCCGATATGCGTTTGGCCGGCTTCGTCAGCGACTTCGGGCGGTCTCTGGCCTATATCCGCTCGGTTCCCGTTGTCGTGGCCAATGAACCTGTCGTGCGACAAACCTTGGCCAATTCCGACCCCGATACAGCGACATTGAATGCCTATCTGGGCTTTATCGCCAGGACCATGGATGTCGATTTGGTGTTCGTGGTTGATCGAACTGGCCTTTGCATCGCCTCCAGCAACTCTGGAAACGCCGGCTCGCTCGTCGGCGAGCAGTTTTCCGATCGGGAGTATTTCAACGCCGCGCTACGAGGCCTCACAGGCGCCCAATATGCCACCGGCCGGCGCACGAACGTGCCCGGCATCTATTATTCCGCCCCGATCAAGGCGGATCGCAGCTTCGTTGGGGCAGCCGTGGTCAAGATCGACGTGCCCAATATCACCCGGGCAACTGCCACGCTGGATGCCTTCGTCACCGACCGGCACGGGGTTATCGTCCTGGCGTCCAGCCCCGAGATGCTGATGAAGGCGCTTCCAGGCAGCCCTGCCTTCGCCATGACCCCGCAGGAGCGGCAGCTGACCTACAAACGCGATACGATCGGCGTGCTGCCCATGGTCACGGCCAAGCACATGCCGTTTTCAGTCTGGCTGGGGCCGGACCGGCAGCCGGCCATCCTGGTTCAGCAGCCCCTGCAAGCGGAAGGCATGACCGCCTATGTGCTGGCCCCAGTCCCCCAACTGGCCTCGCTCCGTACACAGCGGCTTACGCTCTTCCTCGTTGTCGTCGGCGGGTTATGTGCCATCGTTTGGGGCAGCGTTATCACCTCATTGATGGCTCGGCGTTCCCGTGCCTATCGGCAAAGCCTGCTGATCGCCCGCGATCAGGCCGAGGCCGGTAGCCGCGCCAAGTCGGAGTTCCTGGCGACCATGAGCCATGAAATCCGTACTCCGATGAATGGCATCGTCGGCATGACAGACCTGTTGCTCGATACCAGCCTGGACGAAGAACAGCGCTACGCCGCCAACACCGTCCGCATGTCAGCGGAGGCGCTGATGGGCATCATTAACGACATCCTTGATTTCTCCCGCATGGAAGTCGGCCGGTTCAGCCTGGTCAGCCAGCCGTTCGAGTTGATTCAGGTCGTCGAAGGCGTTCTGGATATTCTCGCCCCCCGGTTGACCGAAACGAGCATCGACCTCGCTTGCTTCACAGCCCCCGAACTGGAGGGGACGTTCCGGGGTGACGCCGGGCGTATCCGCCAGGTGCTGCTGAATCTCGTCGGCAATGCGGTCAAATTCACCGAACGCGGCAGCGTCGTGGTGACGGCAGTATCGGAGTTCGACCCGCTGGGCGGAGAATGGGTGCGCTTCAAGATTGCCGATACCGGGATCGGCATTCCGGAGCATGCGAAGCCTTATTTGTTCTCGATGTTCACCCAGGCTGACTCGTCGATGACAAGGCGATACGGTGGGACCGGCCTGGGCCTTGCCATCTCCCGCCGGATCGTCGAGATCATCGGCGGTACGATCGAATTCGAGAGCGAGATCGGAAAAGGTAGCACATTCTGGTTCGCCATTCCGCTGGACCGCATCGATCGACCAGCTCCAGGCGGCCAGCCCGCCCCCTTAGCTGGGATTCGGGTGCTGGCGGTGGACGACAATCCCGCCAGCCTCGCCGTCATCCGCGAACAGGTTGAGGGCGCGGGCGGTCAGGTCGCCACCGCGCCCGATGCCGCCGCCGGCATGATCCTGATCAAGCAAGCGACCGCCGCCGGCAGCCCGTTCGGGGTCGCCGTGCTGGATCATCAGATGCCGGACGAAACCGGTTACGACATGGCCGTCCAGATACGGGCCGAACCGGCGTTGGCCGCGACGCGGCTGATTCTGGCGACCTCCCACACTTCCGCCAGCCTGCGCGCGGAGGCCGCGGCTGTTGGCATCGACTACATCCTGCCCAAGCCAATCCGGCAGCGCATGCTGGTCGCCCATATCGGGTCGCTGGCGCGCGCGCGGTTCGAGGCTGACCCGCTCGTGCCTTCCAGAACCCGATCCGCGGCGCAAGGCTTGCACGTGCTTGTGGTGGACGACGTCGCGGTAAACCGGCAGTTGGCCGCGGCGATGCTGCAAAAGGCCGGGCATACCTCGGACTCGGCGGGCGACGGGGATCAGGCGCTGGCGATGATCAGGGACGCTGACTACGATCTTGTGCTGATGGACGTTCAAATGCCCCGCATGAATGGCATCGCCGCGACTGCCGCGATCCGGGAAATGGGCGACGGGAAGGACCGCGTGCCAATCATTGCGATGACCGCCAATGCAATGGATGGCGACCGCCAAACCCTGCTGGCGGCGGGGATGAACGACTACATCGCAAAGCCGTTCACCCTGGCGCAGCTTACGGATTTAGTTGCCAGATGGCATTTGCAGTTGGCCGGGGAATAGATGCAGACGGATCAATAGCGCTTATAAGGCAGGAACTTGCCGGACAGCGCCATCTTCACCCGGTCTCCCTTCTGGTCGGGCTGCCGTTCCAGCGTCATATCGAAGTCGATGGCGCTCATGATGCCGTCGCCGAATTCCTCCTGAATCAGTTCCTTCCAGGTGGTGCCGTACACCATCACCAGTTCATAGAACCGATAGATCAGCGGATCTGTCGGCACCTGCGTGGGCAGGGAGCCGCGATACGGGATCGCTTGCAATAAGGCCGTTTCCTCCTCATTCAGACCGAACAGAAGCGCGGCCTTTTCCGCCGTTTCCGGGGTCATCGACATTTGGCCCAGGCACGCGGCGCAGGTCCAGGTCGGCGAATAGCCCAGTTTGGCGGCGATCTCCGGCCAGGTCAGTTTCAGTTTGGCCTTGATGGCCAGTATCTTGTGACCGAGCGCGGTCTTGGCGTCGTTCATGGGGACTCCCTGGGGTTGAAGGCGACGCCAGACCGCAAGCAATTCTCAAGCCAGCTACATCGCCAGATAGCCGCCATCAACATACAGTTCGGTGCCGGTCACATAGGATGCCTCGTCCGAGGCCAGGAACAGGATCGCGTTGGCGACCTCGTCCACCTCGCCGTTGCGGCCCATCGGCACCGACTTCAGCATCTTCTCCCGCACCACCGGATCGGCCGTGGCGCCCGATGTCCGCATCGGCGGCATCAGGCCGGGATGCACCGAATTGCAGCGGATGTTATCCTTGCCGAACTGCACCGCCGTCGATTTGGTCATCGTCCGCACCGCGCCCTTGGAGGCGTTGTAGCTCATGTGAACCATGGTCTGACCGACGACGCCGGAAATCGAGGACAGGTTGACGATCGATCCGCCGCCGTTCTTCCGCATATGCGGAACGGCGGCCGCGGTGCCCAGGAACACGCCGGTGCTGTTGACCGCCATCACCCGATGCCACAATTCGGTGTTCAGCATGTCGTTGGTGGCGCTGCCGCTGATCCCCGCGTTGTTCACCAGGATATCCAGCTTGCCATAGGCAGCGACGGTGGCATCCGCGACCTTCTTCCAGCCGGCCTCATCCGTCACGTCCAGCAACATGAACATGGCCTTGCCGCCAGCTTTGACGATGCTGTCGGCAACCGCCTTGCCCTCGGCTTCCAGCATGTCGGCGACCACGACGCTGGCGCCCTCCTTGCCGAACCGCCGGGCGGTGGCGGCCCCCATGCCCGATGCGGCGCCAGAGATGATGGCGACTTTACCCGTCAGACGCATGATTGTTTCCTCCTGGTGTTTTTCCAACCTTGCCACCGTCTCCGACCCTTGGCTACCGGCGGGTATCTGGGGCAAGCTGGTATCACCCTATTATTCGGAGCGTACGACCCATGGCCCATCGCGGCTTGACCTTCGGTATCTTCCTAGCCCCGTTCCACCGGCTGGGCGAGAACCCGACCCTGGCCATCGGACGCGACGTGGAGTTGATCCAGTGGTTGGATCACCTCGGGTATGATGAGGCGTGGATCGGTGAGCACCACTCCGCCGGCTGGGAACTGATCGCCTCGCCAGAGCTGATCATCGCCGCGGCCGCCGAGAAGACCAAGCACATCAAGCTGGGGTCGGGCGTGACCTCCCTGCCCTATCACCATCCGTTCATGGTGGCGCAACGCTGGGTGCAGTTGGATCATATGACGCGCGGCCGGGCGATGCTGGGCTGTGGTCCGGGCGCGTTGACGTCGGACGCATACATGCTGGGGATCGAACCCTCCACGCAACGGCCGCGGATGCTGCAGTCCATGGACGCAATTATGAAACTGCTGGAGATGGACGGCAGGGTCACGATCAAGACCGACTGGTTTGAGATGAACGACGCGCGCCTGCATCTGGCGCCCTACAGCGACCCGCATTTCGAAATCGCGGTTGCCAGCACCATCACCCCGTTCGGGATGATCGCGGCCGGCACCCATGGGACGGGCGTGCTGTCGATCGGCGCCGGGTTGCCGGGCGGACCGGAGGCGCTGGCAACGCAATGGAAGATCGCCGAGGAAACCGCCGCCAGGCACGGCAAAACCGTTAGCCGCAAGAAGTGGCGCGTCGTGGTCAACGCCCACATCGCCGAGGACGACGAGCAGGCGCTGCACGAGGTCCGCAAGGGTGAGCGCAACGAAACCGTTACTTACTTCGAAGATACGCTGGGCCGCCCGCCGGGCCGGTCGGACG
>DAIEHR010000127.1 GCA_027353465.1 Acetobacteraceae bacterium | reverse complement strand
CCGGACGATCTGATTCGGATGAAGCCCACCGCCCTGCTGGTGAACACATCGCGGGCGGAACTGATCCAGCCTGGGGCGTTGCTGGCTGGGTTGCGGGCGGGGCGGCCGGGCTTCGCCGCCGTCGATGTCTATGAACAGGAGCCGGTGACCGGAGCGAACCATCCCTTTCTGTCGATGCCGAACGTGCTGTGCACCCCGCATCTGGGCTGGGCGGAATGGGACAATTTCGAATTGTATTTCCGGGAATGCTTCGAACAGATCGTTGCTTACACACAGGGCGCGCCGATGCGTCTGGCCGGCTGAGATGCCGGCAGATACGATCGAACGCACGGCGTTCCGCAAGATCGTCTGGCGGTTCATGCCGCTGCTGACGGTGGCCTACATCCTGAACTATCTCGATCGCAGCAATATTGGCTTTGCGGCGTTACAGATGAACAAGGAACTTGGCCTGACCGCGTCGCAGTTCGGCTTCGGCGCCGGCATCTTGTCGTTGGGCTACTGTACATTCGAAATCCCCAGCAACATGGCCTTGTATCGTTTCGGCGCCAGGATATGGATCGCCCGTATCATGATCACCTGGGGGCTGGTCGCCGCCGGGGGCGCGCTGATCGCCGGCCCCGCCAGCTTCTATTCCATCCGCTTTCTGCTGGGTTTGGCGGAGGCAGGCTTCTTTCCCGGTGTAGCCTTCTTGTTGTCCGCCTGGTTCCCGGTGGAATACCGGGCGCGCATGCTGGCGATTTTTCTGCTCGGCGTCCCGGTGTCGTCGGTGGTCGGGGGACCGATCTCTGGCGCTTTGCTGGGGTTGGATCGCTTCGGCGGCCTGTCCGGGTGGCAATGGATGTTCGTGATCGAAGGGCTGCCATCGGTGATTCTGGGCGTCGTCATCCTATGGCTTCTCGCCGACCGCCCGGCAACCGCGTCCTGGTTAACGGCCGAGGAGCGCGACGCGGTAGAAAGGCGGATCGCGGCCGAACCGAAGCATCGGGAGGTCCGGCTATTCTGGCTAGCCGTGAAGGATCCCCGCGTGCTGATCCTGGCGCTTATTCAATTTGGATTCACGACCGGATCGTACGGGGTTGGGATCTGGCTGCCGCAGATCATCAAGTCTCATTTCCATGGCAACCTGATGATTGGCTTCGTTTCATCCGGTCCTTATGCCATCGCGTCGGTTGTGATGTTGTTGTGGGCAGGGACGGTCGATCGCAGCGGGAAGCGGGTGGGCAATCTTATTCTGACCTGCGCCGTCGCAACGATAGGGCTGCTGCTGTCGATTGCTTTCGACGCATTCTGGCTTTCGTTTCTATGGCTGACGGTTGCACTCGTTGGCATTACGGCGGCTCGGGCGGTATTTTGGGCAATTCCGGGGCGGTTTTTAACCGGAGCCGCGGCGGCTGGCGGCCTGGCCCTCATGAATTCCATTGGTACTATCGGCGGATTTGTCGGCCCTGCCGTTGTCGGATGGCTGAAGGATGCTACCGGTTCGTTTTCGGCCGGGTTGGCAGGAATGGCGGGATTTCTGTTGCTGTCTACGCTTTTGGCCGTACTGCTGCGTCACTTTACACCGAGCGAATGATATCACGAAGCCGTGATAACGTGTTCCCGGCCGGGGATTTTGTGCTACCGACAATCGTAACGCTGATAGGCTTTGGAAAAAAAGATATGACTAGGCAGGCCCAAAGGGCGCCTTTGCGTCACTTGGTTACCGTTAGTACCGCCTTGCGCGTTGTGGCTGCGGTTATTCTGCTTCTGATTATGGGCGCTTCTTACTACGAAATTCGTTCCGGTCGGAATGCGATCATCGCCGATACAGAGCGGCAGATGATGCGGCTGGATATGGTGTTTGCGGAACAAACCGGACGTGCCTTTGAGGCCGTGGACTTATTGGTTCTGGGCGCGGCCGAGGAGTTGCAAGAAAATACCGCAAATCCATCGGTCCTGACGCCCCTGTTCCGGCGCCGGATTCGCGGGGTGCGGCAGGTGACGGCCATCGTCGGCTTCGATGTGCGGGGTTCGCTGATCGTTTCGTCCGAGGCCAATTCTTTGGCAATCCCTGGCGATTTGGTTGCGCGGATAATATCACAATATCGGGTCAACCCGCATGCCGGTCTGACGATCAGCCCGCCATTCCGCGTTTCGGAAAACAAATGGAATGCGTTACTGGCCCGTCCCGTGACGGCGGTGGATGGGACATTGATTGGAATAGCGGCCGGGCTGGTTAACCTTTCCTACTTCGAGGATTTTTATCGCTCCGTCGAACTGAACGAGAACGGGGCGATCATCCTTCATCTGCGCGATGGCACAGTGTTGGCCCGGTTCCCTCATGTTGACGATGCGATCGGGACCAGCTTTGGGGCATTACCGCCGTTTACCAAAGTTTTGGCGCACGAACTGGCTGGCACTCTTCTGATGGACAGCCCGCTTGACGGCAGCATCCGCGTGACAGCGATCCGCGCGCTGAAAGCTTTTCCTCTGGCCGTGATGGTTTCTGTTGAGCAAGGGCGTGTTCTAGCGGGCTGGCGGCAGGAGACGTTGGCGTTGATCGCTGTTTCCTTGCTTCTGGGCGGGGCGGTTGTCGTGCTGTTGCTGCTGGTGTCGCGCAGGTCCAAACAGGTGGAGCGGCTGTTGGACGAAACTCATGCCTCCCGTGATACCGCCGTGTCCGCGAACAACCGGCTGCTGCAACAAATTTCGGAGCGGGAGCGCGCCGAGGTTGCCCTGCGCCAGGCGCAGCGTATCGAGGCGATCGGACAGCTTACGGGTGGCGTGGCGCACGACTTCAACAACCTGCTGATGGTTGTGCTGGGCAACGTGGACGTCTTACAGCGCCGGGCGGTCGAAGACGGCAACTTGATGCTGATCGATCGGCTGGCGGCAATTCGTACAGCCGCCGAACGAGGAGCAACTCTGACCGGACATCTGCTGGCTTTCGCCCGCCGCCAGCCGTTGATGCCGAAGCCCACGGATCTGAACGAAACGATCCGTGCGATGGGCAACTTGCTGGATAGTGCGGTCGGCGTGCGCGCCCATACCCGGTTTCAATTGGCCGATGGGCTGTGGCCGGCGATGGTCGATCGAAGCCAACTTGAACTGGTCATCTTGAATTTGACGATCAATGCCCGTGATGCGATGCCGGGCGGCGGCTTCATCACGATAGCAACCATGAATTGCCGTCGCACGGTGCCGGCCCGGCCGGACGAACCACCGCCTGGGGATTACGTTTCAATTTCGGTGGAAGATACCGGCGCCGGTATTGCGCCTGAAATTCTTTCCCGTGTGTTTGAGCCGTTCTTTACCACGAAGCCGCTTGGATCGGGTTCCGGCCTGGGTTTGTCGCAGGTGTTCGGAACCGCCAAACAATCGGGAGGGGAGGTCCATATTCGATCCGAGGTTGGCAAAGGGACAACGGTTACGGTCGATTTCCCCCGAGCGGCTGTTGTGCCCACACGGATCGACAATGGCCGGCCGGATGAAAGTCTGCGTGGTTCGGACGCCACGATCCTCTTAGTGGATGATGATGATCTGGTTCGTTCGGTTACTGTCGCGATGTTGGAGGATTGGGGATACCGGGTCTTGGATGCGGCGGGTGGCTACGCCGCGCTGGCGATCTTGGCCGATAACCCGGGTATCGATATCCTAATCACCGATTTGGTGATGCCGTCGATGAACGGGGTTCAGCTCGCTACTGCCGCGCGTGCGGCTTATTCTCGCCTATCGGTCGTATTTATCACTGGATATGCCGATCAGGCTGGCGCCACGATACCAGCTGGGGACAGGCTCGTGCGCAAGCCCTTCGTCGGTGCCGACCTGTATAGGGCCGTGGAGGCCGAGTTCGCCGAACGCCAGACGATGATGGTCAAGGCTTGAGCTAAGGCCGGGGGCCACGCGGACTGTGCGCCTGGTTGGTGGGGGATACCATGATCAAGGTGGTGGGATTGCTGACCCGCAAAGCCGGGCTTAGTCATGAGCAGTTCGTCAGGCACTGGTCCGGCATCCACGCGCCGTTGGCGCACGCGGTGCCGGGTATTCGGCGCTATGTACAATCTCACATCACTGGAACGCGCACGCGGCCAGACATTCCCGAAACCGATGTGGATATCGATGGCATTGCCGAGCTTTGGTACGATGATCTGGACAGTTTTCAGCGCGCCGCCGCCAGCCTGGAAATGAAGGCGCTAACGGACGACGGCGCGCTGTTTATCGGCCAGATCAAAACCTTTGTGGTTCAGGAGCAGGAGATCATTCCGCGGCGTGACCCACGGTGACCGCTTCGTAAGGCAGGCGCTTCACCTTCGCCATATTCAAGCCTTCGATACGAAGCAGGCGGGTATCGCCCTTGCGCTCGGGTGAGTGCAGAACACCGATGTCGTACAGGTAAGCGTCGCCCGGCTTCATGACGTAGTCGTGGTTGAACGCTGCCTTGCCGGGAGTGCTGTCGGTCGGCCGAGCGATGCAGTCCCAGGCGGTCATGATGGTTTCGCCGGCGGCCTGACCGTAGATCGCCCAGGACGGGCCGTGATCATGCGGTTTGCTGCCCTTCGGCCCGATATAGGCGTGCGCCAGAATCGCGAACCCGAGTTCGGGATCTTCATACAGCAAATGGCGTTCCGGGGTGCCGGGGGGAATGTACGTCGCGATGAATTCCGGGTCGGCCAGAACCTGCTTGACCAGATCCCGTACTTTCTCCCGTCCCGGGGTGCCCGGCTGCGCCTTCAGGGCGTCGTGACAATCTGCCGCGAATTTTTCCAATGTGATGGTCATGACAAATCCTCCTACGATTAGCGACGATAAGGGTAACAACTGCTCCGGTCGAGTGTCATTCCACAATAAACTGCCAAGGCGGCGATGGCGTCGCCATGTTGGGGGTATGGATCGGCATTTCCCGGTCCCACTACGATGCAGCCACTGCCGGTTCGCCCCTTGTGTAACACCATTGCCGTCACCAGCGCGGTTCCGTCCTGATCGCGCAGGGTCAGAAACATCGGCATCGTTCGGCGAATGTGGTCTTCCTTATTGATATCCTGCTCGATAAACACGGTTGTCGTGGGATGAAAGGTTTCGGCCGCGCGCTGCCACTCCCGGCGAAAGTGCTTGTCGACGGCGTGACGCATTTCCAGCGATTCGGCTACGGCCTCGCCCTCCGTCATCAGGCGGAACCATGTGCAATTGTGCGGAGCGTCGCAGACATACTCCATGCTCGGACTCCCTTTGCATGCAATCCCGATGGGTTGGATTGGTCTGAAAGCGCAGCCTAGAATGGAAACGCCGGCGGAGCAAACCGCCGGGACGACGGGGGACTGTAACATGGCGGATGAATTCGATTATGTCATTGTTGGCAGCGGCGCGGCTGGATCGGTGCTGGCGAACCGCCTGACGGAGGATCCAGGCGTCACGGTTTGCGTGCTGGAGTGCGGGCCGCCCGACCGGCATCCGTACATTCACGTTCCCGCCGGCTTCATCAAGATGCTGTTCAATCCGACCTACACTTGGCAGTTTCAGACCGAACCTGGGGCGGGAATCAACGGCCGCAGCATCCCAACGACGCAGGGGCGCACGCTGGGTGGGTCCAGCTCCATCAACGGGATGATCTATAATCGCGGCCAGCGCGAGGATTTCGATCACTGGGCGCAGCGCGGCAACCGCGGGTGGGGATATGTCGATATCCTGCCCTATTTCAAACGGGGCGAGCGCCGGCTGGGCGTAAACGGCGACGACCGGATCCATGGTCGGGAAGGCAACCTGCCGGTCAGCGATAATGACTGGTATCACCCGGCGATGGAGGCCTTCATTGACGGTGCCCAAGAGTTGGGGATGCCCCGCTGCGCGGACTACAACAGCGGCGACAACCAGATGGGCGTCGGTTACTTCCAGCGCCTGATCCACAAAGGCTATCGCCATTCCGCCGCCCGCGTGTTTCTGCACCCGGCGCGCGCGACGGGTCGCCTGGATGTCCGCACCGATGCCCGGGCCGCCAGGATAATGTTCGACGGCACGCGCGCGACTGGCGTGCGCTATGTCAACGATCGCGACCGCACTCAATACACCGAGGTGCTGGCCCGCAAGGAGGTGATCGTATCCTCGGGCACTGCCAACACCGCGAAGTTGCTGCAGATGTCCGGCGTTGGGCCGGCGTGGCTGCTGAACGAACTGGGCGTACCGATGATCGCCGATCTGCCGGTGGGTGAGAATTTTCGGGATCATTATTCCACTCGCATCGTCGCCCGGGTCAAGAACGTCCGGTCGATGAACGAGATGTCCAAGGGACTTGGCCTCGCCGGGCAGGTTGCTCGCTGGGTGATGGGGAAACCCAGTATCCTGGCCGTCGCACCGTCGATCGTGCACTGGTTCTGGAAGACCGAGGACACGATGCACCAGCCTGATATCCAGGGTGTGTTCAGTCCGGCCAGCTATAAGCAGGGCTTCGTCGGCCTGCTCGACGACTATCCCGGCATGACCTGCGGCGTGTGGCAGCACCGGCCTGAAAGCCTGGGCTATGTAAGGGCGCGGGGCACTGATCCGTTTGTCGATCCGATCATCCAGCCGAACTACCTGAAGGATCCGATGGACCAGAGGGTGCTGGTCAAGGGCATGCACTGGGCGCGCAAACTTCTGCACACCAGCGCGTTGGCGGACTATTTCGATGGCGACGCATTGCCCGCCCCGGACGTCCACACGGACGACGAATGGCTGGACTACGCGCGTCAATACGGCAGCACCGCCTACCACCTGATCGGCACTGCCCGGATGGGGCCGGCGTCTGACAAAACCTCGGTGGTCAGCGACGAATTGCGGGTTCACGGGCTACAGGGGCTTCGGGTGGTCGATGCGTCGATCATGCCGAACATGCCGTCGGCGAATACCTACAGCTCCACCATGATGATCGCGGAAAAAGCGTCCGACATGATCAGGGGACGGGCACCGCTGCCGCCGGTGGAAGGGGTCGCGGCTTGAACCAGGTCGTGGATCGGGTGGTGGGATGATATACGATGCCGATATCATATATCGGATGACATGACGTGCGAACGCTGATCGATCTGCCCGACACCCAAATCCAGGCGCTGGCAGCCCTGTGCGAGCGTATGCATCAATCGCGCGCCGCGCTTATCCGCGAGGCGGCTGCCGAATACCTCGAACGGCGGACGCTGCGATCCACTGGTTCGGCTTTCGGCCTCTGGGGTCGGGAGGGCACCGACGGCGTGGCGCACCAACAGCAGACGCGCGCCGAGTGGTGAAGGCGCTGCTGCATACCAACATCCTGATCGACTACCTGAACGGTATCGAGCCGTGCGTGAGGAATTGGCGCTGTACGAGTAAATGGCCATCAGCATCATCACCTGGATGGAGGTGATGGCCGGCGCGTCGCCATTGGTTGCCCCA
>DAIEHR010000100.1 GCA_027353465.1 Acetobacteraceae bacterium | reverse complement strand
TCCTGCTGGTCGGGGAACTGATGACCTCCGCCAACGTCGTCATTCGCATCGCGGAACTGTCGCAGGCCCTGGTTGGGCATGTACGCGGCGGCCTGGCGCAGGTGACGACGGTGTTTTCGATGTTCTTCTCCGGCATGTCCGGGTCGTCGTCCGCCGACGTCGCGGTGCTGTCGCGCACCATGGCCAAACCGATGGCACGCGAGGGCTATCGCCCCGAATTCACCGCCGCGCTGATCGCCGCCGCATCGACGATCGCCGCGCTGGTGCCGCCGTCGATCATGGCCGTGGTTTACGGCGCCATCGGCAACGTCTCCATCGCCGGGCTGTTCCTGGGCGGCATCGCGCCCGGCCTGTTCATCGGTTTCGGCCTGATGATCTACTGCTATTTCTTCGGCCCGCGTGGCTTCCAGCGCCCACGCGCGACCTTCCGTCAGTTGGCCGTCGCCGGACGTTCGGCATCCCTGCCGATGATGATCCCGGTCATCTTGCTGGGCGGCATCCTGACCGGCTGGTTCACCCCCACCGAGGCTGGGGTGATCGCCATCGCCTATATACTGCTGGTGGTGATCCCGTTCCTGAATCCGGGGCACCTGAAGAACGTGCCGCATGATTTCATGCAGGCCGGCCTGATCTACTCCCTGCCGCTGATCACCATCGCCGCCGCCACCGCGTTCGGCTGGATGCTGGCGTATCTGCGTGGCCCGATCGTGGTGGCCGGCTGGATCGGCGCCTTCGCCGGGGACAACGCGGCGCTGACCATGTTCGCGCTGGTGATAGTGTTCGTGATCGTGGGCGATTTTATCGAGCCAGTGCCGGCGATCATCATCTTTATGCCGGTGGTGAACGCGCTGACCGAACAAGCCAGCATCAACCCGGTCCATATGGGCGTAGTGCTGATCGTTACCCTGGCATTTGGCCTGATCACTCCGCCGTACGGTCTGGCGTTGCTGATGGCATCGAAGTTTCTGGATGTTCGGTTCTCATCCGCGCTTCGGGCGAGTTTGCCGATCTACCTGATCTTCTTCGCCGCGATCGCCTTCACCATCTTCCTGCCAGAGATCGTGTTGTGGTTGCCGCGCCATGCGTTTCCTGAATCGGTGGGGTGCTTCAAGTCACCATCGGGGCCGGGGTATATTTGCCCATAAGGTCAGTCAACACCCACCGCACCGCTGAAAGACCTCCAGGTAACGGGTCCCAGCCACCTGGCGCCAATCCGCCGCCGCCAGCACCGCATGCAACGCACCGAGTTCGGCGATACTGTCGCGATCCTGCGCCAGTACCGCCACGGCCACCCTGTCGAACGGCGCCAGTAGCGGCGCGACTGCCTCCCCCCGCGAGACCACCAGCATCGGCATCGCTGGCGTGGCGGAGATGCCGAACGCGCCAACGATCCCAACGCCGTCGTTGCCCGAGGGCACCAGCACCACCGCGCGCCCCGCCAGCCGAACCGCGTCCCGCGCGGCCGCCCCGGCCGGCTGCATGGTCCGTGGGGCGAGCAGCAACCCGGCAATCCCGCCGAGTTGCAGCGTCAGCAGCAAAGCCACGCGCCACCCGACCAACCGCGACGGGGTCGCCAGCAAGAGCGCGACGAAGGGCAGTCCGAACGACAGATACCGCAACTCGATCGGCGTGTTGTCGAACACCGCCCCCAGCGCCAGTAACCCGATGGCAGGCGCCCCCGCCGCTGCCAGGATCGGCCGGATCGCTGGGCTGCCGGTCCATGGCCTGGTTCGGATGACCGGGACAACCAGCAGCACCGACACCAGCGCCAGCCCCGCGCCCGCCAGATTCTGCCAGATGCCGGAGAGATACAGGGGCAACGCGCCGAAGATCGCCGCGCCCTGGTAACGAACCAGTCGTATTATGCTCGCCCAAAGCAAAAACGGCGGAAACTGGCCGTCCCGTGCGGCGTGCTGTGCCAGGAAGAACCAGCCGTCCAATGCCAGAAACGGCAGCGCCGCCGGGATCGCGGTCCATGCGCCGGCTGCGACCACTGCGGCGGCGCCGACGAACACCGCCAGATAGTTGCAGCAGCACGCGGCCCCAAGGAACAGCCCGGCGGCGACGAACCGTCGAACCAGCAGCAGCGCGATCCCGGCCAGCGTCAGTGTTTCCGCCGGCGCGAACCCGCGGGCGATGGCATTCGTATAGACAAATCCATAGCATCCCAGCGTGATCAGCATGGCCAGGGCAGGGCGGATGCCGCACCACCGCGCGATAATTCCCACCAGCCAGACCGAGACAACACCGCACAGCACCGACAGCATCCGAGCGGCGAACAAGGTGGGGCCGAAAGCCCATCGCCAGACCGACACCGCCCAGAAATACAGCGGCGGATGAACGTCGGTAGTCCTCAGGTCGCATGCGATCGCGGCGAATGTCGTGTGCCCCGCCTGGATGGAAGCGGCCATCCCGGCGGGAAACATCGTTGCCGGCCAGACCGGCCGAGCGGTGCCGGCGGTCAGGAACAGCGTGTATTGCTCGTCGTATTCGGCACCGCGCAGCCAGGCGGCGGCGGTCAGCACGGCGATGGCCGCAAGCACCACCGCCCAACGAAGCCGAAATTCCGTGGCGTTAACCAAATCTCAATACTTCCGCGTCATGCTGATCCGCGTGTAGCAGGCAAAGGTTAACGAAGTGCTTATGCGGGACGCACCATCGGCTTTATCGCGACGATCCTGGCAGCCGGCGATTTCGGTGGTCGTCCCCGCGCACGATGAAGCCGCTGGCCTGCCGCTGTTTCACCAGCGCCTGACCGGCGCCCTGAACGGGATCGATAACTGGGAAGTCGTCTATATCGACGACGGCAGCACCGATGCGACCCTGGCGGCGATCGAATCCCTGCGCCGCATCGACGACCGCGTAGCCCTGGTTTGCCTGTCGCGCAACTTCGGCAAGGAGGTCGCGATCACCGCCGGCCTGGATCACGCGGCGGGCGATGCCGTCGTGGTCATCGACGCCGATCTGCAGGACCCGCCAGAGGTGATACCGGAGTTGATTGCCCAATGGCGGGCGGGGTTCGACATGGTCTACGCCAAACGCCGCGGCAGGGCCGGCGACTCCTGGCTGAAGCGCGGCACCGCTCACGGCTTCTACCGCCTGATGCAGCGCATGGGCGATCTGAAACTGCCGGAGGATACCGGCGATTTCCGCCTCATGAGCCGCCGTGTGGTCGATGCGGTCAGGCAGTTGAGGGAGCAGCACCGCTTCATGAAGGGCCTTTTCGCTTGGGTCGGCTATCCGACCACCTATGTGACGTATGACCGCCAGCCCAGATGCGCGGGCGTCAGCAAGTGGTCTTACTGGAAGCTGTGGAACCTGGCGCTGGAGGGCATCACCAGCTTCACCGTCATGCCGCTGAAACTGGCCACCTATGTGGGGCTGGGCGTTGCCTTGCTGTCGGTGATCTATGCGGCGCAGGTGATCGTGAAGACGCTGATCATCGGCAATCCCGTTGCGGGGTATCCCAGCCTGATGACCGTGGTGCTGTTCCTTGGCGGCATCCAACTGATGTTCCTGGGCGTGATCGGCGAATACCTGGGGCGGGTGTTCAACGAAACTAAACAACGGCCGCTTTACTTGGTCGAGCGATACATACCCAGTGCGGTCAAGGTATCGGTATGAGACTGCTGGTCCTGTTGCTTTGCCTGATGTCCGGCTCG
>DAIEHR010000063.1 GCA_027353465.1 Acetobacteraceae bacterium | reverse complement strand
CGTGACCTGGCGTTCGCTGATTTCCCATGGTCGGCGGTGAATGATATTCATGGTTAGAGCCCCTGTTGCGTTAATTTCTTACGGTCGGCGGCGACAAGTCGATCACACTACATTGTGGTATGATACCGAACGGGTGAAATTAAAGGTTTGCCATGCGGCGACCGAGGAACAGACAAGGAAGCGATCCATGCACTCGACCCGGTTTCAGGAAGGCGCGCTGGCCTGATGTTGATCAGCAAGGACCGTATCCTGACCACCCACACCGGTAGCCTGCCGCGGCCGGCGGCGCTGACGGAGATGTACGCCAGCCGCGCGGACGGCGAGGCGATCGATGAGGCCGCGCTGGAGGCCGCCGGCAAAGCGTCAACCCGGCATGTGGTGCGTCAGCAACTCGCCGCGGGTATCGATGTCGGCAACAATGGCGAGCAGCAGCGGGAGGCCTTCTTCCTGTATGTGCGCCGCCGCATGAGCGGATTCGGTGGAAGCTGGATCCGGCGCCCCATGGCCGACGTGGCAAAATATCCCGGCTATCGCGCCTGGGCGGCTGAGCAAGAGGGCGCGCGCCGTTCGGTCAGCAACCGTGGCGCCCTGCCGATGGCGATCGGGGCGGTGGAATACCTGGATCCCGCGCTGGTGAAGGCAGAATGCGACGAGTTCCTGGCCGCGCTTGCCGAAATTGGCGGCGGGTTCGCCGAACCATTCATGACTGCTCCCTCGCCGGGTATCATCGCGGCGGCGCTGCGGAACGAGCATTACGATACCGAGGACGCGTATCTGCATGCCTTGGGCCAGGCACTGCGGGTCGAGTATGAGGCGATCGTGGGGGCGGGTTTCCTGCTGCAGATCGACGCGCCCGATTTGGCATTGGAACGCCACGTGTCCTATCAGGACCGCCCGCTTGGGGATTTTATCGACTTCGCCGAACGCGTGGTGGGAACCATTAATCAGGCGCTGGAAAATATCCCCCGCGATCGGGTGCGGATTCACGCATGCTGGGGCAATTATGAGGCGCCGCACGACTGCGATGTCGATCTGCACGACATTCTGCCGGCGATCAGCCAGGCCAAGGTCGGCGGCTGGGTGCTGCCGTTTGCCAATCCCCGGCACGCGCACGAATACCGCTGCCTGAAGGACTTGCCGCTGGACGACGGGCAGATCGTCATCGCCGGGGTGATCGATCCGCTGACCAACTTCGTCGAACATCCCGAGGTGGTTGCCGATCGACTGGAACGGGTGGTTCAGGTGGTTGGCGATGCGTCCCGGGTGCAGGCGGGGACGGATTGCGGGTTCGATACCTCGGCGGGGCGCGGGCGGGTGGCGGAGGATGTGGTCTGGGCGAAGCTGCGCGCGATGGCGGAGGGTGCCGAGATCGCTTCGAAGCGATTGGGGATGCCGGGTTAGGCCGTCAACTGGCCGGGCGCAGCCATGGTGCTGGGTTTACCGGCGTGCCGTCGCGACGCAGTTCGACATAGAGCGCCGGGCGTTTCGCGGTTGATCCTGGTTCCCAGTTTGGCATCACCCCCACTGGCTCCCCGGCTAGGACGCTTTGGCCGGGCTTGACGTCCAGCCGGTCGAAGCCGGCCAGCACGACGTGATAGCCGCCGCCGCAATCGACGATCAGCAGCAAGCCGTAACTGCGGAACGGTTCCGCGAACACCACGCGACCGCCGCAGGGAGAGATCACCCGAGCGCCGGGGGGCGCGTGGTAGGAAAGGCCAGTTGCAGGGCCGCTATCGGTTTGCTCGCCCCATCCGCGCACCACCACGCCGATGACCGGAGGTTGCAGCTGGCCGTGCGGGCCAGCCCCGGCGGCGATCGTGCCGGTGCCAGACGGACGGGCCGCGATCGCTTCCCGCTTGCGGGCCTGCGCGGCTTCGGCGGTATGTTTTTCTTTCTCTGCCTGTCGCGCTTGTTCGCGGGCCTTGGCCTCATCTGCTTTGCGTTGGGCCTCGAGGGACGCCAGGGCCGATCTCAGGGTTTCCATCCGGCTGGCTGCCAGTGCGGCCTGGCTGGCCGCTTGGTTCGCCTCGGCCTCGGCCGCGGCCTGGTCGTCCCGGGTGGCGGCGATTTGCTGGTCCAGCGCGTCGGCTTCGGCTTTCTGTGCGGCCTCGGCGTCCGCCAGTCGGGGCGTTTCCTGTTCCAATGCGGCGGTTGCCGCGTCCAGGTCAGCCTGGTCCCGGCGCAGGGCCTCGGCCTCGACCTCCATTTGGCGGGCGAGGCCTTGCAGCACCAGGATGCCGCGCAAGGCCTGGTCCGGCGGCGCTGGCACCGCGAGCAAGGTTTCCGCCGGATACAGTGACAGCCGCTCGATCAGCGGCAGCAGGGGCTGCAACGCGGCAGCCCGCGCCTGCACCCGCTGTTCGGCGTCGCGGCGCCGCTGTGCCAGCGCATCGATGCGCGCGGCGGCATCGGCGGTCGAGGCCTCCGCCTGACGGAGCCTGGCCGCCGCTTCGATCCGTTCGTGGGCCAGCCGCATGGCCTTGGCGGCGGCGCGGTTGGCGCGATCGGCAGCGTCGCGTTGGGCGGCCTTTTGGTCGCTATTGGCGCGCTCCGCATCACGCAGGGCGCGCTGTGTGTCGGCTTCACGCGGAGCCGCGGCCACGGCTGCGGACGCCAGGACAACGAGGGTTCCGGCCAGCAGGAATGGGTGGCGCATGGCGTTTACAGTGGCACCGTTAGCGGCCGGCGGTCGGCGAAGACCTGGCCTGGCATGCAAGTCCGATGTGCACCACTCGCCGCCTTGGGCGTGGCCGTTGTCAGGCGTTCGTTAATGACCGACCACCATCGGCTGGTTCAGAACCAAGGTATCCGGGGCGGGCCCCGACAGGGTGATCTCGCCGGTCAGCCGGATCTCTATCCGCAGCGAGCAACCCTGATCCTTGGCCCGTGCCCCCGGAAAGAGCAGCTGATCATCCAGGCCGCTGAACAGGGCATTCGCTAAATGGTAGTGCCGTTGCGGGTTCATGATTTCCTGAACATCGGGGCGATACTGCCATACCGGGGCGTCGTGCCGGACATCATCGACCGTTACCCGTACGGCTAGCACGTCCGCATTGCTCAGGCACCAGCCACCGATTTTGACCATGATCCCGTCGGGTGTTTCCCAGCCGAGCAATTCGATCGACCAACGGGCGGGCATACCGCCCAGGGCCATTTCCGCGGCCGGATAAATGATCGCGGGCGGTGTTGGACGTGGGCGCTGAAAACGCACCGCCGGGCCGCTGGCCTTGGTGAGCCATACCAAATTGTAGGCTGAGGCGTCTCGGTCGGCGAGAAGGGTGAAGAACCGGCGTCCAGCCACGGCTGCGCGACAACCGGCATCCTTGGCAAACCCCTCGCTGGCGCCTGATTCCAGGCAGAAACGTTCAATTGTATTCGCGCCGGTTGCATCGGGCGACAGGGGAATGACTTCCGCGACGGCGAAATCGGCTTCGAGGCCGACATATTCCAGCATGTCGGTGTCGAAGGAATGCGAGGTGCCTGGTTGGGGCGCGATGCCGGGGTGAAGCATCAGTCGCCGTATCCGGGCCAAGGGAGACATGACCGACCATGCGTCCTGCGACCACGACCCCTCCTGCGCATGGCGTTGCACCATCGCGTCTGCCATCGCCAGGCACACCGCCTGCCAGTAGCGTTGGTTGGGTATGACGAACAGCGCCCGGCCGCCCGGTTTCAGCATGCGGCGCACTTTGATCAGAAACGACCGGACGTCTGGTGCCATCGACAGGGCGGCGGTGCCGATGACTGTGTCGGCCACGGCATCGCGAATGATGTTTTGGTCGCTGCCGGCGGCTGCGAAGATAACCGGCTGGCCGGGCGGCGGCTGGCGGTCGTCCTCGCGCAGGCGGTTTTGGCAGGCCAGCAGCCGGGCTTTGTCGGAATCAACCACCAGCAGGCTGCGCGTTTGCCCGCTTGCCGCCAGCGCCCGTGTCATCTGTCCGAGGCCGCAACCCAGTTCGATGACGGCACCGAGCTGTGCTGGCCAGCGGTGGGCGGCCGCGCGGATGATGCGCGCCGGCAGGTCGGACCCGAGTACTCCGTGTTCACGGGTAACGCCGCCGCAGGGTTCACAGCCAGCGTCGGCGCCGAAATCGGCGATTCCATCGGCCAGGCCGATCACCTGTTCGCAGTTCGAACAGCGCAGTTCGGCCTCCGAGGCCGCGACAAGGCGGCCCTGGCACCGCGGGCAATGTAGCAGGGTGGACAGAGTCATCGTCAAACGGCGGCCAGAAGGTTACCGGTCGGGCAGCTATTGGCCGGTGAAGCGGGGTTTGCGCTTTTCCTTATAGGCACGAATACCCTCCTGAAGGTCGTCCGACTGGCGGACGCGGGCGATGGTCTGGCTGACCGCGACCATACGCTCGATCGGTCCCGTTGGCATGACTTCATTTACCAGATTTTTCAGGGCGCTGATGACCAGGGGCGCGGATTCACAAAGATCCCGCGCCATCAGCAGCGCCTGGACTTCGTGTTGGCCGTTGGGGACGACGCGGTTGACGAACCCGACGTCGTAGGCGCGCCGCGCGGGAATTTTGGACCCGAGAAGCATGATTTCCATGGCCAGGTGGTGCGGCATGCGGGCGGCGAGGGAGCTGATGCCGCCCGCGGTGGTGCCGAGCTTGGCCTCGGGATAATAGAATTGGGTGTCTTCGGTGGACACGAGCAGGTCGCACATCATCACCATGACGATGCCGCCACCGACGACCCAGCCGGAGGTGGCGGCGATGATCGGCTTGTCGGTGTGGAAGCCCACGTTGGGGATTGCGCGCCACAGTTCCGGCAGATCGTTGACATCGGCGCCGGAGGAAAATGCCCGGTTGCCGGCGGCGGACAGGATAGCGACCCGCTGGTGCGGATCGGCGTCGAAGGCTTTGAAGGCCTGCTGCAGCTCGACCGCCACGGCCTGTCCGATGGCGTTCAGCCGCTCTGGCCGGTTGATGCGGATGATGGAGATGGGGCCTTGGTGTTCGGTGATAACGGCGGACATGGTCTTGGTTTCCCCTTTGGTTGGTTTCGTGTGCTGGGATGATGATTGCGCGAAGCCCTTGCGGTGTCACCGCCACCGGCCGATCCGGACTTCCCGTCTCCGCTTCAGCGTGAGGAGATTAGGGAGCCGATACGAAGGCGGCGGCCATTCGATGCCGTGCGGGAGCAACATTGGAGACATGCCGGGGGAGCGCGGAAGGAGGCGGTGAAAACTCCATCCCATTGAACCCCTTGACGCTGCGCCCGTGATACGCCATTTCCAGAACAATCAGGACTGTGGTAGTCCGGATAACCGCAACGCGCAGGAACATAAAGGTTCGCACGCCATGTTAAGGCTGTCGAAGCTGACCGACTACGCCGTGGTGGTTCTCGTCCGCCTGGCTGGCATGGAGGGGGTTCAGACCTCACCCGGTATTGCCGCGGCGACGGGGATACCGGAACCGACCGTCGCAAAGGTATTGAAAACACTGGCGGCCGGGGATCTGGTGTCGTCGCAGCGCGGCGCCAAGGGTGGCTATCGGTTGAACCGTGACTTGGCTGCAATACCGGTTTCGGACGTGATCGCGGCGGTCGATGGCCCGATTGCCCTGACCGCCTGCGTCGATGGTTCGGCGTCCGAATGCGAATCCCAGGGCCTCTGTCCGATGCGTGGGCGGTGGGATCCGGTGAACGACGCGATCCAGTCGGCGCTGTCCCGCATCACCCTGGCGGACATGCAGGTGGCACTGTTGCCGGCATTCCGAACGCCGGTCGCCCAAGTGCCCTTTCAATCGGCTGCTGAATAGGATTTCGCATGGCCGCTGTTACCGAAACGCTTGATACTGTTCAGTCCGTCACTCAGTCCGGCTATAAGTGGGGCTTCGAGACGACGATCGAGATGGACTTCGCGCCCAAGGGGCTGAACGAAGACATCATCCGGCTGATCTCCGCCCGCAAGGAGGAGCCGGAGTGGATGCTGGAATGGCGCCTGAAAGCCTATGCCGCATGGCTGACCATGACGGAGCCGCGGTGGGCGCGCGTCGATCACCCGCCGATCGACTATCAGGATTTGCACTACTATGCCGCGCCGAAGAAGAAGGCCGGGCCGAAGAGCCTGGACGAGGTCGATCCCGAACTGCTGAAGATGTACGAAAAGCTGGGGATTCCGCTGAAAGAGCGGGCGATCCTGGCTGGCGTCGATCCGGACACGGTGGAGAACACCCAAATCGCGGTCGATGCGGTGTTTGACAGCGTGTCGGTTGCTACCACGTTCCAGGCGACGTTACGCAAGGCCGGGGTGATCTTCTGCCCGATCAGCGAGGCGGTGCGGGAGCATCCCGAACTGGTGAAGCAATATCTTGGGACCGTGGTGCCGACGGCGGATAATTTCTTCGCCGCGCTGAACAGCGCCGTGTTCACCGATGGCAGCTTTGTTTACATTCCCAAGGGCGTGCGTTGCCCTATGGAGCTGTCCACCTATTTCCGCATCAATGCCCGCAATACCGGGCAGTTCGAGCGTACGCTGATCATCGCCGCCGAGGGCGCGCATGTCAGCTATCTGGAAGGCTGCACGGCGCCGCAGCGCGATGAAAACCAATTGCACGCCGCCGTGGTGGAGCTTGTTGCGCTGGACGATGCGACGATCAAGTATTCCACAGTGCAAAACTGGTATCCCGGCGATGCCAACGGCAAGGGCGGGATCTACAACTTCGTCACCAAGCGTGGCGCCTGCCGTGGCGCGAGGTCCAAAATCTCCTGGACGCAGGTGGAAACCGGGTCGGCGATAACCTGGAAGTATCCGTCCTGCGTTTTGCTGGGCGAGGATAGCGTGGGAGAGTTCTACTCGGTGGCGGTGACCAACAATCACCAGCAGGCCGATACCGGAACGAAAATGATCCACGTTGGTAAGGGATCGCGCAGCACGATCATTTCCAAAGGCATCAGTGCCGGGCATTCCAACAATACGTATCGCGGTTTGGTGAAGATGCTGCCGAGTGCGTCGAACGCCCGCAATCATACCCAGTGCGACAGTTTGCTGATTGGCGATCAGAGCGGCGCGCATACGGTGCCGTATATCGAAAGTCGCAACCTGACGGCGAAGGTGGAACACGAGGCGACGACCTCGAAAATCGCCGATGACCAGTTGTTCTATTGCCGTCAGCGCGGGCTGTCGGAGGAGGATGCCGTTGGCCTGATCGTCAATGGTTTCTGCAAGGATGTGTTGAAGGAACTGCCGATGGAGTTCGCCGTCGAGGCGCAGAAACTCCTGGCGGTGTCGCTTGAAGGATCGGTTGGCTGATGTTGGACATTCGTGGATTGACGGCTTCGATCGGTGACAAGCCGATCCTGAAAGGGATCGACCTGACGGTTCCGGCCGGTGAAGTACATGCGATCATGGGCCCGAACGGGTCCGGCAAATCGACTTTGGGCTACGTGTTGTCGGGCCGTGAGGACTACACCGTGACCGGTGGGTCGGCGACGTTCAACGGCGCCGATATCCTGGCGATGGAGCCGGAACAGCGCGCCGCCGCCGGCGTGTTCCTGGCGTTCCAGGCGCCGATCGAGCTGCCGGGTGTGAACAACGCCAACTTCCTGCGCACCGCTTTGAACGCGATCCGCCGAGCCCACGGCGAGTCCGAACTCGATGCCGTCCAGTTTCTGAAATTGGCTCGGGCGGAGACGAAGCGGCTGGCGATGCCGGACGACATGTTGAAGCGCAACGTCAATGTCGGCTTTTCCGGGGGCGAGAAGAAGCGCAACGAGGTGCTGCAGATGGCGATCCTGCGCCCGAAGCTGGCTATTCTCGACGAAACCGACAGCGGGTTGGATATCGATGCGCTGAAGATCGTGGCCGATGGGGTGAATGCCCTGCGGGGACCGGAGTTCTCGGCGCTGGTGATTACGCATCACCAGCGGCTGCTGGACCATTTGGTGCCGAACCGGGTGCATGTGCTGGCGCACGGCCGCATCGTCCGCACGGGTGGGCCGGAACTGGCGAAGGAATTGGAAAAGAGCGGCTATGCCGGCCTGATCGCGGAGGCCGCGTGAGCACCGGCGCAACCGGCTTCCTGGAACGCTACGAAGCCGCTGTTGGGCGACTGCCGGGGGACTCCGCGCTGCGTGCGGCGGCGGCGGCGGCGTTCAAGGTGGCCGGGTTGCCAGGCGGAACGCCGAGGGCGCGCCCGGTCGAGGCATGGAAATACACCAGTCTGCGGCCGGTGGCCGAGGCGACGTTCCAGGCGTCCCCCAAGCACGAGGCGGAGACGCTGCTGTCTGGGCTGACTCTGCTGGATGCGCCACGGCTTGTCTTTGTTGATGGGGTGTTGCGGGCGGATTTGTCCGACGCGTCCCCCACCATGACGACGGTCGGGCATTCCGCGACAGTGGCGCCGTTGCTGACGGGTGGGTCGTTCACGGCCGGCGTCCAAATCGCCCGCTTCGCTGACCAGCCGGATTTCGGGACGCTGACGTGGCCGGATCGGGAGCCGATGGTTGCGCTGAACACCATGCTGGCGTCCGACGGTGCCACACTGGACGTCCCGGCCGGGGTGGATGGCGGGATCGTTCAGTTGGTCAGCCTCTCAGGCGGCCAGGGGGATTTCCATCCGCGCCACAGCATCCGTCTGGGCAAGGGCGCGCGGCTGACAGTCGTGGAAATCTCTGCCGGGCAAGGTGTCTATCTGCTGAACACAGTTGCGGAAATTCATGTCGCCGCGGGTGCCCACCTGACCCACATCCGCCTGCAGGATGAGGCTGCGACCGCGTTCCATGTCTCTACGACATACGCGGATGTCGTGGCCGGGGGCACCTATGACAGCTTCACCCTGAACCTGGGCGGGCGTCTGTCGCGGACGGAGGTGCATACGCAACTCAGCGGCCCGGGCGCCACCGCCCATTTGAACGCGGCGCAGATTCTGGCTGGGTCGCAGCACGCCGACTTCACCACCGTCGTCAGCCACACCGCGCCGTCGTGCGGTTCTCGCCAGACGGTCAAGAACGTGCTCGCTGGCCGGTCGCGCGGCGTCTTCCAAGGCAAGATCGAAGTCGCTCGGCATGCCCAGAAGACCGACGGCTACCAGATGAACCAGGCGTTGCTGCTGTCGCCCTACGCCGAGGTCGATTCCAAGCCGGAACTGGAAATCTTCGCCGACGACGTCAAATGCAGCCACGGCGCGACGGTGGGTGAGCTGGACGCCGAACAGATGTTTTATCTCCGCAGCCGGGGCATTCCTGACGCCGACGCCAAGTCCATCCTGGTGCGCGCCTTCCTGGCGGAAGCCCTGGATGCGGTTGCGGATGAAACGATTCGCGGCCTGCTGGAGACCGCTGTCGAGCAGTGGTGGGAAAGGCAGAAGGCATGAACGTGATGACCAATCCGGCGACCTTCGACGTCGAGCGGATCCGCCAGGACTTCCCCATCCTGGCGCAAAAAATTCGTGGCAAAGACTTGGTTTTTCTCGACAGCGCCGCGTCGGCCCAGAAGCCGCGGGTGGTGATCGATGCCATGGTGCGGGCGATGGAGACGCAATACGCCAACATCCATCGCGGCTTGCACTGGATGAGCGAGCGCACCACCGAGGCATACGAGGAAGCCCGCGACGCTGCCGCGGCGCTGATGAACGCCAACGACCGTTCAGAAATCGTTTTTACCCATAACAGCACCGAAGCGATCAACCTGATGGCGCACAGCTACGGGCGCGGGGTGATGAAGCGCGGC
>DAIEHR010000094.1 GCA_027353465.1 Acetobacteraceae bacterium | reverse complement strand
CCACCGCCAGTCCGAACTCAGTGAGCAGCCTGAGCAAAGTGTCGATAGCAGTCTGAAGTTGGCTCACGCTATTTCCCTGGAGGACGATCCCCGCGTCAGAAGATCGTGCGCCTCGGGGTGATGTAAAAGGGGGTCGTCCTCATAACGTGACGTTTCACCTGGCCCGGCGCCCTTTTGACGGCGCAGGCGGACCGCCGAAATCCCCCCCTCTATCAATCACGCCTGATCCGCACCGGCACGCCCTTGGACGCGGGCGTTTTGGACTCTTTGTCATGATACCAAAGCGGCACCAGCACATTCATTTCAGGATAATATCCGCCCACGCACCCATCCGGCAGATCGAACGGTGTCACCGTCAGTCCTTGCACCTCTCGATGCACCTCGTCCCCGGCATCGCAGACCAAACTAACCTCCATACCTTCGGTCAGACCCTCCCGCACCATGTCGGAGGGATTGATCAGCAAAATCATACGCGATCCCTCCAGGCCCCGTAGCCGGTCACTGAAGCCATAGATCGTCGTATTGAACTGATCGTTGGAGCGCATCGTAATGAGATGGAACCGTCCGGGTGCGTCACCCGTACCCAAAGCCGAGATGACGTCAGGTTGAGTGAACTCCGCTTTGCCACTTTCGGTTTTCCAGGTTCGTTCATGGGCGGCATTGCCGCGATAGAAGCCCCCTGGCTGGAACATCCGGCCACTGAAGTCGTGAAACTCCGCCGGATAGGTCTGGGCGATCAGGTCCCGAACCAAACCATAATCGCCGGTCCAGTCGTCCCATCGCCACTTCGGATGCGATGGCAACGTCGCCTTGGCGATGCCAGCAACGATACTCAGTTCAGATCGCAGCATCGCGTCGGCCGGCGACCGCTTGCCGATCGATCCGTAGATATGGCTGAAACTGTCCTCGATCGTCACGGTTTGCCGCCCGCTGGCCTGCATGTCCTCCTCCGACCGAGCGAGGCAGGGCAGCAGATAGGAAGTTTGGCCGTGAACCAGATGGCTGCGGTTGAGCTTGGTGGCGATATAGACGGTCAATGCCTGCCTGGTCCACGCCGCTTCCATTGCGTCACGGTCCGGAATGGCACGCACGAAGTTACCGCCCAGACTGACGAAACCTTTCACAGACCCATCGCGGATACCCTCGCAGGCATCCACCGTCGTCAGGCCCTTTTCGCGCGGCGGCTCGAATTCAAACATTTCAGCGAGTTTATCGAGCGGCACAAGCTCCGGCTTTTCTGAAATGCCAACCGTGCGCTGGCCCTGCACATTGGAATGGCCACGGACTGGCGAAATACCCGCGCCCTGGCGGCCAATATGGCCGCCCAGCAGCAGAAGATTGACCAACATCCCGATACTCTGCGTGCCATGGACATGTTGCGTGAGCCCCATTCCATACACACCGATCACGCGGTCGGCGGCAACATAGACGTCCGCCGCCCGCTCCAGATCCGCCCGTTTAAGGCCGGAAACGCGCTCGATCTCGCTCCACTCGGTCCCTCGCGCTATGGCGGCGAAACCGTCGAAGCCGGCTGTGTGCGCAGCGATGAAGTCCCGATCCAGTGCGCCGGGCTCACCCGCGGCCAGACGCGCGTCATCGATCGCCAGCACGTGCTTACAAAGCCCCATAATCGCGGCAATATCCCCGCCGGGCCGCACCTGCAGATACATGTGGGACAGATCGGTGCCGTGTCCCGTCAGCATCTCAATCGGGTTCTGCGGGTTGACGAAACGCTCCAGCCCTTTCTCGCGCACGGGGTTGAATGTGATAATCTTGCAACCGCGCTTGACCGCCTCTTGCAGCGGATGAAGGAAACGCGGGCTGTTCGTTCCGGGGTTCTGGCCGAAATAGAAAATCGCGTCGCAATGCTCAAAATCTTCAAGCAAACATGTTCCGACCGGCGACCCGATGACCTTCTTCAGCCCTACGGACGTGGTTTCGTGGCACATGTTGGAACTGTCGGGAAGGTTGTTGTGCCCGTACATGCGGCCAAACAGGCCAAACAGATAGGATGTTTCCAGCGACGCCTTGCCGGACGCATAGAAAATGACCGACTTCGGGTCGAGCGCTTTCAGCTCGGCACCGATGGCGGCGAATGCCTCCTCCCACCCACACGCGACATAGTGATCGGTCACTGCGTCGTAGCGCAACGGCGTCGTCAGCCGGCCTTGCATCTCCAGATCGTAATCGCTCCAGCCCAGCAACGCCGTGACCGTATGGTTAGCAAAGAACTCGGGTCCGCATCGGTCCCGGGTCAGCTCCCAGATCGTCGATTTGGCGCCATTTTCGCAGAATTCAAAGATATGCGGATGGGCCGGCTTTCCCCACGCGCACGATGAGCACATGAACCCTTCCGGCTTGTTCTGACGTGCCAATGTTTCAAGTATGGCCGGGCTGGACAGTTCGCGGGAAAAGACCTGAACCATACCCTTCAACGACCCCCATCCGCCGGTGGCGCCGTCGTAGTGCTTTGTCTCGATTGGCGTGTCTGCCATGGATACCCTCCAATCCCTCCGGGTCGCGACCGTCGCGGGTGCGGTTGCGCGGGATTTCTCTCGCGAACTTTGACGGCTCGGATTGAACGGGATGACAGGCTGGGGGGTCGCAACACAATTTGGACAGAGCCCGACGCCGGGGCTTCAAGTTGGACCAGATTTGCTTACTGGAACGTGACGCCGATCATGGGCTGAACCCCTGCGCCAGCTTGGTCTCGCGGCGCGGCGAAGCGGGCGCCGCCCCAAGCCGGCCGTAAACCGCCGGCTTGGGGTCTTTTTAGACGGCTACAGGCTGCCGAACAGCGCCGCCGTATCAGACATACGGTTGGAGAAACCCCATTCGTTGTCGTACCAGCCCATAACCCGAGCCATCGCGCCATCGACCACCGCCGTCTGGGTGGAATCGAAGGTGCAGGAAGCCGGATTGTGGTTGAAGTCGATGCTGACCAGCGGCGCCTTATTATAATCCAGGATCCCTGCCAGTTCGCCCTTCGCGGCGTCCTGCATCGCGGCGTTGATCTCCTCCTTGGTCGCCTGCTTGGACAGGTTCACATCCAGCGACACCAGCGACACATTCGGCGTTGGGATGCGGATCGCCGTGCCGTCCAGCTTGCCCTTCAGCTCCGGCAGCACCAGACCCACGGCCTTCGCCGCGCCGGTAGAGGTCGGGATCGCCGACACCGCCGCCGCGCGGGCGCGATGCAGATCCTTATGCAGCGTATCCACGGTATTCTGGTCGCCGGTGTAGGCGTGGATGGTCACCATGTAGCCGCGCAGGATGCCAAACTTCTCGTGCAGCACTTTCGCCATCGGCGCCAGGCAGTTCGTCGTGCAGGAAGCGTTGGAGATCACCGTCATGTCCTTGGTGATCGTCTTGTGGTTCACGCCATAAACGATCGTCGCATCGACCTCATCCGCCGGGGCGGAGATCAGCACCTTACGCGCGCCGGCCGTCAGCAACGCCGAGGCCTTCGCCTTGCTGGCGAAAATGCCGGTGCATTCCAACGCCACATCGACGCCCTGATAGGGCACCTTGGTCGGGTCACGTTCGGCGGAAACCTTCAGCGGCCCGTAAACTTTGCCGTTATGGCGGATGGTGATGGTGTCGCCGGAAACTTCGATCTGGCCAGGGAAGCGACCATGCACGCTGTCGTACGCGAACAAATGCGCGTTCGCCTCGACGCTGCCCAGGTCGTTGATCGCGACGGGGACGACGTCATCCCGGCCGCTCTCAACGATGGCACGCAACACCAGGCGCCCAATCCGTCCAAAACCATTGATCGCGACCTTAACGGCCATGATTTGCTTCCTTTCCACTACTAACCAGTATTCACCTGCGCTTAACGCCACAGTCATTGAGATAAATCAACGGTGTCGCGTCATGGATTACAGGAGATTGACGTCCAGTCTATCCCAGCCGGCGGGTGACCGCTGTTATCACCGCTTCAGGCGTAATCCCGAAATGCGTATATAGGTCCTCGTAATTCGCTGAAGCGCCAAAGCCAGTCATGCCGATGAACGTCCCGTCCGGACCCAGCCACCGCTCCCACCCAAAGCCTCCCGCGGCCTCGATCCCGACTCGCGGCGCGCCGCCCAGCACCTGGGCCCGATAGGCTTCGTCCTGCTGGGCGAACAGCTCCCAGCACGGCAGCGACACCACGGCCACGGCGATGTTGTCCCCCGCCAGTTTCTCCCTGGCCGCCATGGCGATCGGCACTTCGGAGCCGGTGGCAATGATCGTGGCTTGGCGCGGCCCATCGGCCTCCGCCAGCACATACCCGCCTCTGGAAGTGCGATTCTCGGCACTGTCAGTGCGCCACGCCGGCAACGCCTGACGCGACAGCACCAATAGGCTCGGGCCCTCAGTACGGCGGATCGCCAATTCCCAGCATTCCGCCGTTTCCATGGCATCGGCGGGGCGGAACACATGCAGGTTGGGCATCGCCCGCAAACTGGCCAAATGCTCAATCGGCTGGTGCGTAGGTCCGTCCTCGCCCAATCCGATCGAGTCATGGGTCAGCACATAAATGACTCGCTGGCGCATGATCGCGCACATCCGCAAAGCCGGGCGCAGGTAGTCGCTGAACACGAAAAAAGTGCCAATATAGGGTATGATCCCACCATGCAGCGCCATGCCGTTGGCCGCGGCGGCCATGCCATGCTCACGGATGCCAAAATGGATATACCGCCCGCCATAGTTCCCGGCGGAGATCGAGCCCATCCCCTTAACCAGCGTCAGGTTGGACCCGGTCAGATCCGCCGATCCGCCGATCAGTTCAGGCGTCGCCGGCACCAAAGCCTCGAGGCATCGCTGGCTCGCCGCTCTGGACGCCAGTTTGGGTCGGTCGTCGCCGATCTGCAGCTTCAGTTCGGCGACTGCCTCATGCCAGTTGTCGGGCAGGCGTCCCGCGACCACACGTTCGAACTCGGCCCGCTGATTATGGCGCGCGAGGCGTTTCAGCCACGCCCTGCGAGAGGCCGCGCCCCGTCCGCCAACAGCCCGCCAACGCTCCTTCAAATCCTCTGGCACGCTAAACGGCGGCTCATGCCAGCCCAGCATTTCCTTCGCGCCCGCAGCCTCCTTCGATCCAAGGGGGGAGCCGTGGACGGCGTTGGTGCCGGCCTTGGTCGGCGCGCCCAACCCGATGATGGTGCGGCACGCGATCAGCGTGGGCTTCTTGGAACGGACGGCGAACGACAAGGCCCCTTGGATCTGCCCCGGATCATGGCCATCAACCCGCTTTGTCGCCCAGCCATACGCCGCGAATCGCTTCAGCACGTCGTCCGAATAGGACAGCGCCGTATCACCGTCGATCGAAACATGATTGTCGTCATACATCACCACCAGCTTCGACAAGGCCAAGTGGCCGGCCAGCGCCGCTGCCTCATGGCTGATGCCTTCCATAAGGTCACCATCGGAGCAGATCACCCAGGTGCGGTGATCGACCAGCGACTTGCCGAACCGCGCCGCCATGTTGCGTTCGGCGATCGCCATGCCAACGGCGGTGGCCAGTCCCTGCCCCAGCGGGCCGGTCGTGGTTTCAATCGCCGGATGCTCGCCATATTCCGGGTGACCCGCCGCAGGGGAATGCAGTTGGCGGAAATTGCGGATATCGTCGATTGACATGCCGTCATGCCCGGTCAGGTAGATCAGCGCATAAAGCAGCATAGAGCCATGACCGGCGGACAGCACGAACCGGTCGCGGTCGGGCCAGTGCGGATCGGCGGCATCGAACTTATGAAACCGGCTCCACAGCGCGGTCGCGACATCCGCCATGCCCATCGGCAGGCCGGGATGCCCAGAGTTCGATTGTTGCGTGGCATCGATCGCCAGCGCCCGGATCGCATCGGCCATTCGGCGTGCGGGCGTCAGGGGACGCGCCAGGATTTCGGCCTGGAGCAACAGAACGGGATTATCGGACGACAACTCGGCGACAGCGGCCATGTGGACTCCTTGGACCGGCGCTATAAGCGGCGATCGGGATGACGACAACCCCGGTTGGAACCGGGCCTGCGGGAGAAACGGGACGGCGGCGGTTGGGTTGCCCTGGGCGAAACGCCGCCCAAGCGCCTGATGGGCCCAATCTTGGCTTTGGCACCAATCTTGGCTTTGACCCCAATCTTGGCTTTGAATGGTCTTCCATGCACCCATTATTCGTCGGCAGCGAGATCTACCGTAACTCGAGCTACGGGCCGAAGCATCCGCTTGCCGTGCCGCGGGTGTCGGTTGCCATCGACCTGTGCCGAACGCTGGGCTGGCTACCGGACAATGTCTATCATGATGCGCCGTTGGCGACTGACGCCGAACTGCTCCGGTTCCACGACCCCGATTACATCGCAGCATTGCGGCAGGCTGAACGCGACCAGGCGGTCAGCGACGCCGTTCGCGCCCGGTTCAAAATCGGCGCCGAGGGGAATCCTGTCTATCCACAAGTGTTTCGCCGTCCGGCCATCTCCGCTGGCGGTGTGATGCTGGCGGCCAGGCTTGCGGCACAGGGCCGTATCGTGCATTGCCCGGGTGGTGGCACGCACCATGGCCGGCCGGACCGAGCGTCAGGCTTCTGCTTCCTCAATGACCCGGTGCTGGGGTTGCTGACGTGGCTGGACCTTGGGATCGACAATGTCGTCTACCTCGACATCGACGCCCATCACGGTGACGGCGTGCAGGACGCCTTCCATGACGATCCGCGGGTGCTGACCATCAGCCTGCACGAAGCCGCGCGCTGGCCGTTCACCGGCGCCGCGACCGATCGCGCCGGCGGGGCCGCCCTGAATGTGCCCCTGCCGGCGGGGTGCAACGACTCGGAATTCGACTGGGCGATGCAACAGGCGGTGCTGCCGGCCATCGACGCGCGCCGTCCACAGGCGATCATGTTGCAGGCTGGCGCCGATGGGCTGGAGGAAGATCCGCTGGCCAAGCTGTCGCTGTCCAATAACGCCCATCGTTCGGTGGTTCGGGCGCTGATGGAACGCACGCGGTGTCTGGTCGTACTCGGCGGCGGCGGCTACAACCCCTGGACCGTCGGCCGCTGCTGGGCCTTGATCTGGGGCACTTTGAACAACCACGCCATCCCCGAAACCCTGCCGCCAGTCGCCGAGGCCGGGCTGCGCGCCCTCCGCCTGGACCGGGCGATCGGGCGCAATCCGCCGGCGCACTGGTTTACCACCCTGCTCGACCAGCCCCGCACCGGGCCGGTACGCGACGAAATCCGGTATCTTACCAAGGAAATCCTATCTCGATGAAACGGCGTTATCTGCTGGCGTTCGCCGCCCTGCTGCCTTTCCTGGCCCCGCTTTCGTCCCCTGCTTGGGCACAGGCGCCCGACCCCACCGGCCCACAGCCCGAACTGCCCAAGGAAAAGCTGGTGATCGTCGGTCACGGCGGCCCCGAACACGTCTTTAACGTAGAGATGGCGGTGAAGGCGGAGCAGCAGATCACCGGGGAGATGTTCCGCACCAGCATACCGGCGGACGGCGGCATGCTGTTCGACTGGGGCTTCCCCCGCGAGTCGCAGATGTGGATGCGCAACACGCTGGTGCCGCTGGACATGGTGTTCATCAATGCCGACGGCACGATCCGCGCCATCGCCGAGAACACCACGCCGCGCAGCCTGGCGGTGATCGACAGCCGGGGACCAGTGCGCGCGACGTTGGAACTGGCGGCGGGGACGACGGAAAAGCTGGATATCCGGGTCGGCGATACGGTGAAGCAGGCGCTTTTCGGCAACGCACCATAATCCGCCGATAGGGGGCGCAACCGGTTTATCCAACGAATCCCGCATTCCCGGACGATTGCGCCTTGCATCGGAACGCCGCCGCCCATAGGGTCCGGCCGTTCGTCGGGGTGTGGCGCAGCCTGGTAGCGCGCCTGTTTTGGGTACAGGAGGTCGTGGGTTCGAGTCCCGCCGCCCCGACCACTGAATCGGAGAGACTTCCATGCGTGCCCGCATTTTCCAGCCTCCCAAGACCGCGATGCAGTCAGGCTGGGCCAAGACCCATGTTTGGGTACTGGAATTCGTCAATACCCATGCCCGCACGGCCGACCCGCTGATGGGCTGGACCGGCGGTGGCGATACCCAGACCCAGGTGAAGCTGTCGTTCGAGACTCAGGAAGAAGCAATCGCCTACGCCCAGCGCAATGGCATCGACTACGATCTGGAAATTCCCCAGACCCGCCGCGTGAAGCCCAAGGCTTACGCCGATAATTTCAAATACAACCGCGTCGAAAACTGGACGCATTGATCGGCCTGCCCTGATGGCGGTCTATACGGACGTTACCGACGATGCGCTGGCTGCCTTTCTGACCGACTACGATATCGGCACGATGGTGGCGTTTCGCGGCATCGCCGAGGGTGTCGAGAACTCGAACTTCTCGCTGCGCACGACCGCCGGCGACTTCATCCTGACGCTGTACGAAAAGCGCGTCGATCCCAACGATTTACCCTGGTTCCTGGGCCTGATGGAGCATCTGGCGCAGCGCGGCGTGGTCTGCCCCCAACCGGTGCGCGGCCGTGACGGATCGGCGCTGCGCCATCTGGCCGGCAAGCATGCTGCGATCACCACCTTCCTTCCCGGCGTATGGCCGCGGCGGGTCCGTCAGTCGCATTGCGGCCCGGTCGGCATCGCGCTCGCCCGTTTGCACCTGGCCGGTGCCGACTACGCCCCGACGCGCGCCAACGCGCTGGGACCATCCAACTGGATGCCGTTGCTGGACAAGTGCCGCATCCAGGCCGACGCGCTGGAGGCCGGGCTGGTTCAGGAGCTAGACGCCGCACTGGCCGCCATCCTGGCAAGCTGGCCGGCTGGGTTGCCGACCGGCCATATCCATGCCGACATGTTTCCAGACAATGTGTTCTTCCTGGACGACACGCTGTCTGGCCTGATCGACTTCTATTTCGCCTCGACGGACCTGCTGGCCTACGACGTTGCGATTTGCCTGAACGCGTGGTGCTTCGAAGCCGATTTCTCGTTCAACGTGACGAAAAGCCGAGCGTTGCTGGCGGGGTATCAGTCGGTGCGGGCCTTGTCGCGGCAGGAACAGGCCGCCTTGCCCGTGCTGTGCCAAGGCGCCGCGATCCGCTTTCTGCTGACCCGCCTGTACGATTGGCTGAATACGCCGGCTGGCGCGCTGGTCACTCGCAAAAACCCGCTGGAATATCTGCGCCGGTTGCGTTTCCACAATTCTGCTACCGATGGACGCGCCTATGGCCTTTAACGATGTCGTCGTCTCGCTGCCGCCTGATCCGGACAAAGCGGTGAACGTCTGGACTGACGGCGGTTGCAAGCCAAACCCCGGCCCTGGCGGCTGGGCTGCGATCCTGACCTTCCGCGACGTGGTGAAGGAACTGTCGGGCGCCGAGGCGGAAACCACCAACAACCGCATGGAAATGACCGCGGCAGCCGAGGCGCTGGAGTCGTTGAAGCGCCCCTGCCATGTGGTGATCCATACCGACAGCCAATACCTGAAGAACGGCATCACCCGCTGGATGACCGGCTGGGTTCGCAAGAACTGGCGGAGTTCGACCGGCGATCCGGTGGCAAACATCGACCTGTGGAAGCGCATCCTCGCAGCCCAGGCTATCCACCGGGTAGATTGGGAATGGGTCCGCGGCCATGACGGCAACGACATGAACGAACGCGCCGACCGCTTGGCGACCGAAGCTCGGCGGGCCGCGTTTGGCGGGGATCGCGCCGGGTAGGCCAGAGAACGGCAAAGCGGGAGTATTGGCCGGTTATTGCCATTTGGCGGATCATGGCTGCCTTGAAGCCAAATGGCGACCTGCCTATGTCCATGCCATCAGCCAGGGATTCTCTCACATGGTTGCACTCGCAGCCCCGTTAGAAGCCGGCCCCGTCTCGACCGGGGCCGACATCACCCAACAGGAAGCCGCCGCCATGCTGCGCGCCGTCCTGAACCTGTTCGACCGCTGGCGGCTTACCCCCCCACAGGCACGCCGTCTGCTTGGCGAACCGTCAGAGCGAACCTTCCAGCGCTGGCGCAAAGGGGAGATCGCCACCCTGCCCCACGACACGATCTTTCGGCTCGGCACGCTGCTCGGTATCCACAAAGCGCTGCGCTACATGTTCAGCCAACCCGAACGCGGCTACGACTGGATTCGCAAACCGAACGAGGCGTTCGGCGGACACAGTGCGCTGGACAGGATGCTGCAAGGCGGATGGGCCAGCCTCTCAACTGCATTTCGTGGAAGCCCGCCATGAGCAACCAGGCCAGACGCAGGCAGCAACTGAATTGACTGGGTGGCGTAGACCGTGAGCCTGCCAGCGATCATGTACTTCGCCCGAACAGTTGGCTGGCTCGCGGTTGCGGCTTTAATTGGAAGCGTGCTAGTGAGTGCCTTGAGGCTATTGGTTCAGGTCCTGTACGGCCACAACATTAGTGAATCTATAAGGATAGCAGCCTGGTTTTTCGTGTTATCTTATTTGATAATCTGGATATCTACGTCTGTGGCGTCGGTCCTTGTTTTGTTGAGGAAGATAAGAAAGGCTGGAGTCACGGTGGACTATATCAGTAGACTGTCGCCACATGAGCGCATGGCATTTGAGAAGAAGCATGGATTTTAGAGTCTGACTCGTAATTGCTCCCGCCCATTTTAGGCTCGTGCAATGGCGCGGGTCATACGTCGCACGGAAGCAAGGAACAGCCACGCCTCGGACGAGGCGATTGAGGCGTCCCAGTCTTTGGCGAGGCGGCGGCACCGGCCCAGCCAGGCGAACGTCCGCTCCACGACCCAGCGCTTTGGCAACACCACGAACCCAGTCGCGGCGTCGGAGCGTTTGACGATTTCGAGCACGAGCCCGTCGATATGCGCGATGGCAGCCCCCAGTTTCTCGCCGCCATAGCCGCCATCTCCGAAGATTTTGGTCAGCGTCGGGACGCTTTCCTCGACGAATTCGATAAGGCCGGGTGCGCCATCTCGATCCTGAATGTCGGCCGTGTGCACGATCGCATCCAGGACGTTGCCCAACGTATCGATGACGAGGTGGCGTTTGCGCCCTTTGATCTTCTTCCCCGCGTCGTAGCCTCGTGGTCCGCCGCTTTCCGTGGTTTTGACGGACTGACTGTCGATGATGCCGGCCGACGCTGTTTCGTTCCGCCCGGCGATGAGCCGGTTCGCCACCGTCAGCGCTTCATTGATCGCGACGATCAGGCCGCGGTCGCGCCAGCGATAGAAATAGTGCTGTACGGCCGGGTATGGCGGAAAATCCTTGGGCAGCAGACGCCACTGGCAGCCGGACGCCGCCATATATTGAACCGCGTTCCAAATCGTCCGGCGCGTATGTTTCGCCGGGCGGCCGACGCTGTTCGAACGTTCGACGAAAGGCCCGACGATCGCCCACTCTTCGTCGGTGACATCGCTTGCATAACGCAGCCCGCTCCGGTCATGCTGTGCGCGTGTGATTTCGGTCCAGGTCATTGGATTCCCCGCAGTGCTCGCAACACGCAGAGAATCACAACCTGCCGAAATCAC
>DAIEHR010000056.1 GCA_027353465.1 Acetobacteraceae bacterium | reverse complement strand
CCACCGCCTGCTTGACCGCGTTGGCGGTATCGGCGCCGGAGTTGGCCAGGCCCACGACATCGGCCCCCGAAGCCTGCGCGGCGACCAATTGGGAGGCGAAATCGGCCGTGTTCAGCGGTGCGAGGCTGACCCCGGCGACCGTTCCCCCTGATCGCTCGATCTCGCGCGCGGCGGTGCGCTGCAGATTGGCGCCGAATGCATAGTCAGCGGTAATGAAGAACCATTTCTTCGCCCCGGACTCGACAAGGGCGCGACCGGTGCCCGCCGTCAGGGCGTAACTGTCGAACGTCCAGTGGGCGGAGGTTGGGGTGCAGGCCTCGTTGGTCAGTGCCGTGGTCGCGGTGGAAGTGACCAGATCGATCTTGTGCTTCTCGGCTGCCAGCGCCTGGACGGCGATGGCGACCGAGGAGTTTGTCAGATCGGTGACCATGTCCACGCCCTTGGTGTCGAACCATTCCCGAGCGATGCTGACGGCGAGATCGGGCTTGTTCTGGTGGTCGGCGGCCACGATCTCGATCCGTCGGCCGAGGACGGTCGGGCCGAAATCGGCGACCGCGAGGTTGGCGGCGGTGACTGAACCCGGGCCGGCGGCATCGCCATAGGGGCCGTTCATGTCAGTGAGTACACCGATGCGAAGCGGCGGCGGTTCGTTGGCAAATGCGATGGGTGTCAACGCGAGCCACGTGCTGGCGAAGAGCGCCATCGCCGGAGCAAGGGCGGTTCGGACTGGGGCGGGGGCCATGGGTGAAAGTTCCTCGGGAGGGGGGATTTCCCGGGGTTTTAGAAGATCGTCCTACGGTGGCAATCATAGAACGGAACTTATGATATATTTTCTCCCAGCCAGCTTTTCTAGAAAAAACTCTTATCTGGCTTGGGTTGCGGGTAGGAATTCATTGAGGAGGGGATCGCGCCATGCGGCCGGGTTCGGAGTACGGGAAATCCCTGCGCGGATGATTCTCTCGCCGGCGCCGATCCGCATGGTCCAAAGCCCGACACCTGCTTGACGCGACTCCGGTTTTCTTCGATCAGTCCATTGCGACCAAAAAATACCGAGGAAACGTAATGCGCGATATTCACGCCGCCCGCTTGGGCCGCCGTACCCTTCTTGCAGCGTCCGCCGCCATCGCCATGCCGTGGGTTGCCCGCGCACAGGCCAATCCACTGAAAATTGGCATCCCAACCATCTTGTCCGGCCCCATCGCGCTGCTGGGTACGTCCTCGCGCGGCGCCATCCAGCCAGAGATCGACCGGATCAATGCCGCGGGGGGCCTGCTGGGTCGCCAGATACAGCCGATATACCGCGACTCGAAGGGGCAACCTCAGGAGGCGGCCCGCGTCGCTCGGGAACTAGTGAATACAGACGGCTGCGAAATCCTGCTGGATGCCGAGGCGTCGTCCGGCGCCTATGCAGTCCAGGAAGTGGTCCGCGATCTTGGCGTGCTGTGCCTGCATTCCAACAGCGAGACGTCATCCTTGACCGCGGATCCGAAACTGCGGGTGGCTACGGCGTTCCGCTGCGCCCGCCAGGGCGTGCATGACGCGATCGTCGGCGGCGCGCACTCGGCGAAGGTCGCAACCGCGAAGAAGCTGTCGAAGTGGGCCACCTGCTCTCCGGACTATGCCTTTGGCCGCGACACGACGGCGCAGTTCCTGGAATTCCTGAAGCACTTCAAGCCGGACATCGAGGTTGTGTCCCAAGGCTGGCCGAAGTTGGGGGCGCCGGACTTTACCGAGGTGATCACCAAGATCCTGCAAGCCAAGCCGCAGGCGCTGTATTCGGCGTTATATGCCGGCGATCTGTCGGCCTTCGTAAATCAGGGCAACGTGTATGCGCTGTTCAGTGCGATGCAGGTGTTCGTGCCGGCAATGGGCGATCTGCCGGTGTTGACGGCGGTCAAGAGCCTGCCCGTCGGTATTCAGTCGGCCAACCGCTATCTGCCGACGTTCCCCAAGACGGCGGAAAACGCAGCCTGGGGCGCGGCCTATAGCAAGGCTAATAACAACGCCTATCCGACCAACTGGTCGTGGCAGAACTCCACCGCGGTTCGCTTTATCGAAGCGGCGGTGAAGAAGGCTGGCAGCACCGACGGGAAGAAGGCGGCAGCGGCGCTGGAAGGGATGACGATCGACAGCCCGTTCAGTGTGACCGGCAAGGTGACCATGCGGGCCGAGGATCATACACTGGTCGATTACGCCATTGGTTGGGGCACGACGGTGCCGAAAGAGCCATTCGTTGTCGATGTGGAACCGGGCGACTGGGGCCAGATCGTCGAGCTGGAGAAAGAGTGGAAGAAAGCGAACGGCTACATCTGATCGCGACGGGGGCCTTGGCTCTGGGCGGCGGCAGGCGCGGCGTAGTCGATGGCGCGCCTTCGCCGATCATGACGGGCTAGCAAGGGCTTTTCCCCCGCCTTGGCGGGGCAGCGAACGCTTTTTCCCGCCGTTGCCGGTGGAAAAGCGGTCCTTCGTGAGCGGGACGAATGAAGACAGAAGTGGGGGGAACGCGAATGAGGCAATATAACCTGCCGCGCCGAACTGTGCTGACCGGCGCGGCGGCCGTACTTGCGACGCCGCATATCGCGGGGGCACAGGCGAAGGCCGTGCGTATCGGCATGCAGGCCACATTCTCTGGCCCGCTGGCGCAATCCGGCATTACCCACCGCAACGCCATCGAAATGGAAGTCGATCGCATCAATGCCGCCGGCGGTTTGGCCGGACGGCCGATCGAAATGGTCTATCGCGATTCCAAAAGCCAGCCGCAGGAGGCCGCTCGCGTTGCCCGCGAACTGGTCAATAGCGATGGCTGCGACATGTTGCTGGATGCGGAATCCAGCGCCGGGTCGTTCGCGGTGCAGGAAGTGGTGCGCGACCTTGGCGTGTTGTGCATCCACTCGTCTTCTGAAACATCCTCGCTGACCGCCGATCCGAAATACCGCGTGGCGAGTGCATTCCGCTCCAGCCGGCAGGGCATCCACGACGCCATTGTCGGCGGCGCGTATGCGGCCAAGGTCGCCGATGCCCGCAAGCTGACCAAATGGGCAACGTGTTCGCCCGACTATGCCTATGGCCGCGACACCACGGCGCAATACCTGGAATATCTGAAGCATTTCAAACCGGATATCGAGGTGATTTCCCAGGCGTGGCCCAAGCTGGGGCAGCCGGATTTCACCGAGGTCATCACCAAGCTGATCCAGGCCAAGCCGCAGGCGATGTACACCGCACTGTATGGCGGTGACCTGACCGCGTTCATCAATCAGGGCAATATCTATGCGTTGTTCAGCGCGATGCAGGTGTTCTCGGTCAACCTCGCGGACTACACGGCGCTGACCGCGATCAAGAACCTGCCGGCCGGCATCGATACCGGCAACCGCTATGTCGTGACCTGCCCGGATACGGCTGCCAACCGTGAATGGGGCGAAGCATACCGCAAGCGTTTCAAAGAATATCCCACGAACTGGTCGTGGGAGAGTTCCACCGGCATGCGCTTCTTTGAAGGCGCGGCGAAAAAGGCCGGCAGCGCCGACCCGAAGAAACTCGCCGAAGCGCTGCGGGGCCTGAAGATCGATTGCCCCTTCGGCGTCGATGGCACGGTAACGATGCGGGCCGAGGATCAGACCGTCGTCGGCTATGCCATCGGCTGGGGCACAACCTTGACCAAACCACCCTACGTCGCCGATGTGAAAGCCGCCGACTGGGGCACCATATTCGAACTCGAAACCGAGTGGAAAAAGCGTAACGGCTTCATCTGATGGACCTCGATGCCCTTCTAGGCTGCGTGACCAGTTCCTCCTGCCTGGTCACGCAAACCACCAGCGGCCTGATTGTCGGCATGCTGTTGTTCATGGTCGCCGCCGGCCTGACGCTGATCTTCGGGGTGCTGAAGATCGTCAACTTTGCCCACGGCACGTTCTACATGCTGGGGGCGTATATCGCCTATTCGGCCTTTATGTTCACTGGCAGCTACTTCCTGGGAGTGCTGGCTGGCGGCCTCGGGATGGCGATCTTCGGCGTGATATTTGAACGTGTGCTGATCAGCCGGGTTTATGGCGCCAATGTACTGATGCAGTTGCTGATCTGTTACGCCGTGGTGCTGATCTGCGACGACCTGGTGAAGATTGTCTGGGGGCCTGATTTCTATGCCATGGGCATGCCTCCGGCGTTCCAGGTGCCACCGCTGTTCATTGCCGGCGGCGTGGTTCCGCCATTCTATATCATGTTGATCCTGGTCGCGCTGGCGATCGGCGGCGGGCTAAGTCTTCTGCTGGGGCTGACCAAGATCGGCAAAATCATCCGGGCGGCGGCGCATAACCCGAACATGGTTTCGGCGCTTGGGATCAATACGACCTTGTTGTATTCGCTGGTATTCGCCGTTGGAGGCATGTTGGCGGGTCTGGCTGGCGGTCTGGCGGCGCCTGTGCGTTCGTTGACTCCCGGCATGGGGTTTTCCATCCTGATCGAAAGTTTCATCGTGACCGTCATCGGCGGCATGGGGTCCATCGGCGGTGCGTTGATCGCCGCCGTCGTGCTCGGCCTGATCCGCAGCTTCGGCACCATCGGCTTCCCGCTGTTCACCGAGGGGCTGATGTACATCGCGATGATCATCATCCTGGTCTTCAAACCCAGCGGTCTGTTCGGTAAGGAGATCGTCTGAGATGGCCAGGATTTTTCGCGACATCGCCATCGGCATCCTGGCGATCGCGGTGCTGGCGGCGGTGCCGCACCTGACACCCAGCAAGGCCTTCCAGGATTTCGTGATTCGGTGCTCGTCCATGGCGCTGTTCGCGACCTCGTTGAACCTGCTGGTGGGCTATACTGGCCTGTCGTCGTTCGGGCATGGGCTGTTCTTCGGGCTGGGGACGTACTCCTTCGCTTTGCTGATGCAGCGCACCGGCATCTCCCTGCCGATGGCGTTTATCGCGACGCTGCTGATCAATGCGGTCACCGCTGTCGCGGTTGGTGCGATCTGCATCCGGCTGAGGCTGATCTATTTCGCCTTCGTCACCTTGGCGATGCAGATGCTGATGCACTCGGTCATCATTTCCTGGGTGGGGCTGACGGGCGGAGATCAGGGGCTGCAGGGCGGAATCCCCCGTCGCGTGGTGGCGGGCATCGACCTGGGCGATCAATACAACCTGTATATTTTCGCGGCTGTTGTCCTGGTTATCGGCCTGCTGATCATGCGTCATATCGTCAATACCAGCTTCGGCACCTCGCTGCGGATGATCAGGGATAACGAAGCCCGAGCATCGTTCCTGGGAATTGTGGTCTGGCGGGTGAAGCTGACGGTGTTCGTGCTCTCGGCGGTGTTCGCGTCCGTTGGCGGCGTCGTCATGAGCCTGTTCGTGTCCGGCGCTTATCCGGAACTGATCAACTGGCCGATCTCCGGCGATGCCATCTTCGCCATCGTTATGGGCGGCGTAGGCAGTTTCCTTGGCCCGACCGTCGGCACCATGATCCTGCTGCTGCTGAACGACGTGGTCACCCGGCAAACCGAATATTACGGCCTGGCGCTTGGGATCATCATACTGGCCTTCGCGCTGGGGCTGCGGCGGGGCTTGCTGGACTTCATCACCGAACGCCTGGGCGGGCGCCCGGCCGGGGGCATTTCGTGATGCTGCAAATCACCAACCTGACCAAGCGGTTCGGCGGCGTCGCCGCGACCAATGATGTGACGCTGAATTTCGCGGCCAACACCCTGACCGCGATCATCGGACCCAACGGCGCCGGGAAGAGCACATTCTTCAACCTTATCTCGGGGGCGCTGAAGCCGGACTCCGGGTCGATCGTGTTCAAGAACGAGGATATCACGCGGCTGGATCGCGCCGCCATCGTGCGCCGGGGGATCGGGCGGGCGTTCCAGGTCGCGAGTTTCTTCCCGTCGATGACGGTGGCGGAGAATCTCCAGGCCGCGATCGCCGCGCACCGGGGCCAATGGGCAGACCTGAGCCACCGGTTTCCGCGCCAGGATGTGCGCGAACGTGCCATGGAAGTGGCCGAGATGCTGGGCTTGCAGGATAGTGCCGATGTGCTGTCGGCCAACCTGTCCCATGGCGACCAGAAGCTGCTGGATATCGCCCTGGCTCTGGCGCTGGAACCGTCGCTGCTGCTCCTGGACGAACCGACCGCGGGCATGGGGCCGGACGAACGCTGGAAGATGATCGAG
>DAIEHR010000051.1 GCA_027353465.1 Acetobacteraceae bacterium | reverse complement strand
CAGCGGGGCGATTTCGCTCACCGTCGCTCCCGGCGGCTTTTCCAGCAGCACGTGCAGACCGGCCTGCAATGCCGCTTCGGCCTGGGCATGGCGGCCCTGCGGCGGCGTACACAGGGCCACGGCGTCGATCGACGGCGCGGCTTCCAGCAAGGCATCCAGGGTTGGGTAATGCGGCAGCCCGGCAAGCGAGGCGTTGCGGCTGGCGATGGAAGTCAGCTCAATACCCGGGGTACGGGCGATCGAGGGGATATGCTGGTCTCGTGCGATCTTGCCGAGGCCGACGATGGCGAGGCGGATGCTCACATCACTTGCCCCACCGCAGCACCATGGGATCAAGGCGGCGGGCAATCTCCATCAGGCCAGCGCGTGTGGCGGGATGCAACGGGGTCAATGGGTGGCGGCCGGTTTCGCATTTGATCACGCCGCCCTCGGCCATCAGCGCCTTGCAGGCAAGCAGGCCGCATTGGCGGTTCTCGTAATTGATCAGCGGCAACCAGCGTGTGTAGGCATCCATCGCGGCGGCACGATCGCCGGCGACATACGGATCGACGATCTGGCGGATGCCGTCGGGGTAAGCGCCCCCGGTCATCGCCCCGGTGGCGCCGGCATCGAGATCAGCCATCAGCGTGATGGCCTCTTCGCCATCCCACGGGCCGACGATGGCGTCACCGCCGAGCTCCAGCAGCTTGCGCAGTTTGGCCGCCGCCTGCGGCACCTCGATCTTGAAGTAGGAGAGGTTGGCAATGTCTCGCGCCATGCGTGCGAGAAATGGCGCGGTCAGGGTCGTGCCCGCCACCGGTGCATCCTGCACCATGATCGGGATGCTGATCGCGTCCGACACGGCCTTGTAGAAATCATAGATGACGTCTTCGGCCACGCGAATGGTGGCACCGTGGTAGGGCGGCATGATCATCACCATCGCAGCACCCGCCGCCTGCGCCCGCTTGCTGCGTTCAGCGCAGATCGCGGTGCCGAAATGCGTGGTCGTGACGATCACCGGCACCCGTCCCGCCACATGGTCGAGCACCGCGTGCATCACCTGCTCGCGCTCGGCATCGGTCAGCACGAATTGTTCGGAGAAATTCGCCAGGATGCACACGCCTTGCGAGCCTGCATCGATCATGAAGTCGATGGCGCGCTTCTGGCCTGCCAGATCGAGGTTGCCGCTGCTGTCGAACACGGTCGGGGCGACAGGGAATACGCCCTTGTAGATGGTCATGTCGTCACTCCGTCAGTGATTGTCACGCGGCACGGGCGATCCTGTGCGGCCCACCAGAAAATCGAAATCGGCACCGCGGTCGGCCTGCAGCACATGGTCGATGTAGAGCTTGGCATAGCCGCGGACAGCGTGCGGCGGCGGTGGCGTCCAGGCGACGCGGCGGGCTTCCATCTCGGCGTCATCGATGTGCAGGTGCAGCGAACGGGCCGGTACATCGAGAGTGATCGTGTCGCCATTTTTGACGAAAGCGAGCGGGCCGCCAGCGGTGGCTTCCGGGGCCACGTGCAAGACTACTGTGCCGTAGGCGGTACCAGACATACGGGCATCGGAAATCCGGATCATGTCGCGGACGCCCTGGCGCAACAGCTTGGCCGGGATTGGCATGTTGCCGACCTCGGCCATCCCCGGGTAACCCTTGGGGCCACAATTCTTCAGCACCATGATGCAGGACGCGTCGATGTCGAGACTGTCGTCATCGACCCCGGCATGCATCTCCTCGACCGATTCGAACACCACGGCGCGGCCGGTATGGACCAATAAGTCCGGCGAGGCGGCGGAGGGTTTGATCACCGCGCCATCGGGGCAGATATTGCCGCGCAGAATGGCCATGCCGGCATCGGATTTGAACGGCGCTTCGAACGGCGTGATCACGGAGCGGTTGAAGCAATCGGCGTCGCGCACATTGTCCCAGATCGATTTTCCGTTGACGGTTGCGGCATCCTTATGCAGCAGGCCGCGCTCTCCGAGGGTACGCAGCACCACCGGAAGGCCGCCGGCATAGTAGAAATCCTCCATCAGGAAGCGGCCCGCCGGCATCAGGTCCACGAGGCAGTGCACCTCGCGCCCCAGCCGGTCGAAATCCGCCAGGGTGAGATCGACGCCGATGCGCCCGGCGATCGCCAGCAAATGGACCACCGCGTTAGTGGAGCCGCCGATCGCCGCCAAGGTTCGGATGGCATTCTCGAACGCCGCACGGGTCAGGATTTTGGACGGTGTCAGATCCTCGCCGACCATCTCGACGATTCGCCGTCCGGCCATGCGCGCCAGTTGGTTGCGCCTTGCGTCGGTGGCGGGGATGGCGGCATTTTCCGGCAGGCCGATACCCAATGCTTCCACCATCGACGCCATGGTCGAGGCGGTGCCCATGGTCATGCAATGGCCGCTGGACCGGTTCATGCCGGCTTCCGCTTCATGGAACGCGTCGAGGGTGATTTCACCGGCGCGCAACTGCTCGCTCATGGAGATGATGTTGGTGCCGGAGCCGATGATCTGGCCCCGGTACATGCCGCGCAATTGCGGCCCGCCCGAGACGCCGATGGTCGGTAGATCGGCGGAGGCCGCGCCCATGAGCAGCGCGGGGGTGGTCTTGTCGCAGCCCATCAGCAGCACGACACCATCGAGCGGATGCGCGCGGATACCTTCTTCCACGTCCATGGCGGCAAGGTTGCGGAACAGCATCGCGGTCGGCCGCATCGTCACCTCACCCAGCGAGGAGACCGGGAATTCCAGCGGATAGCCGCCAGCCTCGATCACCCCGGTTCGGACATGCTGGGCCAGATCGCGGAAATGGCCGTTGCAGGGGGTCAGCTCCGACCAAGTGTTACAGATGCCGATTACCGGGCGGCCGTCGAACTGATCCTGGGGCGTGCCTGAATTCTTCAGGAACGAACGGTAGTAGAACCCCATCTTGTCCTGGCGGCCGAACCAGGCCTGGCTCCGCAATTTTGGCTTTTCGGGCGTACTCAAGGCTGGCTCCAGTTGCTGTCTTCGGCGGCACCGTGGCGGTGCAGGCCGTTCATGATGACGCCGACCATCGCCGCCGCGGCTTCTTGCGGATCGGATGCGGCAATGGCGTCGACGATGCGGGCGTGGGCGGCGATCGAACGTTCGCGCTCCTGCTCATCCACCGGCGCGCTTAGCACGAAGGACGCGCGCAGTGCCGCCTCGATCACCGCCCCGATCGAGCGCATGAAGGGGTTCGCCGAGGCGGTGGCGATGTCCAGATGCAGGCGTAGATCGGCGTCGGTGAAATCGTCGCTGTCCGAGGGGCTGGCGCGCATACGCTCGATACTCGCGCGCAACTGTGGAATGACCGAGGGCGTGCGGCGCAAGGCAGCGAGTTCGGCGGCGCGCGGTTCCACGGCGAGGCGGATATCGGCGAGGTCGCGGAGCAGGCGCTTGTCCACGCCGGCATCGAGATGCCACGCGAGCACGTCAGGATCGAACATGTTCCATGCGGACCGTTCGCGCACCCTTGTGCCGATCCGGGCCTTGGTACTGAGCAGGCCCTTGGCGACCAGGGTTTTCACACTCTCCCGCAGCACAGTGCGGGAGACACCGAAGCGGGCGGTCAACTCGGCATCGTTCGGCAGGGTCATGCCCTCGGCATGGTGCGCGGCAATGATGCCGATGCCGATGCTGCGCGCGACCGCGGCGTGGTTGGAATGGGTGCGTCCGGCGGGGATGACCACCAGCTTGGGCCGGGGATCTTGTTGCTCTGTCCGCGGCGGAGGCGTGGTTCCGGTCATGCGGCGGGCACGCCGGCGATAAGCAAATATGTCGTCTGCAAGACCCCGTCCCCCCACCGTTGCGCGCACTTTGCGTGCGCCTTGAGGGTGGCGAACCACCCCATGGCCTGGAAATAGTGGCATAGGTCAGCGCGTTTGAAAAGTCATACTATATGACTTGGCCTGACCGCTTTTTCGGCTTGAGCGCGTGCTGGCTTGGCGGCCCGTGGCATCTGGGCTCACCTACGGGACGATCCGGTGGTGGGCTTCAAATTTGGCCGGGAATCGGCCACCGAGTGCTAATACGCTGGTCGTCGCTGGCGCGAGGGCGCCGGCAAAGAGATCCAATGGCAACATCGCGCGTTGCGCGCTGTCGCCGCCCGCACCGCCCAGGCATTTCCCGGCGTCCCACGCATCCCCCCGCGTGACGGGGCTTCTGGATCGTGCTTCCTTATTGCACATCCGCTGCGCGGCCGACTTTAACCAACCAGGAAACGCCTTGATGTTTGAACTACCCGAAGAACACCGGATGCTTCAGGACCTCGTCGCGAAGTTCATCGACCGCGACGTGATTCCGCTGGAAAAGGGAGTTCTCGCCCGCGAAATGTCGGGCCAGAAATCCGGCCTGCCGCCCGAGGAAGAGACGGTATTGCTCAACAAATGCAAGGAACTGGGCCTGTGGGGCCTGGATGTGCCGGAAGAATACGGCGGCGCCAACCTGCCCTACTCCGCCTTGGTCGGGGTGTATGAGGAACAGGGGCGCACCTGCGTGCCGTTCACCTTCCCGCCCGACAGCCCGAACCTGCACATGCTGATCGCGGTGGCGAACGACGAGCAGAAGCGTAAATACCTCGAACCATACGCCCGCGGAGAGGCTCATTCGGCCATCGCGATCTCGGAACCCGGGGCGGGCGGCGATCCGGCCGGCATGACCACGCGCGCGGTCAAGGATGGCGGCGACTGGGTGATCAACGGCCGCAAGATCTGGGTCAGCCGGGTGCCGCAGGCCGATTTCGTCATTGTCATGGCCCGCACCGGTGAGGGCAAGCGCGCCGAAGGCGTGACGGCGTTCATTGTGGAGCGCGGTACCAAGGGCTTCATCATCGAGCGGGAAATTCCGATGATCGGCGGCCAGCGCACCTATGAACTTGTGTTCGACGATTGCCGCATTCCCGCCAGCCAGATCCTGGGTATCGAGGGCAAGGGCTACGCGCCGATGCAGTTGCGCCTGACGGTGCGCCGCCTGCAAATGGGCGCGTGGTGCATTGGGATATCCCGCCGGGCGCTGGATATGATGGTGGAGCATACCAAGCAGCGGGTGACGTTCGGGCAGCGGCTGGCTGACCGCCAGGCGATTCAGTGGTGGATCGCCGACGCCGCGATGAAAATCCATGCCTGCCGGCTGATGGTCTATGATGCCGCCACCAAGGCGGATGCCGGCAAGGATGTCCGCACCGAGGCATCGATGGTGAAGCTGTATGGCACCGAAATGGCCACCGAGGTCGTTGATCACGCGATGCAGGCGTTCGGCGCCATGGGTGTGGCGAAGGAACTGCCGCTACAGCTGATGGCGCAGAAGGTCCGCACCATGCGGGTCTATGAAGGCCCCTCGGAAGTGCATCGCATGGCCATCGCCCGCCGCATCATCGGCAAATGAGCGAGCCTCGCGTCAAGGCGGGGCTGTGGGTCAGTATGGCGTTGCGTATGGGCAACGCCGACGGCCGCTATGGCGTCGTGGTTCGCAAGGGCGATCCCGACGCCGGCGGCGTGCTGGTGGTATTGCGCAACGACAAGCAGGTTTCGGTGCTGTCGCAACTGCGGTCTGGCGATGGGGAACTCGCTTGGATGCGGGCGACCGGTCCCTCGCCGGTCGATGACGAAGCGGCGGATGCCTATATCGCCCGGCAGGTGAGGTTCGACCCTGATTTGTGGGTGCTGGAATTCGACGCACCCGACCTGCTGCCACCGTTCGAGGCGAAGCTGATCTAGCCGGCGACATTCTCGTTGAAACGTCTGCGGTACTGCCCTATGTTGCGATGCAACAAAGGTGGAGGCGTCCTTTCCGATTTTGATCGAAGGGAAAGCCGCTATGCATAACCCTGATTTCTGGGCCACCAGCGCCGAAGCGATGGAACTGACCATCGAGGGTAACCGCCTGATCGCACGGGAGATCGCCGATCTCGTGCGCACACTCTGGCATCGGCTCGGGGCCGCGCTGACCGCTATGGTGACCAGCGAACATCGTCATTTGCCGCCGGTCTGACACCGATTACATCATTCGCCGGGCGCGATCCTGACCCGTGATGACACGCCGAAGCGGTCGATCTTCTATCGAAACCGCACGGTGACAGCCGGCAACGGTGGGAATTTGACGGTCACCATGGCCGGTCCGGTCAGCCACACCGGGGGCGTGACACTGCCCAGCATCACCACCTGCCCGGCTTTCAGGCCGCCGAACGCCGCGGCCTCGGCTGAACCCGCCAGCCAGGCCAGCCCGTTCAGCGGGTGACCCAGAAGGTCCGTCGTCACGCCCTGGTCGGCGGTGCCGTTATCCAGGCTTATCCGCCCGTACAGGGCGCCGATATCCAGGCTGTGCCAATCGACGCCATGGCCGTCACCGATGACCGCCGCGCAATGGTACATCTGATCCGCCAGCAGCGTAGGGGTACCGAGCGCTTTGAGGTCGCCGTAGCGGTTTTCGACAACCTCCACGGCGGCGAAGAAATCACCCACTGCCGCCATAGCCTGCTGCCGCGAATATGGGCCCGGCGGCAGATCGCGGGCTAGCCGCACCGCGACCTCGCACTCGACACCGGGATTGATGAAGTCGGCGAACTGTAGGTCGGCGTGGCCGTGGTGGATGTCCTCGGCACGCATGAATCCGGCAATCGGGGTACCGACCCCCAGATAGACCTGCATCCGGCTGCCGGTCGCGCCGATCTTGAAGCCGGCGGGAGGCATCGCGCCCGCCAGTCCGGCCAGCGCCGCCTGCACCGCGGCGCCCTCGGCCTCGGTTGACGGTGCGATGCCGGACGGCAGAGGCGCGACCAGGACCCGGGCCTGCCTGATCCGGCGGAGTGCCGCGGCGGCCGGGCCGGGATCGAACGGCATCAGCGCCTCGATAGCTCATAAAGTGCTACGGACGCGGCGGCGGACACGTTCAGGCTTTCCACCGCGCCCCTGATCGTCAGGCCGCCGATTTCATCACAGGTTTCGCGCGTCAGCCGGCGCAGCCCCTCGCCTTCGGCACCCAGAACCAGGTCGACGCGCCGGCCGGCAAAGTCCGGGCCAGACAGCGGCTTGCCGCCAGCGTCCAGGCCGATGCACCAGACGTCGGCGGCCTTCAGCGCGATGATGGTGCGGGCGATGTTGACTGCCCGCAGCAGCGGCATCGTCTCCAGCGCGCCGGAAGCGGCCTTTGCCAGGGCGCCGGTTTCCTCCGGGGCGTTGCGGTCCTGGGTGATCACCGCGGCGGCACCGAACGCCGCCGCGGACCGCATGATGGCACCGACGTTGCGTGGATCGGTGACCTGATCCAACACAACGATGATACCGTCTTTCTCCAGCACCGATTGCAGGCTGGGCGGGGCCAGCGTGTCGGCCAACAGCGCGGCACCCTGGTGGACAACGTCGCGCCCCAGCAGGTGATCCAGACGTGCCCGGTCCACCTTCTCGGGCGATACGGCCCAAGGCGGTGTCAGGTGCTTGCTGATGGCGGCTTCGGCTTCCTCGGTCAGCAGCAGGCGCCTCAGCCGCCGCGCCGGATTGGCCAGCGCCGCGGCGACGGCATGGTGGCCGTATAGCCAGACTGTGCCCTTGGGCGCATCCGGCGCATGGCGGCC
>DAIEHR010000044.1 GCA_027353465.1 Acetobacteraceae bacterium | reverse complement strand
CAGGTTGCCGAGAAGCTCCAGCTTAGTGGACACCTTCGATCCGCCGACGATCGCCGCGACCGGGCGAACCGGGTTGCCCAGGGCGGCGTCCAGCGCTTCGAGTTCGGCTTGCATCAGACGGCCGGCGAAGGATGGCAGCAGGTGCGCCACGCCTTCCGTGCTGGCATGCGCGCGATGAGCGGCGGAGAACGCGTCGTTGACGAAAATATCGGCCAGTTTGGCCAGCGCGGCGGCGAAAGCGGGGTCGTTCTTTTCCTCGCCCGCGTGGAAACGGGTGTTTTCCAATACCAGCACGTCACCGCGCCCGAGCAGGTCGATTGCCTGTTCGGCGGCGACGCCGATGCAGTCCTCGACGAAGCGGACATGCTTACCCAATACTTCCCCCAATGCCGCGGCCATCGGGGCGAGCGACATTTCCGGCACCCGCTTGCCCTTGGGGCGATCGAAGTGGCTGCACACGATGACCTTGGCACCCTTGTCCGACAGTTCCCGGATGGTGGGCGACAGCCGCTCGATACGGGTGAGGTCGGAGATCTTGCCGTCGCGCACCGGAACATTCAGGTCGGCGCGGAGCAGGACGCGCTTACCGGCGACGTCCAGGTTATCGAGTGTGCGGAAAGCCATGTTCCATCGTCCTTGGTCTTGGATGGCGCCTTTTACAGCGTGGCGCGCTCGGGCGCTATCCGGCCCAGGCCGGCTGTCGGCTGGCTGGGGCGGCTGGTTGGGGCGGCTTGACCTGTATGCTAGGGTTGGGCTCGAAGAGCCCTGTCCAGGAGGAATGCACCATGGCTTATGAAAACATTATCGTCGAAACACGGGGTCGTGTCGGCCTGATCCGCTTGAACCGCCCAGCGGCGCTGAACGCGCTGTGCGACGCGCTGGTTCGCGAGATGGGTGAGCAGTTGCTGGCATTCGACGCCGACAAGGGCATCGGTGCCATCGTCATCACCGGCAGCGACCGGGCGTTCGCGGCCGGCGCCGACATCAAGGAAATGCGCGACCGCACCAACCCCGCCGCGATGGTGGAAGACTTCATCGGCGCGGGTTGGGAAAGCGTGCTGCGGGTCAAGAAGCCGGTGATCGCGGCGGTGGCCGGATTTGCCCTGGGCGGCGGCTGCGAGCTGGCGATGATGTGCGACATGATCTTTGCCGCCGATACCGCGAAGTTCGGCCAGCCGGAGATCAACCTGGGCGTGATCCCTGGTGCGGGCGGGACTCAACGGCTGACTCGGGCGGTTGGCAAGTCGAAGGCCATGGACATGGTGCTGACCGCGCGGATGATGGATGCGGCGGAAGCCGAACGGGCCAATCTGGTGTCGCGGGTGTTCCCGGCGGATGAGCTGCTGCCGGAGGTGATGAAGATCGCCGAGAAGATCGCCAACCTGTCACCGGTCGCGGTGCAGTTCGCCAAACAGGCGGTGAACCGCTCGTTTGAGATGACGCTGGTTGAAGGCGTGCGGCATGAGCGGGCGTTGTTCCTGTCGCTGTTTGGAACTCCCGACCAGAAGGAAGGCATGGCGGCGTTCGTGGAGAAGCGCAAACCCAGCTTTCAGGTGGGATAAGGCGCGCCTGCCTGCCGCGTGACGTGACCGGGCGCTGTCCGGTCACGCATTCCCCGTTTATATGCAAATACTATATCCGCCTCCCCCAAGCGGCATCGCTTCTATAGGCGCTGGAGGCCTATTTCCCGGATCTGACTGAACGATCATTGGGCCGGATGCCCTGGCACCGGCCCCGGGAGCACCACTATGCTTGATCTCGTTTTTCTGTTGACCGGCGCGGCCTGTCTGGGCGTGTGCGGGCTGTACGCATTCGCTTGCGATCACCTGTAGGAACGCGACGATGATCCTGGACTATGCGCTGGGCGCCCTGGTGACGATTTTTCTTCTTGGCTACCTGGTTGTTGCCCTGATCAAGCCGGAACGCTTCTAGCGCGCGATCCGAGCGACGGCGCCGCCGCCATCGCGATCGACTCTCCCTAGTGGGAATCACACCATGACATTAAACGGCTGGCTCCAGGTCGCGCTTTTCTGCGCCCTGCTGATGCTCCTCACCAAACCGCTGGGGGGCTATATGACGCGCGTCTTCGCCGGGGAGCGAACCCCGCTGTCCCCGGTTCTAAGGCCGGTTGAACGCGGCCTTTACTGGATTTCCGGCGTGGACGAAGCCGAGGAGCAGCACTGGCTCAGTTATGCGATCGCGATGCTGGCGTTCAGTTTCGCCGGCTTCGTGGTTTTGTATGCGTTGCAGCGCCTACAGGCCGTGCTGCCGCTGAACCCGGGGCACTTGGAAGCGGTTACGCCGGACCTGGCGTTTAATACTTCTGTCAGTTTCGTGACCAACACGAACTGGCAATCCTACGTGCCGGAAACGACCATGAGCTACCTGGTCCAGATGGCGGGACTGACCGTGCATAATTTTGTCAGCGCCGCGACCGGGATCGCCCTGGCGCTGGCGCTGATTCGCGGTTTCAGCAGGCGATCGGCGAAGACCGTCGGTAATTTCTGGGTCGATATGACACGCGGCACGCTGTATGTGCTGTTGCCGATTTCCATCCTCGCCGCCCTGGTCATGATCTGGCAGGGCGTGCCGCAGAACCTGTCCGCCTATACCGATGTCACGACATTGGAAGGCGGCAGGCAATTGATTGCCCAGGGGCCTGTCGCCTCGCAAGAAGCGATCAAGATGCTCGGTACCAACGGCGGCGGGTTCTTCAACGCGAACTCAGCCCACCCGTTCGAAAATCCCACGGCGCTGACCAACCTTCTGCAAATGGTGCTGATCTTCTCGATCGGCGCGGCACTGACCAACGTGTTCGGCCGCATGGTCGGCGACCAGCGCCAGGGCTGGGCGATCTTCGCCGTCATGGGGCTGCTGTTCCTGGCCGGAACCGGCGTGGTCTATTGGTCGGAAGCGGCCGGCAACCCGCTGCTGGCGCATCTGCCGCTGGGCCATCTGGCCGGAAATATGGAGGGCAAGGAAGTCCGCTTCGGCATCGCCAACTCCGCGCTGTTCTCCACCATTACCACCGATGCGTCCTGCGGCGCCGTCAACGCCATGATCGACAGCCTGACCCCGCTGGGCGGCATGATCCCGATGATCAATATCATGCTGGGTGAGATCATCTTCGGCGGCGTCGGGTCCGGTCTTTACGGGATGCTTCTGTTCGTCATCGTGGCCATGTTCGTGGCCGGGCTGATGGTCGGCCGCACACCGGAATATCTGGGCAAGAAGCTGGAGGCCAAGGAGGTCAAGATGGCCATGCTGGCGATCCTGATCCTGCCGCTGTCGATCCTGGGTTTCACCGCGCTGGCGGTGGTGATCCAACCGGGCTTGTCGGCCCTGTCCAACGCCGGCCCGCACGGATTTTCCGAGGCGCTGTATGCGTACGTCTCGGCGACCGGCAATAACGGCAGCGCCTTCGCGGGGCTGTCGGCGAACACCCCGTTCTGGAACTCGACCCTGGGTATCGCGATGTTCATCGGGCGCTTCCTGATGATCGTGCCGATGCTGGCGATCGCGGGATCGCTGGCCGCCAAGAAGATCGTTCCGGCGTCGTTGGGCACCTTCCCCACCCATGGCGGATTGTTCGTCGGGCTGACCATCGGTGTGATCCTGATCACCGGCGGCCTGACGTTCCTGCCCGCCCTGGCGCTGGGACCGATCGTCGAGCACCTGTCGATGCTGTCCGGTTCGACATTCTAGTTGTTTATAGTAACGAATAGCACACCTGGCTCAGCATAAGGCACACGCCATGGAAACCCGCTCCCGCGACCAGACCTCCAACCTGTTCGACCCCGCCATCCTGATGCCGGCGGTCGGTCAGGCACTGACGAAACTCGACCCAAGACTGATGATCCGCAATCCGGTGATGTTCGTGGTGGAAGTCGTCGCCACGCTGACCACCGTCCTGTTCCTGCGCGACCTGTTGTCTGGCGGGGAACATCTCGGCTTCACCTTCCAGATCATTCTCTGGCTGTGGATCACCGTCCTGTTCGCCAACTTCGCGGAGGCAGTGGCCGAGGGCCGCGGTAAGGCGCAGGCCGCGTCGCTGCGCCGGGCCAGGACCGACACGATGGCCAACCGCCTGACCGAAGCCGGGATCGAAAGCGTTCCCGCCCCGGAGCTGAAGCAGGGCGACATCGTGGTGGTCGCGGCCGGCGAACTGATCCCTAGCGACGGCGAGGTGATCGAGGGCATCGCCTCGATCGATGAGTCGGCGATCACCGGCGAATCCGCCCCGGTGATCCGTGAAAGCGGCGGCGACCGTTCAGCGGTGACCGGCGGCACGCGGGTGTTGTCGGACCAGATCAAGGTGCGGATCACCGCCGCGCAGGGCTCCACATTCCTCGACCGGATGATCGCGTTGGTCGAGGGCGCGGAACGTCAGAAGACGCCGAACGAGATCGCCCTGAACATCCTGCTGGCGGGCCTGACCATCATCTTCGTCTTCGCCGTTGCCACGATCCCCAGCTTCGCCACCTATGCCGGCGGCCAGATCTCGGTGGTGATCCTGGTCGCGCTGTTCATTGCCCTGATCCCGACCACCATCGGCGCGCTGCTATCGGCCATCGGTATCGCCGGCATGGACCGTCTGGTGCGGTTCAACGTCCTGGCGATGTCCGGACGTGCGGTGGAGGCGGCCGGTGACGTCGATACCCTGCTGCTGGACAAGACCGGCACTATCACCCTGGGCAACCGTCAGGCGACGGAGTTCTTCCCGTTGACCGGCGTCACCGCTCGCGAACTGGCCGATGCCGCGCAGTTGTCGTCGCTGCCGGACGAGACGCCGGAAGGGCGATCCATCGTCGTGCTGGCAAAAGAAAAATACGACATACGCGGCCGCGACATGGCGCCGCTGGATGCTCGGTTTATTCCGTTTTCCGCACAAACGCGGCTGTCCGGGATCGACTACGACGGCGTTTCCATCCGCAAAGGCGCGGTGGATGCGGTGCTGAACTGGGTCCGCGGGCCGCAAGGTTCGGAACGCGGCGGCGTCGCGACAGCCACCCGGTACGACGCCGCCGTGAAGGAACTGACTGCCAGGTCCGAGGAAATCGCCAGGTTGGGCGGCACCCCGCTGGCCGTGGTCAAGGATGGCAGGCTGCTGGGCGTGATCTATCTGAAGGACATCGTGAAGGGCGGCATCCGCGAACGCTTCAACGAATTACGCAAAATGGGCATCCGCACGGTGATGATCACCGGCGACAATCCGCTGACCGCCGCTGCCATCGCCGCCGAGGCCGGGGTGGACGACTTCCTGGCCCAGGCGACGCCCGAGGCAAAGCTGAAGCTGATCCGCGACGAACAGGCCCAGGGCAAGCTGGTGGCGATGTGCGGGGACGGGACCAACGACGCCCCTGCCCTGGCACAGGCCGATGTCGGCGTGGCGATGAACACCGGCACGATGGCCGCCCGCGAGGCCGGCAACATGGTCGATCTGGACAGCGACCCGACCAAGCTGATCGAAATCGTGGAGATCGGCAAACAGTTGCTGATGACCCGTGGCGCGCTGACGACGTTTTCCATCGCCAACGATGTCGCCAAGTATTTCGCCATGATCCCGGCGATGTTCATCGCCTTCTACCCGCAATTGGGGGCTTTGAACGTGATGCATCTGGCGAACCCGCGCAGTGCCATCCTGTCGGCGATTATCTTCAATGCGCTGATCATCGTGGCCCTGATCCCGCTGGCACTGAAGGGCATCCCGTACCGCCCCATCGGCGCCGCCGCCCTGCTGCGGCGCAATCTGCTGATC
>DAIEHR010000006.1 GCA_027353465.1 Acetobacteraceae bacterium | reverse complement strand
CTCGTAGAAATACACATCGCAACTGTTCTTCAGGCCGCCGCGCAGGTCCAGCATGCCGTGCCCGCCCCGGCGCCAGCAGTGGAACCGCGTGTCGCCCAGGTCCAGGTAGCCCGGGCAGTCGATCCGGTCGGCCGGGGTAATCGCCTTGGCCTCGATACCCGCCAGTGCCACCGCCATCTTGAAGGTGGAACCCGGCGCATACAGCCCCGACGTGGCCTTGTTGATCAGCGGCGTGCGGCGGTCCTTGGTCCATTCCAGCCACTGCGCCTGCGACACGCCGGAATTGAACACCGATGGATCAAACGACGGGTTGGTGGCCATCGCCAGGACCTCGCCATTGCGGCAATCCATCACCACCGCACTCGCGCTCTCGTCGCCCAGCGTGGTCAGCACGGCTTCCTGCAAGCCGGCATCGATCGTCAGGCCGACGTCCTCGCCCGGCACACCCTCTTGACGGTCGAGTTCCCGGATTACCCGCCCGACCGCGTTCACCTCCAATTGCACCGACCCCGCCCGCCCGCGTAGCCCCAGGTCGTGGAACTTCTCCATGCCCGCCCGCCCGATCCGCAGGCCCGGCAACCCCAACAACGGGTCATCGGCGACATCAGCCTCATTGGGCGGGGCCACGTAACCGACGATGTGGGCCAGCTTCTCGCTATACGGATAACTGCGCGAGGTGCCCGCATCGACCACGATGCCGGGAAGATCGGGCGCATTGACCTCGATCGCCGCCATTTCGTCCCAGGTGAGGAACTCCCGGATCAGCACGGGAATGAACTTGCGATGGCGGTGCAACTCGCGGTCAATGCGGGCGCGTTCGTACTCGCTCAGCGGCAGAAGCGCCGAAAACGCATCCAGGGTCGCAGGGATGTTGTTGGCCTGCTCCGCGATCAGAACCGCACGCCAGTTGGTCGTGCTGCCGGCGACGACGATGCCGAACCGGTCCAGGATACGACCGCGCGGCGGGGCAATCATCCTGTCGCTGATGCGGTTTTCGTCGGCCATCGTGGTGTAGCGCGCGCCCTGCTCCACCTGTACCTGGTAAAGCCGAACGCCCAGCGTGCCGAGAACAGCCGCCTGCCCGCCCATCATCAGCAGGGCCCGCCGGGTGAACACACCTGTGCGCTCGACATCCCGTTTCATGGTCAGGCTTGGTCCGGATCGGCGACCGACCGGTGCGCAGCGGCGAATGGCACCGCCAGGATGGGAAATATTGCGATACTAAGCGCGGCGATGAAGATCGCTGGGTAAGGCGCCAACAGGTGGAAGGTCAGCAACATGGTCAGCAGCCAGATCGACAGTGATGCCGCGGCGGCAACGCCCCCGAACACGCCCCATATCCAAAAGAAACCCCGCCGCGACAACGACCGGCGCACGCCCAGGGCCAGCGCCTGAACCGCCAACAGGGTGAAAATCCCAACACCCACGGGCAAATAGCCTAGCAGATCCATGCACAGCCCGATCAGAAAGACCGCCAGCGGCGGGATGTTGCTGGGCCGGAACAGAGACCAGAACCAGACGCAGCACAACGCTACCGCGGGTAACAGGGCCGCCTGTTCGGGGATGTCCAACGGCGCCTGCGTCAGCAGCATGAGCAGGATCGTCATGCCGACCGGGAAACCGATGCGGGCAATGACGTCCAGACGCCGGCCGACGCTGGCCCTGGGCCTGATCCCCGGCCGTCGGTCGATCGCGGCCATCAGTGGCGCCCAGGGGTCGGGCGCGCGGGCGCGGGCTCCGGCGCCGTCACGCCGTTCAGGCCGTAGTCGAAGATCCGCACGACTTCCAGCTTCTGCAGCATCGCCGCCGGTTCGACCTCGGCCGCGCCGCTGGCGCTGTAATGGACGGTGCCAATTGGCAGATTGGCCGGAAAAGCATTGGCTTCCGCGCTGGTGACGATGCGCTCGCCCTCCTGCGGCACGATGCCCTCCGGCCAGTATTGCAGCCGCGGGCGAGGCCCGTTGGTTCCCACCAGGATGGCATGTGCTCGGGAGGTTTCCATCATCACCGGAATGCGGCTGTTCAGGTCAGTGATTAATAGAACCCGCGCGGTGCGGGAGCCAACTTCGGTGATACGCCCGATCAGGCCGCGCTCATCCACCGCGATCTCCCCCTTGCGGATGCCATGGTTCGGGCCGACGGACAGCAGAACAGCCCGGGCATAAACGCCCCCGGCATCGGCGACGACGCGCGCGGTGATGAAGGATGCGTCCGGATCTGGGATCCAGTGGAGACTGGCTTTCAGCCGCTGATTTTCCGCGTCCAGCGCCAGCGCGATGGACTGCCAGCGGCGCAGCTTCTCATTTTCGTCGCGCAGGCGGGCATTTTCTTCCCGCATGTCCCAAAGTGCGACGGTTTCGGTGATGGTGGCGTGGATCCGCTCCAGCGGGGATGCCAACGCCGCGTAGATCGGCGCCAATCCATCCCCCAGCGCGATCCGCGCCCGTTCGGCGATCAGCGTGTCCGCCTTGCCAAGCAGCATGATCCCAAAAGAAGCAACGATCAGGACCGGCAGTGTCAGCCGTGCCAACGCCTGGCGTGCCTGGATCGAAAGGCGGAGCATCTGAGGCCTTCATGAACAGCTTCTGGCGACCCGATCGCCGCATGATCCAGGGCTTCCCGAACCATGCTGACGTTAATTAGTCGGGACGGTTAATACATGCTCGTCAGCACGTTGGACAAACGCTTTCTCTCCTCCAGCGCCCGCCCGGTACCCAGGGCAACGCATTGCAGCGGGTTTTCGGCGATCACCACCGCAAGCCCGGTCGCATCGCGAAGTACCTGATCCAGCCGGTAGAGCAGCGCCCCGCCACCGGTCAGCACGATCCCCTTGTCCACGATGTCGGCCGCGAGCTCCGGCGGCGTGTTTTCCAGCGCGACCTTCACTGCCTCCACGATCGCTGACACCGGCTCCATCAGGCTTTCCGACACCTGGCGCTGGCTGACCAGAACCTCGCGCGGCACACCGTTCATCAAGTCGCGGCCCCGAACCTCCCGGTACGGGCCTTCATCGCCGCTTTCGTCGGGCGCGGCGGCACCGATATCCATCTTCAGCCGTTCAGCCGAGGATTCACCGATCAGCAGGTTATGATGCCGTCGGATATAGCTGATGATCGCCTCGTCCATCTTGTCGCCGCCGGTCCGCACGCTGCGCGCATAGACGATGCCGCCCAGCGAGATCACCGCCACCTCGGTCGTGCCACCGCCAATATCGACGACCATGCTGCCCGAGGGTTCGGTGACCGGCAGCCCCGCCCCGATCGCCGCGGCCATCGGCTCCTCGATCAACTGCACGCGCCGCGCACCCGCGCTTTCCGCACTCTCCTGAATCGCCCGCCGTTCCACCGCGGTCGAGCCCGAAGGCACGCACACGATAATCAGCGGCGAGGCGAAACCGCGCCGGTTATGCACCTTCCGGATGAAATGCTTGATCATTTCCTCCGCAACCTCGAAGTCGGCGATCACCCCGTCGCGCAACGGGCGAGAGGCGGTGATATACCCAGGCGTGCGGCCCAGCATCAGCTTGGCCTCCTCGCCGACCGCGACGACCTGCTTCTTGCCGCGGACATCGGCAATGGCGACGACGCTGGGTTCGGCCAGCACGATGCCTCGGCCCTTCACATAAACCAGCGTATTGGCGGTGCCGAGATCGATGGCCATGTCGGCCGACATGAAGCCGAGCAACCGGGAGAACATCCAGTGAACCTTTATGCGCGAAAACCCGCCAGGCGGGTGGGGCTTGGGAAGGCGCTGGGCTTAACCCCCGCGTGCGCGGTTCACAAGAGGTTGTTGGCGATCGTTTGATCTGCATCAGCGACAAAGACGGGATTCGGCGCGAAACCTTTGCTGCTTTCAGCAATTTCATCTGTTCAACTTCTGGGAGAGCGCGGTGCGGATATCCATCCTCGTTGTGTTGCTGAGCCTGTCTGCCGGCCTCGGGGGATGCGGCGATACCGTCGGTACCCGAGCCGTAACCGGAGGATTGATTGGGGCGGGCGCCGGCGCGGGCATTTCGGCTCTGACTGGCGGTAAGCCGGCAACCGGTGCGCTGATTGGCGGAGGCGTCGGCGCGGTTGGTGGTGCGGTGACCCATTAGCCCGTGAGCCGGCAAACTTCCGAGCCATCAGAAATGACGTGCGCTACGTCCGTTTGTGTTATTGTATCGTATTACAAACATTACGCGGAGTTGAGCGGTGGGTCCACTGCATGCTCGATGCCGAGCGTAGCAAATCCGCAATATGGACGCTGGTGTTTCGAATAATGCGGCCTCCTTCGCCAGCGATAACGGAAGATTGCGTTGGTGATATCAAGTGCTCAGCCATTTCTTCCTTAGCGGGTTCCTGTGATGCCGGGCGGCGCTGGTAAGGCACCGTCCCGTCGCCCCTTGAAGCCATGACTGTTTTGACATGGACCGTGCGTCCTGAAGGTCGGGGATCTGGTGCCACCTGTAAGTGTGCTGTTCGTGACGAGCGAGCTGGCGGGCCTCGCGAAAGCCGGCGGGCTGGGCGATGTGTCCGCGGAACTGCCGCTGTCGCTCTGCCGTCGTGGAATCGACGTGCGCATCTTGATGCCGGCCTATCCCCAGGTCCTCGCCATGCTGCCGTCCATCCGTTGGTTCGGTCACCTGCCCGCCCGCGCGGGCATCCCCGCCGCTCGGCTTGGTGAGGCCCGGCTGGCGGACGGTATGATCTTATACCTGGTTGGCGCCCCGGCATTGTTCGACCGGCAAGGCACGCCATACTGCACGCCCGAGGGCGCGGACTGGGGCGATAACGATCTGCGTTTCGCCCGCTTGTCACTGGCGGCTGCCGATATCTCGGCCGGGCGTGCCGGACTGGAGTGGGTGCCCGACATCGTGCACGCCAACGATTGGCCCGGCGGACTGGCGCCTGCCTATATGCGATGGGACGGCCTTAACATCCCGACCGTCCTGACCATCCACAACATCGCCTATCAGGGCAATTTCGATGCCGCTAGACGGCATACCCTGGCCATCCCTGACGCCGCGTTCGACATCTACGGCGTGGAGTTCCACGGACGGGTTTCGTTCCTGAAGGCCGGCGCCTTCTACGCCAGCCACGTTACCACCGTCAGTCCAACCCATGCCGCCGAAATCACCACTGAGACGCAGGGCGCCGGCTTGCACGGCCTGATGGCCGGCCGAGCGGCACAGGGACAGTTATCGGGTATCGTGAACGGGATCGACGAAAGCTGGGATCCCGGCAGCGATCCACATCTGCCATATCATTTCGACCCGGACGACCTGAACGGCAAACAGGCCAATGCCGACGCGGTGCGCGCGGGCCTGTGCCTGCGCCCGTCGCGGGGGCCGCTGTTCGGTATCGTGTCGCGCCTGGTGCATCAAAAAGGCCTGGATCTAGTGGCGGAGGCAGCCAACGACATCGTCGGCAACGGCGGCCAGATCGCCATCCTTGGACTCGGGGATCCGGCGATCGAACACATGCTCAGCCGCACCGCACGCCGGCATCGCGACGATATCGGCGTGCTGATCGGATTCAACGAGACGATGGCCCGGCGGATTGTCGCCGCCAGCGATTTCACGCTGATGCCCTCCAGGTTTGAACCATGCGGGCTGACCCAGATGCAGGCACAGCGCTATGGCGCACTGCCGATCGCCCACGCGACCGGCGGCCTGACGGATACGATCGACGACGGCACGACCGGGTTCCTGTTCACCACAATGACCCCGGCGGGGTTGATGGCCGCCTGTCACCGCGCGTTCGATACGTTCGAGGATGCGGCTCTTCTGGCCGGCATGCGGCGGGCGGCCATGGCGCGCGGCGTCGGCTGGCGGCACGCGGCGGCGGAGTATGAGGCGCTGTACCGTCGATTGATCGGACCGCGCCTGGCGGCGGT
>DAIEHR010000034.1 GCA_027353465.1 Acetobacteraceae bacterium | reverse complement strand
AAACACACCCTCCGAATTGCCATGTACCTCAGGCGGATACGCCGCGATATGCTCCACACCCAGGTGCGCCAGCGCTCGGACGACCTGGGTCGAGCGCGTGCGATCGACCTTGCCGCCAGCCACTCATGCAGCGAGCCATCCTGGTGCAGCATCATTCCGGGGATCGGACGACGCGGCCGCTTGCGACGATGCGCGCCGCGCGTCTTGGCACGCACCAGCAGCCCCTTCGATTGTAGAAACAGCTTCGTCCAGGTGTAGCCCCAGGTGAACTGGTGATCCCTGACGAGGCGTTCGTGGAAATGTCGGGCGGTAAAGCCGCTGTAGCGGGTTCGATACGATGCTTCAACCTCCTCTGAGCGGTCGAGCGGAACTCGTCTGCCGGATACGCCGCCAAGCCGACGGTCCAATAGCCCCGTGTCTCAAGCCTCTTCGTGGCGGTGGCACCAGCGGCGGAACGTCCGCTGGGTGATGCCGAGCAACTCCGCCGCTTCAATCTGGTTGAGGTCACCCGATTCATAGCGGTCCCAAACACTCGGGAACTTGATCATTCCGACACCCTGATGGGCTTCCGCCCGGCGTATCCAGACTCTCCAAAGAGCCCACTATCACCGGACAGATCGTGTGCTACCGACAATCGATGCCTTCACCGATTGACCTTGCGAAAGAAACCGGCCCTACTGACCCGAGTTAAAGAAGTTTAAAAAAGCTCGGGGAAACGTATGAGCACGCACAACGCCGTACCGCGGCGGGTTTTGCTGAGTTCTTTGACAGCCGCCGCGCTGGCTGGGGGCGGCCAGCGATGGGCTTTGGCGGCTGACGCAATAAAGATCGGCATGCCGGTCACGCTGACCGGGGCGCTCGGCAGCATTGGAACACAGATGCGGCAAGCTTGTGAGTTTTGGGCTAAGCAGGTCAATGCTAGTGATGGTCTGCTCGGGCGCCCGATCGAGTTGGTCATAGAAGACACTGCTGGCAATCCATCCAATACCGTGCGCAAGGCGCAGGAAATGGTGGAGCGAAGCGGAGTTAGGCTTTTGACGTGCATCGTTGCATCCAATGAAGCACTTGCCGTTGCACCCAAGCTGACCGAATGGGACGCGATTTTCGTCTCCGGTGATAACGGCGACGGGCGACTGACCGGCGAATCATTAGTACCCAACTTCTTCCGGCCCAACACCTCCGGTCCCATGGGAACACGGGCCGTAGCGTTGTGGCTGCGGGATTCGCCAATGAAGAAATTCTATGGCATCGGCATGGACTATGCGTGGGGCCACAACTCAATGGATGTGTTCGCCGCGGAAGTAAAACGGGCGGGAAAGGAGTTTTTGGGCGCGGTGTTCTCGCCAACGGGGACGAAGGATTTCTCGCCTTATATCACCAAGATCCGTCAGTCCGGCGCAGAAGGATGCTACTTGGTCCTAGCCGGTGACGACAATAACGCCTTCCTCTCTCAGGCCAAACAATACCGTCTGGGCGATAAGATTCAATTGTTGACCGAACAGGTGGACGAGGGGTCGATCAATGCTGTCGGAGACGCGGCGGTCGGTTTGATCGGCGGGTCTCGCTACTCGGCGACGCTGGATAATCCAGCGAATAAGGCGTTCGTGGCGGCATGGCAGAAAGAATACGGACGCCTGCCGCAAATGTTCGAAGGCGATCAATACCAGTCCTGCATCGTACTGCAGGCCGCTATCGAAAAGGCGGGCAGCATCGACGCCGCAAAGGTCCGATCTGCAATGGAGAACTTAATCGTCAACAGCGTCAAGGGACGCGTCGAAATGCGGGCCTGTGACCACCAAGGCGAACAAGCTGGGTTCGTAGTCAAGGTCGTCAAAAGGCCCGGGATGGAACATCCCGTACCAGAGGTAGTCGCAACCTATCCTGCTGATCGCATCACACCCCCTTGTAACCAGATGTCATACGACAATTAGCGGCTGATGGACTTTCTGCCGTTCTTGCTGGTGCAATGCCTGAATGCGCTTTCTCAGGCCGCGCTCCTATTCTTTCTTGGCGTCGGACTCACGCTAATTTTCGGCATTATGCGGATCGTCAATTTCGCCCACGGCACATTCTACATGCTCGGGGCGTTTCTTGGCTACTCAGCGGCGCACCTAAGTGGCAGTTTCTGGTTTGCGCTAATTGCCGGTCCGATTATCGCCGGAGGGGTCGGCGCGGCGTTCGAGATTGGGCTGCTACGACCACTGTACAGGCGAGGCGACAGCGCTTTCCTGATGGTAACTTTCGGACTGACGCTGGTCCTGGGTGATATCACCCGCTTGTTATGGGGCGTCGATCCGTTGCAGATAAGCCTACCCAATGCGTTAGGCGCAATCGTATTTCTGTTTGATGAGCCCTTTCCCACCTATCGTCTGTTCCTGGCCGCCGCCGGGATTATTGTGGCAGTCGCTATTTGGCAGTTCCTGGAGCGCACGCGTTTGGGATTGCTGATCCGCGCTACCAGCCAGAATGCCGAGATGGTTCACGCTCTTGGCGTAAACGTGAACTTGGTGCGATCCGGTATTTTTGGCATTGGATGCGGATTAGCCGCGCTGGGCGGAGTTTTGGCTGCACCGATGGTTACCGCGTCGCTGGGTATGGCTGGAAATGCGATTATCGACGCGTTCGTAATCGTGATAATCGGTGGCATGGGCAGCTTTCTGGGATCTCTCCTGGCAGCCGTGCTGGTCGCTTTCGTGCAGGTGTTCGGCACCTATTACTTCCCGGATTTCGCGCTCGCTGCCATGTATCTGCTTATGTTGCTGGTTCTGATGATCAGACCTGGTGGCCTTCTTGGTAAGGAAATCTGAGTGCGCGGCCTGGTCATAGCAGCGATCCTTTTGGCCGCAGCACCGCTTGGTCTGCCTCCCTTCGCCACGACACTATTGACCGAGGCGCTGATCCTCGGGCTTCTGGCAATGAGCCTGGACCTGATGGTCGGTTATACCCGCCTCATTAGCTTTGGCCATGCAGCAGCGTATGGGCTGGGGGCCTATGCATGTGGGGACCTGCTCATTCACACACGCCTGCCATTGCCGTTCGCCATTTTTTTGTCCGCCTCTATTACGGGAATTGTTGGCATCGGTGTGGCTTGGGTATGCACTCTGGCTAAAGGTGTGTCATTCTCGATGCTGACGCTTGCATTCGCGCAGCTTCTTTATGCAATTGCATTCAAATGGACGGCGGTGACCGGGGCGTCTGACGGACTGGCTGGCATCCCCCGGCGCGTCGGGCCGTTCGGCTTAACCCAGTTCCAAACCAGAAATGGTTATTATTATCTGGTGTTGGGTTGTCTGCTGGGCGCCTACGCGTTCTGCCGAGTCCTCGTCCGATCGCCGTTTGGCGCGGTTTTGCGCGGTATCCGCGAAAATGAGCCCAAGACTATATCACTCGGATACAATACGAGGCTTTGCAAAATCGCCATCGTGGCAATCTCATTCATGCTGGGTGGACTTTCCGGCGCGCTTTATGCGCCGTTTGCCGGCTTTGCCAACACAGACCTCTTGTTCTGGCTGTTCTCCGGACAAGTGCTAATAATGGTCATCGTCGGTGGCCAGGGCACGTTGCTGGGACCTATCGTCGGCGCGGCATTTTTCATGCTATTGGAGCATGTCCTGAGCCAATATACAGATTCCTGGGCATTGTTTTTTGGCCTCATCTTCATCGGCTTCATCACTTTCGCACCCGACGGGATCTGGGGTTTGTTCCGACGGCGGGTCAGAATCTGATGGCCTTGCTTGAACTTGACGGTCTGACCAAGCGGTATGGCGGGCTAACCGCCGTGAATGGCGTTGCAATGCGTGTGGAAGCAGGCGAAGTCCGCGCGGTCATCGGACCGAACGGCGCGGGCAAGACAAGCCTGTTTCACCTGATCACCGGCGTCGTCCCGGCGACCTCGGGAGATGTCCGCTTCGACGGGAATTCGCTCAATCGCATGTCATCCTACCGGCGCTGCCAGACAGGTCTGTCGCGGACATTTCAATTAACCTCCCTATTTTCTGAAATGACCGCCCGTGAGAACTGCCGCGTGGCCGCGCAGGCTCGCCTGCGCGGCCGCTGGCAACCATGGGGTGGGACCCAGATATTCCGCGAAGCAGCGGCGCGCGGCGATGAAGCGCTGGAACGCCTGGGTCTGACCGCGATCGCCGGACGTTCGGCTGGACTTCTATCCCATGGCGATCAGCGTCTGCTGGAAGTCGCCATGGCGTTGTCTCAGCGACCCCGTGTGTTGCTGCTGGACGAACCGACGCAGGGACTTTCGGTTGAGGAAACCATAACCGCGGTCGAAACGCTGGCTGGACTGCTGGTGGACGGAAAACTCACCGTGCTGCTTGTGGAGCATGACATGGAGGTGGTTTTCCGCCTCGCTCAGAAGATCACGGTAATGCACCGGGGAAGTGTAATCGCCGACGACGTACCATCGGTTGTGAGACGAGACCCAGCGGTCCAGGCGGCTTATCTTGGAGGATACGCTTGATGCTGAGGATCGAGAATTTGAACACTCATTATGGTCCCAGTCACATCCTGCAAGGGGTTGATCTTCAAATACCCGCGGGGAAGATCTACGCCGTTTTAGGCCGTAACGGGGTGGGGAAGACAACCACGGTACGCTCGATCATGGGCTTGGTTCGCCCGAGCTCCGGCCGCATCCTGCTGGATGGCCACGATATCGCTGGTTGGGCACCCCACCGGATTGCCCGTGCTGGCGTTGCCTATGTGCCCGAAGGCCGATTGATTTTCCCGGACCTGACGGTCCTGGAAAACATTCGAGTGGGTGAGCGCCACCCCGCCAGGATCTGGACCATGGGACGCCTGCTGGAGTTGTTTCCGTCGCTGCGGGAGCGCTCCAGCAACCGGGGGTGGCAGTTGTCTGGAGGCGAACAGCAGATGTTAGCAATCGCGCGGGCGTTGGTCAGCGACCCCCGCGCGGTATTGCTAGATGAACCGAGCCAGGGATTGGCTCCATTGGTTGTGCGGGAGTTGGCGGAGGTGATTAAGCGTCTGTGCGCAGAAGGCGTCACGATCTTACTGATTGAACAAAATATGAAGCTCGCCGAAGCTGTGGCTGACGAACTGCATATCATGGTCAAGGGGCGAATCGTGTATCGAGCACCGCCGGCTGTATTCCGAGCAGACGAAGAGGCCATCCGGGGACGGTATCTAACCGTCTAGGCGAAGCAGGATGGCCGGCCGCTATCAAACACATGCGAAGCCGCCTCAGCCAATCCATCCAGGGGTTATAAGTGGTCGCAATCGGGCGACGTGCAAATCGATGCCACCAGCAATGCGGTAGTGCAGCCATATCACCGCACTTCCGTAACATCGCCCAGGCATGCTACCCGACATAGGTTATGAAATTCCTGCTGCGCAAACCGCAAGTCCAGGCCGCTCTGGCGGCCTTGCTTGGACTGTATCTGGCCTTCGCGCTCCGTACGACACGCTGGGTTCTCGATGGGCAGGATCACTTTTCCCCGCACGGAGCAGGCAACCCGGCGGTCTTCGCCTTTTGGCACGAGTTTCTGCCCCTGATGCCCGCGTTGTCCATGGTCGCCCGCAAGCTGCCATCATATAGACCAACACCGATCCATACCCTGGTCAGCCAACACCGTGACGGACGCTTTATTGGCACGGTCGTCCGCCGCTTCGGAATCGAGCCCATATTCGGCTCTTCCACGCGGGGCGGGGCAAACGGATTGCGGGCGTTGCTGGCCGCGCTCCGTCAAGGCCACCACATTGGTATTACACCGGACGGACCAAAGGGGCCGCGCCGTCAGGCGGCGCCAGGCACCGCACAACTCGCTGCGCTGTCAGGGGTACCCATTGTTGCCCTCGCCGCGCGCACAAGCTTGAGCATTCAACTCAACTCCTGGGACCGCATGCGGGTGCCGCTGCCGTTCGGGCGCGGCGTGATTGTCTGCGGGTCACCAATCAACATACCGCGTCACCAATGGGAATCCGGCCTGTCATCGATCGCCGACGCGTTGGACCAGGCAGCAGACCGGGCGGACCGTTTGTGCCGCGCATGACAGGCCGCCTTTTGGGCGCGGCCTGGAAGGTCGCGGCCACACTTCTAGCCCCTGCGTTACGGTTCAACCTCAGTCGTCGGGCGGCGAACGGTAAGGAAATCACGGAGCGTTTGCCAGAGCGCTTCGGGATTGACCCAACACCGCGCCCCGAGGGCCGATTGGTGTGGATACATGCTGCCAGCGTCGGTGAGACGATATCGATACTTCCGGTGCTGACTGCGTTGAGTCAACGCACAAAGGTGCTTTTAACAACCGGCACTGTCACGTCACAGGCACTCCTTGATCAGCGGCTGCCGCGCGACGGCAGCGTGATACATCGATTCGCCCCATTAGACGTACCCTGTTGGGTCAATCGCTTTCTTAACCATTGGCGACCAGACGCAGCTTGCTTCGTCGAAAGCGAACTATGGCCGAACCAACTTTCAGCCTGTCAGGCTCGGGGTATCAAGATGATGCTGATGAATGCCCGAATGTCCGAATCCAGCTTTCGGAATTGGCAGCGAGTCCCGCCGTTTGCTCGGCGAGTGGTCGGCGCCTTTTCTCGTATCCAGGCGCGCGGGGACTTGGATGCCGGACGTCTTCGCGCCTTGGGTGGCCATCACGTTGACAGCCCAGGCGATCTAAAATTCAGCGCGCCCCCACTACCGGTAGATCTGGCTGAATTACGACGTCTTCAACGCATCTTAGGCGAGCGCCCTGTTTGGATCGCGGCGAGCACCCATAAAGGGGAGGAGGAGCGAATCGTCACCGTTCACCACATCGTTTCTCGGACCCATCCTAATCTGTTGACAATCATCGTACCGCGGCATCCAGACAGGGGACGGGCTCTGTCGGACGCGATCAACGCTCCTCGGCGCGGCACTGGGGACGACCCACCAACCGAGGGCGGGATCTGGATTGCTGACACAATGGGCGAACTTGGGCTATTGTATCGCCTCGCCCCGATCGCATTCGTGGGTCGAAGTCTAATTCCTCCTGGTGGCGGCCAAAACCCGCTTGAACCAGCGAGACTAGGGTGTGCCGTCGCTGTTGGGCCATTTACCGCGAATTTCGACGACCACGTTGAACTGCTGCGCTCTGCTGGTGGCATCGTGACCGTTGCAGACGAAAGTGAGCTGGCACGCTTTGTCGGTACTATGATCGACGACCGAAAGCAGAGGGAATGCCTTGCCAGACACGCCGCGGCATCTGTTCGGCGTCAAATAGATTTGCCGGAGCGCAGCGCGGAGGGTTTGCTGTCATTGCTCCCAAGCTCTCAATGATGTTTCGCGCTCCGGCTTTCTGGTCCGATGATGGTTTGATCGCCAAGGCGCTGTCGCCTCTGTCCGCGATCACTGCAACCATCACCGCGCGGCGAGTGGCATGCCCGGGCTGGGTGGCGCCGGTACCAGTAATTTGCTGCGGTAATGTGACTGTGGGCGGAGCCGGCAAGACAACGCTGGCGCTCGATCTTGCACGACGGTTGACCAGGGCGAACGTCCATATCTTGCTACGGGGCTATGGTGGGTCCTCTCGAGGGGTACATCGGGTCGCACTCGACGATCCCGTATCCGTGGTGGGCGACGAAGCCCTGTTGCTCGCGGCGGCCGCGCCAACCTGGACCGGAGCCGATCGCGCCGCCAGCGCCAGATCGGCGGTAGGCGCCGGAGCCGGGGTGCTGCTGATGGACGACGGCTTACAAAACTCAACCTTGGCCAAGACCGCGTCGATCCTGGTGATCGACGGGCGGACCGGCTTTGGCAATGGTCGCGTATTGCCCGCTGGGCCCCTACGGGAGCCCATAGCAACTGCCGCCAATCGCTGTCGAGCTGCCGTGATTATTGGGCAGGATGAAACTGGTGCCACCGCACAGCTGCCGCCCAGTCTGGCTATATTACGGGCAGACCTCGTCCAGAATTCTTCCATCGCAGCGCTACATGGACAATCCGTGGTCGCTTTTGCCGGAATCGCGCTGCCTGAGAAGTTCTTCGCTCCCCTTCGGCAAGCTGGTGCCACCCTTGTGGCGGCTCGTCCATTCCCCGATCACCATGTTTACACGCATATCGAGTTACAAGATCTGCTTCGCGAAGCAGATGAGCAAAATGCGATCCTCGTGACCACTCCTAAAGACGCAGTACGGTTACCGCCTTCGGTTCGAGCTCGGGTAACGGTAATCGGTGTAGGATTGAAGTGGGAGGATGATCGGCAGATCGATCAACTCCTCGCTAAGTTCATCGGCAGCAAGGCATGATCCGTGCGTTACTGTCGGCATGGAAGATGTGGTTTTTCTGTTCGATGTGGACAACACACTGCTGGATAACGACCGTGTCCAGCGTGACCTCAGTGATCACTTGGCCAAGCACTATGGAGAAAGGGCACGGGACCGCTATTGGTCGCTCTTTGAGGACCTGCGCGGATCGCTTGGATACGCAGACTATCTGGGGGCACTTCAGCGCTACCGTTTGGAGGAATTGCATAACCCCAAGGTGCTGAGAATTGCCAACTGGCTGGCAGACTATCCCTTCGCTGATCGCCTTTATCCGCACGCGCTGGATGTTGTTCGGCATCTTGGCAGCCATGGACCTACGGTAATCCTATCAGACGGCGACGCCGCTTTTCAACCGCGTAAGATCGAGCGGTCCGGGCTATGGTCGGCCTTCGCCGACAACGTATTGATCTATGTCCACAAGGAACGGGTGCTAGAGGATGTGGCGCGACTTTACCCCGCCCGCCGCTACGTCATGATCGACGACAAGTTGCGCATTCTGGAGGCCGTGAAGCAACACTGGGGCGATCGAGTGACGACAGTGTTCCCTCGACAAGGGCACTACGCCCTCGATCCGGCGGAATTGGAAAGGTGGCGCCCCGCCGACCTGTCAGTTGACGCTGTCGGCGACCTGCTCAAAATCGATGCGGCCCGTTTCGTGGACAGTCAATAATCCCCCTTCCCGCGGTGATTTGAGCCCACGAGTGCCTGGAGGTAAGTGACCATGTTTATCGCAATGAACCGCTTTAAGGTTTTGCCCGGTGCGGAAGCCATGTTCGAGGAGGTTTGGACCTCCCGCGATACACACCTACCGGGCGTCCCGGGCTTTGTCTCGTTTCACCTCCTGCGTGGGCCGACCCGAGATGACCATATCCTATATTCTTCGCACACCATCTGGCTGAACAAGGCAGCGTTTGAGGCATGGACACAATCGGAGGCCTTCCGCCAAGCCCACCGAAATGCCGGAGGGAATAAGCCGCTTTACCTTGGCCACCCAGAGTTCGAGGGATTTGAAGTCCTCCAGACTGTCGAGTAGCCTGAATAGCTCTGCAAAAAGCTGCCCCGTTGCAACTGCTGACGATAAATTCTGTGAGGTCCAAGAGTCGTCAATGCATGCCCCGACACCTTGGCCTGAGACTTGCAAGCTACCAATTTCGAGCAAATGAGGATAAGGACGGAATGGATCGTCGGAGCTTTCTGAAGACAGCCGCTGTCGCGGCAACCAGCGCTTTGGCCGCGCCGCGATTGTCATTGGCGGCAGATTCGAAGACATTGCGCTTTATCCCTCAGGCAAATCTGGCGAATCTGGATCCAATCTGGACAACCCAATATGTTGTTCGCAATGGAGCTTTGCTGATTTGGGACATGCTTTATGGCGTGGATGACAAGCTGCAACCACAGCCGCAAATGTGCGAGGGGCACGAGGCCAGCGCCGATTTTAAGACCTGGACGTTTAAGCTCCGTCCAGAACTGAAGTTCCACGACGGTGAGCCAGTTCTGGCGAAAGATGCGATAGCCAGCATTCTGCGCTGGATGGCACGCGACGCCACCATGGGTGGACCAATCAAACGGCAGATGGAAGCATTGGAAGTGGTGGACGACCGTACCTTCCGGTTCCGTCTGAACAAGCCTTATCCGAAAATGCTGTTCGCCCTGGGCAAAAGCAGCACGCCAAGCTTGTTCATCATGCCAGAACGTATCGCGGCAACCGACCCGTTCAAGCAGATTTCTGACTATGTCGGCTCTGGTCCGATGCGTTTCAACAAGGACGAGTGGGTGCCCGGCGCAAAGGCAATCTTTGAGAAATTCGGAGCCTATGCACCTCGGCCCGAAAAGGCCAATTGGTTATCCGGCGGCAAGCGGATCAATTTCGACCGCATAGAGTGGCAGATCGTACCTGACGTCGGAACCGCCGCCGCCGCACTGCAGAATGGCGAAGTCGATTGGTGGGAGACGCCCTCTTCCGATCTGGTCCCATTATTGAAGAAGAATGGGAAAATCGCGGTCGATATCGCCGATCCGCTGGGAAATATAGGATCGTTCAGAATTAATCATTTGCATCCGCCGTTCAACGACGTGCGCGCTCGTAAGGCGATTCAAATCGCGCTTAGTCAGGAAGATTACATGGGCGCCGTGGTGGGCGACGATGAATCGCTGTGGAAGACTCTGCCAGGGTTCTTTACCCCGGACACACCGCTTTATACCGAAACTGGTGGCGAAGCTCTGAAAGGCAAGCGTGACTACGAACTAGCAAAGAGATTGCTGGCCGAGTCTGGTTACAAAAACGAGCCCGTCGTGCTCCTGGTCGCGACCGATCTTGGCATTGTCAAATCGCAATGCGATGTCACGGCGGACCTGCTCAAGCGCATCGGAGTTAACGTCGATTACCAAGCGTTGGATTGGGGCACTGTAGGGCAGCGCCGGGCAAAGAAGGATCTGCCGTCCCAAGGCGGCTGGAACATTTTTCATACATGGCACGCCGGTGCTGATTGCGTAAATCCAGCTCCCTACATCGCCTTGGATGCTAGTGGCGACACTGCCTGGTTTGGTTGGCCGAAATCCGACTTGGTACAGGAAAAAATCGCAGCTTGGTATGCTGCCCCCGATCTGACTGCGGAAAAGGAAGCCGTCGCAGAACTGAATGCAGCAGCCATGGACCATGTGGTTTACGTGCCAACCGGCTTCTTTAAACAGTACCAGGCGTGGCGAAGAAATATCTCTGGCGTGGTGAAGGCGCCATTTCCTGTATTCTGGGACGTGGTCAAGGCGTGAGGAACGACCGCTAATGCTGTCGTATCTGGTTCGTCGGATCGTTGCCACGATCCCCGTCGTCCTCTTGGTGGCGCTGTTCGTTTTCAGCCTTCTTTATATTGCACCGGGCGATCCTGCGGCGATCATCGCGGGCGATCAGGCTACGCCAGCCGACGTAGATAGAATCCGAGCATCGCTTGGTCTGGACAGGCCGTTCCTGGTTCGGTTTTTCGATTGGTTCTGGCACATCTTACATGGCGATCTCGGCACTTCGATTTTCACCAACTTGCCTGTGACCCATATGATCGCACAGCGTATCGAGCCGACCCTGTCACTGATGACCCTGACTCTAATTCTCTCGCTGGGGTGCGCCATTCCCATGGGGGTTGTCGCAGCCTGGAAACATGGAACCTGGATCGATAGTGCAGTTATGATGACGGCTGTGCTGGGCTTTTCAACGCCGGTTTTCGTCATCGGTTATGTGCTGGCCTATGTCTTTGCGTTGCGCTTAGATTGGCTCCCCGTCCAGGGATTCACACCCATCAGCCAGGGCCTGTGGCCATTCCTGCGCAACCTTATCCTACCGTCGATCGCACTCGGACTAGTCTATATGGCGCTGATCGCTCGCATTACCCGCGCCACGATGCTCGATGTTCTGGCACAGGACTATGTAAGAACCGCTAAGGCGAAGGGTGTCGGGCAGAGGGGCGTGCTTTTTGTCCATGCACTGAAGAATGCGGCGGTCCCCATCGTGACTATTGTCGGGATCGGTTTTGCCGCATTGATAGGCGGTGCGGTCGTCACCGAAAGTGTGTTTGCCATCCCGGGCCTAGGGCGCCTGACGGTAGATGCCATTCTCAGGCGTGATTATCCGGTGATCCAGGGGGTCGTGCTGCTGTTCAGCTTTATCTATGTCTTGGTCAACCTCGGCGTTGACCTCCTCTACACTCTATTTGACCCGAGGATCCGCTATTGAGCGCCGGTACGCCTAAATATGCAACTGCCCCGGACCTTCCCGGGATTCTATCCGTCCCGAAACAACGCGGGCGTATCGCCGGCTTCATTTACCGCCACCCCACCATCGCGGTTGGCGGCTTTCTTGTTGCTATAATGCTTTTGATTGCGGTCTTCGCACCCTACCTGGGCACAAAGGATCCAACTGCTCTAGCGCCGGCGCGCCGCACCCGGGAACCGTCCGTCTTGTATTGGTTTGGGACCGACATGCTGGGTCGGGATGTGTATTCTCGGGTGCTTTATGGCTCACGTGTCTCGTTGCTCGTTGGATTTTCCGTGGCGTTTTGCGCGTCGGTCCTCGGTACGATCATCGGCGTGGTATCTGGATTTGTCCGCCAGATCGATGCTGTCATTATGCGGATCATGGACGGCCTTATGTCCATCCCACCGATCCTACTGGCGATCGCCCTGATGGCACTGACAAGGGCGTCCGTACAAAACGTGATTGTCGCTATCAGCATCGCCGAATTTCCCAGGGTCTCCCGATTGGTGCGGGGTGTAGTGCTGTCACTGCGTGAACAACCGTATGTGGAGGCGGCAATAGCCTCAGGCACGCGGGTTCCCGTGATCATCTGGAAACATATCCTTCCTAACACTCTGGCGCCGCTCATGGTGCAGGCCACGTTCATTTGTGCCTCCGCGATGATCACGGAGGCCACCCTGTCGTTCATTGGGGCCGGCACGCCCCCGATCATCCCAAGCTGGGGCAACATTATGGCTGAGGGCCGGGCGTTATGGCAGGTGAAACCCTATATCGTATTTTTCCCAGCCATCTTTCTCTCCATCACCGTCCTCGCGGTGAATCTGCTGGGTGACGGACTGCGTGACGCGCTCGATCCCCGATTGGCGAAACGGCTGTAATCGATGGCCCTGCTTGAGGTTGAAAATCTCCAAACTCACTTCGGCACGCCCGATGGGGTCGTCCGAGCGGTCGAAGGCCTGTCGTTTCATATCGACGCTGGAGAGACCTTGGGAATCGTCGGCGAGTCGGGCTGCGGTAAATCCGTTACGTCGATGTCGATTCTCCGGCTGATCCCGGAACCCCCCGCAAGGATCGCCGGCAGCATCCGGTTCGAGGGCCGCGACCTGCTGAAGGCATCCGAGCAGGACATGCAGGATATCCGCGGTAACGCAATATCGATGATTTTTCAGGAACCTATGACCAGCCTGAATCCGGTCCTAACGGTTGGCAAGCAGATCGGCGAAACCGTACGTCTACACCAAGGCATGAATGCGCACGATGCTGAAGCAAAGGCTGTCGAGATGCTAACGCTGGTGGGCATTCCAGCCCCGGGACGGCGAGTAAGGGAGTACCCCCACCAGTTATCGGGCGGTATGCGGCAGCGGGTGATGATCGCAATGGCTTTGGCCTGCAACCCAAGATTGCTGATCGCCGACGAACCGACGACCGCATTGGATGTGACGATCCAGGCCCAGATACTGGACCTGATGCGGGACCTGAAAGCCCGGTTGGGATCTGCAATCATGCTGATCACGCACGACCTTGGTGTGGTCGCGGAAATGGCTCAGCGAGTTGTCGTGATGTACGCCGGCCGAAAAGTTGAAGAGGCGTCTGTCAACGAGATTTTCGCCCGTCCGCTGCATCCTTATACTCGGGGCCTGTTGGGCGCCGTGCCGAAGCTGGGGTCTTCACTGGACGCAGGCGACCGGACCAGGCTAGCCGAGATCACTGGATTGGTGCCCAGTCTGCGAAAGCCGATGGTCGGTTGTGCTTTCGCTGGCCGTTGCGCCATGGCCACCGATGTTTGCCGGCGGATTGCGCCGGCGATCGAGCCGAAGCTCCAGAACCACAGCGTAGCCTGCCACTATGCAGGTCAAGAGGTACCGGCATGATTGCTGACCCTCCCCTGCTGGAAGTCAACGCACTCAAGAAGCACTTTCCGATCTACGGCGGTTTTCTGGGGCAGATCACTGCTAAGGTTTATGCTGTCGATGGCGTTACCTTTACCATCAAGCGTGGCGAAACCCTGTCGTTAGTGGGCGAATCAGGCTGCGGTAAATCTACCGTTGGCAAATCGGTTCTGCGACTATTTAAACTGACCGAAGGAGAAGTCTATCTAAACGGTGAGCGTATCGACAATATGCCGGCTCATCGTCTGCGAATGATGCGTCAACGGGTTCAGGTAGTCTTCCAGGATCCCTTCAGCAGCCTGAATCCTCGTATGAAAGTGCGCGACATCCTCGCCGAGCCCCTGGTCAATTTCGGCTTGGTGCACGGCCGCAAGGATCTGACGGAAAAGGTAGAGGCCCTTATGGACAAGGTCGGTCTGCCACGCGACGCCATCAATCGCTTCCCCCACGAATTCTCCGGCGGACAGCGCCAACGTATTGGAATTGCTCGGGCATTAGCTCCGGGTGCTGATTTGATTATCTGCGATGAAGCGGTGTCCGCGCTAGATGTGTCGGTAAAGGCGCAGATCATTAATCTTCTGGCGGATCTGCAGGATGAACTTGGCCTGGCGTTGCTCTTCATCAGCCATGATCTGGCAACGGTGGAGCACCTGACCCATCGGGTTGCCGTCATGTATTTAGGCAAGATCGTCGAATTAGCCGATCGGCGAACTCTGTTTGCCGATCCGCATCACCCTTACACCCGCGCTCTGTTATCAGCCGTGCCCGTGCCGGATCCGTTAGCGAAGCGACAAAGGATTATTCTGAAGGGCGATGTGCCTAGCCCGATCAATCCGCCTTCAGGTTGCCGGTTTCATACGAGGTGCCCTTTTACCTCCGATCGCTGCCGCTCTGAAGAGCCCATTCTCAGGCCGGTCGGCGACGGGCATTTGTCGGCTTGTCATCTGGATTAGGAGCCAAGGGGGACGGATACCTAAGACCCGGCCCCCCCGGCAAATTGCATTAAACATCGTCGGAACGTGGTGTCCGGCCGATGGCGGAAAAACCTACCAATTACCGAGCTAGCGGTCGGTACTTGATTCGGTGTGGTTCGGTGGCATCCGCGCCTAGACGCCGACGCTTATCTTCTTCATAGGCCTGGAAGTTACCTTCGAACCATTCAACATGGCTATCCCCCTCAAACGCCAGGATGTGGGTCGCAAGGCGATCTAAAAACCAACGATCATGGCTGATA
>DAIEHR010000018.1 GCA_027353465.1 Acetobacteraceae bacterium | reverse complement strand
GTGCGCTCGCGAACCAGCTTGCCGCGTTCCAGGATCAGCGGGCGGAACCCCATCTGCGCCAGGGTGAGCGCCGCCATCAGCCCGCACGGGCCGGTACCGATGATAACCGGGCGCTTCTCCGGGTCGGTGACATGGACCGGGAAGCGGTAACCCGTGTCCTGCGTGGGACGAATGCGAGGATCATGAACCGCCGCCTGGTCGCGCAGTTCCACATCCACCGCATAGACCAGGGCGATCGCGGAACGCCGGCGCGCGTCATAGCCGCGGCGGGCGACTGTCAGCGAGAGAAGGTCGGCCGCAGGGATACCCAGGCGCGCCAACACAGCCGCGCGCAAATCATCCGGCGTGTGGTCGAGCGGCAGTTTGAGTTCGGTCAGGCGGAGCATTCAGCAGCCTTGTCATGGCAGGGATGTGTTGCGACTGCCGGCGCTTCGACGGTTGTGCGCAGATGGCCGGGACACGTTCGACCACGCCGGTTAGGACCAGGCGATCCAACCGGCGCGCGGCGTGTATGACCGCAGTCCCGAGCCCCAGAGGCGTTAAAATAGAGCGGCGAACATTCGACCTTCCCATCCCGCCGGTAGCGCGGGTTTCCGGTGAGGGAGTCGGTAACACATTTGCCAAAAATGGCTTTGCCCTCTCATCGTCATGGCCGTGCCTGTCACGGCCATCCGCGCTTCTACCGCCTGTGCGAAGATGGCCGGGCCTGCGCCCGGCCATGACGGTTGGGAAAGGACGTGTCCTGCCAACACGTCATCCGAATAGGCATCACAGGGATGAATGCCGTTCCCATCGCTACTTTAACGCCTACTCGGTCTGCCCCGCTATGACATTGGGGCGGCCCACGCCACGAAGCGGAAAATCAGCCGGCCAGTTTCGTTGCCCAGCCGTGCGGGTCGGCCCCGGTGCCATACTGGATTCCCACGATGGTGTCGTACAGCTTCTGGGTCAGTGCGCCGGTCTTGCCGCCGTTGACGGTGTAACGCTCACCCTTGTAGCCAAGTTCGCCAACCGGGGAGATCACGGCCGCGGTCCCGGTGCCCCACATCTCCAGGTTTCCGGCCTTTGCCGCGGCCAGAACCTCGTCGATGGCGATGGGGCGTTCCGACACGCGCAGGCCCCAGTCGCGCAGCAGCGTCAGCACCGAATCGCGCGTGATCCCGGCCAGGATGGCGCCGTTCAGCGGCGGGGTGATCACCTCATCGCCGATCTTGAGCATGATGTTCATGGTGCCGACCTCATCGAGGTACTTGTGCTCCACGCCGTCCAGCCACAGCACCTGGGTATAGCCGGCCTTCTGGGCCTCCTCCGCGCCGTACAGGGACGCAGCGTAGTTCGCCATGGTCTTGGCCGCGCCCAGGCCGCCCTTGACCGCGCGGACATACTGGTCGGACACAAGGATGCTGACCGGGTTCATGCCCTCTTTGTAGTACGCGCCCACCGGCCCGACGATCACGTAATACAGATACGAATGCGACGGGTGGACACCCAGAAAGGACTCGGTCGCAATGATGGTGGGGCGGATATAAAGCGACGTTCCCGGCAGCGACGGCACCCAACGCTGATCGACTTCGACCAGGGTACGGATGGAGGCTTCAACCATCGCCGGGTCCATTTGCGGAATGCACAGGTAATGCGCGGACCGGTTCAGGCGGCGGGAGTGGTCGCCCACGCGGAACAGCCGAATCTGCCCGTCCTGGCCGCGAAACGCCTTAAGCCCGTCGAAGATCGCCTGGCCATAGTGCAGAACGCAGGTCGCCGGATCCAAGGTGAACGGGCCGTACGGCTCAATGCGCGGGCTGTGCCAGCCTTTGCCCTCATCGTAGTTCATCAGGAACATGTGGTCGGAGAAGACTTTGCCGAACGACAGCGTCTCATCGGCTGGCGGCTGCTTCGGTGTGGCGGTCCGGGTAATCGCGATCTGGGTCACAGGGGTCTCGTTATCTGGAGAAGGACGTCTCAGGTTCAGACTACGATACCATGACAGCGAAGGCCACTGCCGGGTTTTCGATAGCTGGGGTGTCCCAAAGGTTTACATTGCCGCGCCGTCAGGCGGCGGCCAATCGAGTAGCCAGGGTTCAGCCAGGCCAAGTCCCCGCACCCGGACGCCGTTAGGCAATTCAGCTTCGTACGAGCTGTGATGATGCCCGTGGACGATCAACCGCGCTCCACAGGCCGCCGCAAGCTCGTCGATCGCGGTGAAGCCGTGTTCATGGCTGGAAGGGGCCTCGTGCGACACCAGGATATCGCAACGAAAAGCCGCCAGCGTGGCGAAATCCTCCGGAAAGATCGTGTCGCGGTGGAACAGCGGCAGGCCGCCGCGCCACGGTTCGCCCGGCCGCAGCGCGCCCTGAAACGCCGCCCGGGTTTCAAAAGACGCCGGACCGTCCAGCGGATGCCAAACCCGCGGCTTGAACACCCCCGGAAGCCCGGCTATCCGCCACCGTCCAATCCGGCTGACCCGCAGGCCCAGATCACCGTCATGACCAATCAGATGGTCATAAGCCGCTTCGGTTTCGGTATCATGATTGCCCAGTATCCACCGGACCCGCCAGCCACGCTCGATCGCCGGGGCGAACGTTCGATCCATCGGCTCCTGGCATCCGATATCGCCGACCAGAACCAGCGTGCCCGGATCATAGCTTGAACAGGCCCGCAGGATCGGGGCGAAGTTGCCATGCGGATCGCCAGCGAACAGAACCGGCGCGTCGTCAGGCAATCGCCGCCTCGACCCAGCGCGCCCAGGCCAGCACCGCCCGGTCGTCGCCCCGCTTGCCCACGATCTGGATACCCAGCGGCAGCCCGTTCGGACCCGAACCGGCCGGAACCGTCACGCTCGGAACGTGCAGCGACGTCCAAATAGAGTTGAATGCCGGATCGCCCGTCCAGCCGAGCCCGTTCGGCGCCTCACCGGGCGCGGACGGGGTCACCAACACGTCAAGGTCATCCAGCACATCCGGGAATGCACGCTGAGTCGATTCAAACACCGCATAGGCATCGCGCAACGCGGCCTCGGACTGGTTCAGGCCAAACTGCATCCGCTCCCGCAGGCTTTCACTGATCTTCTCGGGGTGGTGCGCCAGTTCCCAACCCAACGCACGCGCACTCTCGGCGTTCATGATGATCGGGTGCGCGTCGGTCAGGGCCGAGAAACTATCGGGCAGTTCACGCGGCGTGACGGAGGCACCCGCCCGGCCCAGGCCGGTGGTGACACGGGCCAACAGCGTCCGGGTTTCCGGGGCCGCGAACGACCACGCAGGCGATTGGCAGATGCCGATACGCGGGGGGCGATCTGGCTTGCTGTCCGGATCGCCCAGATCCCGGCCGGACACAGCACCGGCGAATAGCGCACAATCCGCCACGGTGCGGGCCATCACGCCGATCGTGTCCAGGCTGTCGGCCATGATCTTCATGCCAAAGCGGCTGATCGTGCCAAAAGTCGGCTTGTAGCCGACCACACCGCAGAACGCCGCGGGGCGGATGACGCTACCGGCGGTCTGTGTGCCGTAAGCCAGCGGGAACAGCCCCGCCCCAACCCCGGCTGCCGAACCCGACGACGAGCCTCCCGGCGTATGACCCGCATTGACCGGGTTCCTGGTCGCGCCCGGTGTCCTGGTGGCGAACTCGGTCGTCACCGTCTTTCCAATCACCACACCCCCGGCAGCGCGCGCCCAGGCGACGGGCGCCGAGTCCGCGCGCGGCCGCCACCTAGCCCAGATTGGCGAGCCGTACTGGCTCGGCATGTCAGCGGTATCGAGCACATCCTTCACGCCGACCGGGATGCCTTGCAGCGGGCCAGGACGCGCCAACGTAGCCGCCGCACGCGCCTGCGCGGCATCGAAATGCGCAAACGCAAGCACGCTGGGATCACGTTGGAGGATGTGATCCAGATAGGCCTCCATCAACGCCTCGGCGCGCAGCTTGCCGTCACTGATCAAGCGCACCGCCCGCGTCGCGGTCAGGCTGCAAAGATCGGCTGGCAGGGCATGGGTCATGGGCGGTCTCCAACGCGCGATCCGAGAACACTGGCCCGACAACGCCGGCGGGTAAATACTGAAAACGGCGGTTGGAAATCTCATCAACACAAAGGCTTGATGGCAGGCACCCTTGCGACCGCGAAATCCCTCCGGCCAGATGGCCGTAAGCGGGGGAAAAGCAATGCGTTGGGCTCTGTTTTCAAGCGCGCTGGCCCTTGTCGGATGCCTGACGCTGCCGGCGCGCGGCGATGAACCGGGAACGTCCCGACAGCTTCAAACCCTGATCGACACTTATCTGGAAGCGCGCCACGACATCGAGAAGATCTCGGGCATCGCGCTGCATGTGGATGTTGGCGGTCGCCATCCTATTGACCTGTTTACCGGGACCGACGGCCGGGACGGGAAACCGATCGACGGAAGAACGCTGTTCCAGATCGGCAGCAACACCAAGCATTTCACATCTGCCCTGGTTCTCAAGCTGGAAGCGGACGGTCTGCTGAACATCGAGCAGACCGTTGGCGACTGGCTGCCCCAATATCCGGCCTGGGCCAAGGTGACGATCCGCTCCTTGCTGAACATGACGAGCGACATTCCCACCTACAGCGAAACCGTGCCAATCGCGGAGACGATGTCCGCCGACCTTGATCACCAGTTCAGCCAGAGCGATCTCGTGGCAGCGGCGTACGATCAGAACCTTCCGATCCCAAGCGGCTATTTCTATTCGAACACCAACAATGTGCTCGCTGGTCTCATCATCGAAGCAGCAACCCACATGACGTTCGGTGACGCGCTGGATGCCATGCTCAGGCCGCTGCATCTAAAGCAGACATTCTATCGCGACGGTCCATATCCGCCGCGGGTTTTGAAGCGGCTGCCGGTCGGCATCTACGCCAATACTGACTGCACCATCTATCAGCCCCAACCCTGCGGCACGACAGCCTGGGCTGGTTTGGTGGGCAAGGACGTAAGCCATCAAAATCTGTCATGGGCCGGTCCGGCCGGAGGAATGATCAGCAACACCACCGATCTCGCGCATTGGGTTCGGGCGTTGTTCAACGGCAAGGTGATCCCCCGCGAGCAGCTTGAAGAGATGACGTCGATCGTTTCGACCAAAACCGGCTTGCCGATTCCTGATGTATCCGCTGACGATCCGGCTGGCTTCGGCCTTGACCTCGGGCGGGCCTATCGGGCGTCACTCGGGGGAACCTACTGGTTCTATCAAGGAACGACTTTTGGATTCCGAGCGATATTCGCATACTGGCCGCAATACGATCTGGTTATAACGGCGATGACTAACAGCCAACCCCAGGACGCCGACGACCAATTTGCGGCGACGGTGGTTGGAGGCGCCTTCCAGGCGATGCAGGCAGCCGGGCTTTCCGACCACCGCAACACCTCGCCGCACTGAACGCCGGGCAGGTCATGCCCGCCCGGCCGTCGCAATCCGCCCTCACGCCGCCGGCTTGGTCGCCTCGATCGTCGCCGAGACTACATGATCCTCGATCCCCAGGCCGGGCGCCCAGCTTGCGATCATCTCCCGGCTTTCCGGTTTGACCGTAACGCGGATATCGGCGAACCCCGCGTCGGCCAGCCAGCCCTCGATCAGCTCAACCGGGGCGGCACCCGACACGCAGCCGCAAATCAGCCCATGGTCCGACGCCAGATCGGCCGACAGCGGCGCGGTGTTCACCACGTCGGAAATCGCCAGACGCCCGCCCGCCCGAAGCACCCGGAAAGCCTCGCGAAATACCTGCGCCTTGTCCGGCGCAAGGTTGATCACGCAGTTGGAGATGATCACGTCGGCGGTGTTGTCGGCGATCGGCAGATGTTCGATCTCGCCCAGCCGAAACTCGACATTCTCAGCACCGATGGCGGCGGCGTTCGCACGCGCCTTGTTCAACATCTCATGTGTCATATCGACACCGATCGCGCGGCCGGCCGCACCGACCTGCTTAGCGGCCAGGAAGCAATCGAACCCGGCGCCGCTGCCCAGATCGACAACCACCTCCCCAGGTTTCAGCGCAGCGATCGCCTGCGGATTGCCGCAGCCCAGGCCGAGATTGGCACCGTCCGGCACCGCCGCCAGTTCCTCGGCCGAGTATCCCATTCGCAGCGACTTGCTATCCGCGACCGGCGCGGGCGTAGCGCCGCAACAGGATGCAACCGGGGCGCAGCAATCCGATATCGCTCCGGCCGCGATTGCGCCGTACCGAGCACGGACCAGTTCTTTCACATCGGTCGTTTCCATGGTGTTATCTCCCTTGCAAGCGCTGCCCGCGGCGAAATCAGGTCGGCTGGGATCCGCGATCGTACCAGCCGCGGGTGGCCATCGCAATGCGAACCACCGACAGCATCACCGGAACCTCCACCAGGACACCTACGACGGTGACCAGCGCGGCGCCAGACTGGAAGCCGAACAGGCTGATCGCCGCCGCCACCGCCAGTTCAAAGAAATTGCTGGCACCAATCAGCGCCGACGGCGCCCCAACGCTATGCGGCGACCCGCATGCCCGATTGAATACATAAGCCAGACCGGCATTCAGATAGACCTGGATGACAATTGGCACGGCCAGCATCAGGATAATCAACGGTTGCCGCAGAATCTGCTCGCCCTGGAAGCCGAACAGCAGAACCAGCGTCGCCAGCAAAGCGACCAGCGAAACCGGATGCAAACGGGTCAGCACGCGGGCCAGACCGGGCTCCCCGCCGCTCGCCAGCAGCACGCGGCGCCAAAGCTGGGCGGCGATCAAGGGCACGACGATATACAGCAACACCGACAGAAACAGCGTCTCCCACGGCACGCTGATCGCGGACAATCCCAGCAGCAAACCGACGATCGGGGCGAAGGCCACCACCATGATGGCGTCGTTCAGCGCCACCTGACTCAGGGTGAAATTCGCGTCGCCATCGGACAGGTTCGACCAGACGAACACCATCGCGGTGCAAGGCGCCGCCGCCAGCAGGATCAGCCCGGCGATATAGCTGTCGATCTGATCCGCCGGCAGATAGGCGTGAAACACCCCGCGCACGAAAATCCAGCCCAGCAGCGCCATGGAAAATGGCTTGACCAGCCAGTTGATCCCCAGAGTCACCATGATCCCGCGCCAATGCCTGGTCACGGTGCCGATGGCGGCGAAATCGACTCGTAACAGCATCGGCACGATCATCAGCCAGATCAGCACGGCGACCGGCAGATTGACGTTGGCGATGCTCAGCGCGCTCAGCGCATGAAACGGGGCGGGTGCGATGCTGCCCAGTGCGATGCCGGTGGCGATGCACAGCCCGACCCACAGTGTCAGATAGCGTTCGAAAAATCCGATGCCGGCGTGCGGGCGTTTCGGGGTGGTGGCGTCGTTCATGTTCCGTCCTTAAACCGATGAAGCCGCCGCTTGCCTGGCCGTCGCGGCCGCCGGCAGCAGGAAGGTGATCGTCAGACACAGCGCCAGCATGATCGCCGATCCCCACAACCCCGCCGCCAGGCCCCCCGCCTGGGTCAGGATACCTGACAGCAAAATGCCCGCCAGCCGCCCGGCGGCGTTGGCGGCGTAGTAGAACCCGACATCCTCGGCTGCCTTTTCCGATCCGGCATAGGCCAGGATCAGATAGGAATGCAGCGAGGAAATCACGGCGAAGGCAAACCCGAACACGCACAGCCCGGCAACGACGATCAGGTCCAGATGCGTCCGCGGGCCGAAGCTCAACAGCAGGGCCAGAACCAGAGGGATGGCCGTCAGAATCGCGCCCCACAGCCTGGCCTCGGGAACCTCGCGGCTTAGGCCGTCGCCGCTGCGGCGGATCACGCTGGGTGCGATGGCCTGCACCAGCCCGTAACCGATCGTCCAACTGGCGAGGAAACCGGCGACTTCCATGTAGTGCCAGCCTTGGCTGTACAAAAACACCGGGAGGCCAACCACGAACCACACATCGCGCGAGCCGAACAGAAACACCCGGGCCGCGGCCATCAGGTTGATGGACCGGCTTTTGGCGAAGAACTCGCGAAACGACCGCGATGCCTTCGCCTTGCCCAGAGTGCGCGGCAGGCTGAACGCAACACTCGCCAACACCGCCAGCAACAGCCCGCCCATGCACCAAAGCGCGCCGCGAAAGCCCACTGTTTGCAACAGCAGTCCGCCGACGAAAAAGCCGACACCCTTCATGGCGTTCTTCGATCCGGTGAACCACGCGACCCAGCGGAACAACTGCCCCGAACCGCCTTCGGAGGTCGCCTTGATCGCCGATTTGGAGGCGGTCTTCGTCAGGTCTTTGGCAACACCGGCAATGCCTTGCGCGGCAACAACCCAGGCCACCGACAGGCTGGCGCTCCATTCCGGATTCAGCGCGGACAGCATCGCAAGGCCGGCGATCTGCAGGCTAAGGCCGGTCATCAACATGCGCGGAATGCCGAACCGGGCAGCCAGCCAGCCGCCGCCCAGATTGGCGAAGATGCCGGCGGTCTCGTACAGCAGGAACAGGAACGCCAGCATGAACGGCGTGTAGCCAAGGCTGTAGAAATGCAGCAGCACCAGCATTCGCAGCGCGCCGTCGGTCAGCGTGAAACTCCAGTAGCTGGCGGTGACGATCGCGTAGTTCCGCACCCCCGACATCACACGCCCCGTTGCTGGATGATGCACGCCAGATCGACCATGCGGCAGGCGTAGCCTACTTCGTTATCGTACCACGCATAGACTTTCAGCATGGTTCCGTCGGTCACCATGGTGCTGGGTCCATCGACGATGGCGCTGCGCGGATCGTTCAGATAGTCGGCCGAGACCAGCGGGCGGGCCTCGAAACCAAGGATACCGGCCAACGAACCGGCGGCGGCGTCGCGGAAGCGTTCGTTGATTTCCTCCGCCGTCACCGGACGCTGCATTTCGAACACGCAGTCGGTCAGGCTGGCGTTCAGCACCGGCGCACGGACCGCGTGGCCGTTCAGCTTGCCCTTTAATTCGGGATAGATCAGCGCGATGGCGGTCGCGCTGCCGGTGGTCGTCGGCGACAACGACAGCATGGCCGACCGCGCCCGCCGCAGGTCCTTATGCGGCGCATCGACGACCACGTTGGTGTTGGTCGGATCATGGATGGTGGTGATCTGCCCGTGGCGGATGCCGATCGCCTCCTGAAGCACCTTTACCACCGGGGCCAGACAGTTCGTGGTGCAGGACGCCGCCGTCAGCAGGCGATGGCGATCCGGGTCGTAGAGGTGATCGTTCACCCCGACGACGATGTTCAATGCCCCGGCTTCCTTGACCGGCGCGGCGACGATCACCCGCTTGACGCCGCACGAGAAATACGCCGCCAACTG
>DAIEHR010000007.1 GCA_027353465.1 Acetobacteraceae bacterium | reverse complement strand
GCGCTGGCGACCGCCCTGTTCGCCAACCCGGACCTGCTGCTGCTGGACGAGCCGACCAACCACCTGGACCTGGAAGCGACGATGTGGCTGGAAAGCTGGCTCGCCCGCTTTCCCGGCGCGGCGCTGGTGGTCTCCCACGATCGCGGCCTGCTGGATCGCGCGGTGCAGGCCATCGCCCATCTGGACAAGGGCAAGATTTCGCTCACCCCCGGAGGCTTCGACGAATTCGTCCGTATCCGCACCGAACGGGCGATGCAGCAAACCCGCGCGGCGGAACGCGTAGCGGTGGAGCGGGCGCATATCCAGTCGTTCATCGACAGATTCCGGGCGAAGGCCACCAAGGCCCGCCAGGCCCAGGCCCGCATCAAGGCGCTCGCCCGGTTGCCGCAAATCGATTCGGTGGTGGAGGACGCGCCAACGCGATTCAATTTCCCCGAACCGCAGCGCCTCGCCCCGCCGATCCTGGCGCTGGACCGGGTCGATATCGGCTACGGCACCACTCGCATCCTGAAGAATGTCAACCTGACGGTCGATATGGATGACCGGATCGCCCTGCTGGGGGCCAACGGCAACGGCAAATCTACCTTGGCGAAAATGCTGGCCGGCCGACTGGAACAACTCAGCGGCGAGGTGCGCCGGGGGCCGAAGCTGAAGGTCGGTTATTTCGCCCAGCACCAGACCGAGGAGCTGGTGCTGTCGGAAAATCCGATCGACCATATGGCCAGAGCAATCCCCAACGCCCCGCCGTCGAAGCTGCGTGCGCAGCTGGCGCGGTTCGGACTTGATGCGGACCGCGCGGAAACGCCGATCGCCAACCTGTCCGGCGGCGAAAAGGCGCGCTTGCTGCTGGCGCTGGCCACCCGTGACGCCCCGCAGCTTCTGATCCTGGACGAACCGACGAACCATCTGGACATCGATGCCCGCGACGCGCTGGTAAAGGCCCTGTCGGACTTTCAGGGAGCGGTGCTGCTGATCACCCACGACCCGAACCTGGTCGAGTTGGTGGCGGACCGGCTGTGGCTGGTGGGCGACGGGACAGTAAAGCCATTCGACGGCGACTTGGACGACTACCGCGCCCTGCTGGTCGAACGCGCCCGCCCCGCGGCGAAGGCCGGCACCGTCACCCGCAAGGATGACCGGCGGGAACGCGCCGAGGCCCGGGCTACCCTGGCGCCGATTCGCAAGAAGGCGCAGGACGCAGAAAAGCGAATCGCACTACTGGCGGCGGAACGAGCTCGGATTGAAGCAAAGCTGGCCGACCCGGCAATCTACGCCCCGGGCCGAACCAACGAAGTAACCACGGCCAATACCCGCCTGGCAGCCATCGCCAAGGAGTCCGCCGCGGCGGAGGAAGCATGGCTGATGGCCGAGGAGGAACTGGAGGCCTCATCGTAGCGGCGAATTCCGGCCGCGTCTGTCATGTATTGACGACTGGCGGTGACGCCGCCCCGGCCGGTTTACCCGCCGGAGTCGCTCTGCCGCAATGCAGCATGCCGAAGCCTACCCAACTGAAACCGAGATGAACCGCAAAAGCTCATGATGCGACATAGGTTTTTCCAGGACAGTCATCACCCCGAGTTTTACCGCCTGCCGTTCCACTTCCTGATCATGCACGCCCGTGATGAGGAGAGCTGGAATATTCACCCCTTGTTGGGCCAGCTGTTCCACCATCTGAAGCCCTGTCATCCGCGGCATGTTCTGGTCGATGATAAGGCAGGCAAGACGGTCGAATCGAGCATTCGACAAAAAATCCATACCTGAGCGGTAGGTTTCCACCTGATAACCCATGGCTTCCAACAGCCCGCCCAGGACGTCGCCCACATCGTTGTCGTCATCGATGACCGCGACGATGCCTGCATTGCCCCTATCCATGAACGCGATCCCCTTAAACCAACAAGGCCCAGACGGCCTTGTTTATTCCAGGCGCGACCCTAGCCGCACCGCTTCAACGGAATAAGCCATAAAGGACAAGATCACTTGCTATTGTAAGTTCTAGGCGGTTGCTGTACGACCTACTCCAGCGTCGAATCGGCTAGACTAACACGTAATTTAGAATTCCGTGATAGCGTGCTGCTGGTAACTGCGCTAATAGTATGAAAAATATGCCCAGATGGCATGCATCCATGGATCTGCCGAGCGAGTGACAGCCTCCCCGCACAACTTAATTTGTGGACCGGTCTTTATCAAGATCGCGGGTGGTTCGTTATGGCTCGATGTTTCCAATCACCAGGTGATAACACTTGTCTGAAAATTTTAAGCTGAGACTGGACCAATCGTCCGGTGATACACAACAGGATCGTCTCTCTCGCGGGTTGGATCACCCGGCCGGCAGCGATACGGGTCCGATCGATGAAGCCGAATCCCAGATGCGAAAGGCCCTCGGGCTGCTCGGTGAGGGATCCCGTCACAGGCAGGACCATCAGCCAGACCGGCTGGAGTCGTCAAACCGGATGGGCGACCGCTTTGGTGGCGGCCTCCATCGCCGCCGATTCGTGCAGGACGGCGATATACCCGTCACGGTCCTGCGCCGCGAACCCGCCCATGAAGCGCCCGTCCACCGGGGTACCGCACCGGCGGTGCTACCCACCAGCAGCCGCCTGCAGCGCACCGAAGCCGCGCTGGCAGCCGAAACCTTGGCACGCGAAAAGGCCGAACGCGCCCTGTCGGACGTCCAGGCCCTCGCCCGCGACCTCCAAACCAAGATAGGTCACGCCGAACTCGCCAGGAACGAAGCGACCGAGGCTCTACGTCGGGAGCGGGAGGCGATTGCCCAGACCCAGACCGACACACTGACTCTGCAAGGGCAATTGGACGAGGCACTGGCCGGGATCGCCGCCGCCGAGCAGGCGGCGCGGGAGTTGCAAGACCAGCTCTCCGAGGAACGTCAAGCCCGCAAGGCGGCCGAAAAGGCGCTGCGCACCTCTGAAGCGGCCCGCGAATCCGCCGAACTGCTTGTTCGCACGCTGTCGGAAGAGTCTGCCGTGCCGCAACGAGCCGAACCGGCGCGTCGTCCCCGCAGCGAACCCGAGGTCGCGGCTGCGGCTCGTCGCCACCGCACGCCCGAGCCGCCGGCCGGAGAGCCGGAACCGGTCAAGTGGTGGCTGAATACAAAGCCCACGTCAAAGCGCCGCTGATTAACTCGGCTTTTCCCAAAACAGAGCATGTGGATCTTGTCCACGGGTTAGCCTCGCTTAGCCCGTTACTCCCCAAGCGCCGATCGTTGCCTGGGGTCGAAAATCGTGACTCAAGCGACTCCTCGGACTTCCTGACCAGAAGGACTGCTTGCCTTACCGAACGGCGGAGAGTTTTCCGACGGTTTGGTCTAGCGCAGGATGCGACGTCAAAAACCCGGTCAGCAACTCCTCCGCTGATCGCATGGTCACGCCGGTTCCCTTGCTCCAATCCAACACAGGGGTGACGGCTAGGACCATCGGCGCGTAGGACGATCCGAACAGACTGCTCAGGGCCATATGCAGGCGCATCTTCAGGCCGGGACGGACGGGCTTGCCCCCGACCCAGATGGAAACCGCCACGACGTAGCCGGGATCCGCCGCGCTCATGATGTCCCAGGCACTTGTCTTGCCATCGCCTGGGTTAAGCCAGAATTGGCTGAAATCTTCCGCTGTGATAGCGGTCGAAGCCATTCGACGGCGTGCGGCCATCAACGGCCCGGCGGTGGACCGGGGCGGAAACGCTACCCAGGCCATGTCCATCGAAACACCGCCGCATGAAACCCGCTGCCGGTGAACCGGCCGATCTTCGTCGGCGGGGCTTGGCTCTACCGAGCAATCCGGCCCAATGGCAATGCTCGCGGGAGCGGACGCGGGGCCCAAAATCATTGCCAGCCCCCCGGTAATCGCCGGGCCGATCGCCGCGACCACCACGGCGCCCAGGGCAATTGCCAGAACGGTGCGCATGGACGTCGCCGGCCGATTGTCACGGGGGGGAAGCGAGGCGACGCGCGTCGAAATCTCATCCTGCCGGAATGGCAGGCCCAGCGCGATCAGCAGCAGAATCACCAACGAGAAGAATATCCAGCCATACAGCACATGATCGGTCGCCGCCGCCTGGGCGCTGCCCAGGACATAGCCGAGCGATACGATACCGATCGCGCGCAAACCGTTGGCGAAAATCGGAACCAGCA